>DATGKW010000097.1:0-24670 GCA_035294465.1 Ktedonobacteraceae bacterium | reverse complement strand
ATGGTGATGCCAGGGGACAACATCGAGATGACGGTGGAGTTGTTGCAGCCAGTGGCCATGGAAGTGGGATCGAAGTTTGCCATCCGTGAGGGTGGTCGCACGGTCGGGGCTGGCGTCTGCACCAGCGTCGAGTAAACATATTCGCCAGCTATCCGCACCAACAACGAAGACTGGTGCGGATAGCGCTTGTTAGATGTTCTCGTCGATACTGGCCGCGACGGTAGCCCGCCTGACAGCGTTTTAGAGAGAAAAGGATAGCGGGAACGAAGGCGAGTAGGGCTTTTTGGAAACGTCCATTAGTAACCCTTGTGGGGAATCTAGAAAACAGTTATAATGCGTTATGCTGTCAGTCACCCAATCCTCTATAGGGAAGAGAAACTTGTCTCTCTGTGGGTGGTCTTCCGCTCGGCTGGTGTGAGTTTTCTACTGACTAGCCTCAGCTCGTAAGAGCTATGTAATGAGGAGAAGCAAATGGCCAGTAAAGGGAAAGAGAATCGCGTCGTTACGATCCTTGCCTGTACCGTGTGCAAGCAGCGTAACTATGCGACTTCCAAGAACAAGAAGAACAATCCAGAACGTCTCGAATTGAGAAAGTTCTGTCCTACTTGTCGCGTACACACGTCTCATCGTGAAACCAAATAAAGAGTAGCACGGTCACTACTACACTTTTTACTGATCGAGAAAGGTTGAACGTGGCAAATAGAATGTCCGAAAAGAAGAAGAGCGCCAGCCAGGGCGAGATAGAAGAGCCAAAGGCGCGAACGAGTGAAAAAGAAGTGAAAAGCGTCAGGACCTCTGTTCGCGATGATCGCCCGAGTAAGCCCGTGCGCCGTGATGTCAAACCGGCTCCTGCATCTGCTAAGAAGTCGGGCGGTTTCCGCCAATGGGCTATCGTGCGCTTTGTGCGTGAATCATATCGTGAGTTGCGCTACAAAGTCACCTGGCCGACTTTCCAGGAGGCTCGGAATATGACTATTGTGGTGATCGTGCTTTCAACTGTCATTGGCCTGATACTTGGCCTGGCAGATCAGGGGTTGTTCCATCTCTTCACAACGGTTACAGGTAAGTAGTGCGCGACTCAGGGAACGAATGAGGGGAAATGCTGTGGTTACTGAACATACCAATGAATCTGGGCTGCCAGAGCCAGAGCGGCGCAAAGGCACCGGTACAGCTTCAGAAGAGCCTGCCTGGTACGCTATCCACACGTATTCCGGCTACGAGAATAAGGTAAAAAGCCATCTGGAAGCGCGTATATCTTCTATGGATATGCGCAATAAGATCTTCCGGGTGATCGTGCCGATGGAGGAAGAGGTCGAGATCAAGCAGGGCCAGCGGCGTACAGTGCAGCGCAAGGTCTTTCCCGGCTATGTGCTGGTAGAAATGATCATGAGCGATGAAGCCTGGTATGTTGTGCGTAACACACCCGGTGTCACGAGTTTTGTTGGTTCTGGCACTCGCCCTGTACCGCTGCAGGAGAGTGAGATTCGTTCAATCCTGAAGCAAGTGACGAAAGAGACGGAGAAGCCTAAAGCTAAGGTCAATTTCTCTAAAGGTCAAAGTGTCCGTGTGATCGATGGACCGTTCACCGAGTTTATCGGAACGGTCAGCGAGATTAACCTGGATAAGAATAAGGTGACGGTGCTGGTTTCTTTCTTTGGCCGTGAAACGCCCGTTGTCCTGGATTTCCTTCAGGTTGAGAAAATCTAAGTTCATCTGAACCCGTGTTTGAGGAGTAGCATAGAATGGCAAAACGTGTTAAGGCTGTAGTGAAGCTACAGATCCCGGCAGGGAAGGCGAATCCGGCACCACCGATTGGTACCGCGCTTGGCCCTCAGGGCGTGAATATTATGGCGTTCTGCAAGGAGTACAATGAGCGCACCGCCAATCAGGTGGGCCTGATCATTCCCGCCGAGATCACCATTTACGAAGATCGTTCATTTACGTTTGTTACGAAAACACCGCCGGTACCAGATCTGCTGAAGAAAGCGGTCGGCGCCGAGAAGGGGTCGTCGGCTCCTAACAAGACGAAAGTTGGCTCGATTGATCGCGCCAAGCTGCGTGAGATCGCCGAAATGAAGATGAAGGACCTCAATGCAATTGACATTGAGGGGGCTGAGCGCATGGTTGCAGGCACGGCTCGTAGCATGGGGATTACGATCAGCGATTAGCCCGTTTTCTCGCCAGGCGGGTTCTCACAGAAACGCCGATCAAGGTAGGTGCTCGCGCTGGGTAGGATACGTACAAGAAGAAATTTACCGCCCGAAAGTCACTGCGGTTCATTTGCCACAAGGAGGGCATAGAGAAAAAAATGGCAAAGCACGGGAAAAAATATCAAGAGGCTTTGAAGCTTGTCAATCCCGACAAGCTGTATGAGCCTAAAGAAGCGATCTCGCTCCTCAAAAAGATGAACTATGTAAAGTTTGATCCAACGCTTGAAGTCCACATGAAGCTGGGTGTTGATCCTCGCCATGCCGATCAAATGGTGCGCGGCGTGGCGATGTTGCCTGCTGGCACCGGTAAAGAGATGAAGGTGCTGGTGTTTGCTCAGGGCGAGAAGGCCAATGAAGCAGAGGCGGCAGGGGCAGACTTTGTCGGGTTGGACGATTTGATCAAGCAGATCGAGGACGATTGGTTCGGTTTTGATGTGGCTATCGCCACGCCCGATGTCATGGGTAAGGTTGGACGTCTTGGTAAGAAACTTGGCCCACGTGGTCTGATGCCCAGCCCAAAAGCCGGAACGATCACTTTTGATATTGCCAAAACGGTGCAGGAGGTCAAGGCGGGTCGCGTCGAGTTCAGGGTTGACAGAACCTCGTTGTTGCATATCCCTGCGGGTAAGATGTCCTTCTCCGAAGATGCGCTGATGTCGAACCTCGCTTCGGTCATGGATGCTGTTCTACGCGCCAAACCATCAGGGGCCAAGGGGGCATATGTGAGAAGCGTAGTGCTTTCCTCAACGATGTCGCCTAGCGTGCGCCTGGATGTGGCTTCGGCTACAGCGCTCAAGCCTGTATAATTTTTTTACCTGTTGATGTTCATTGTTTGAACATCAAATCAAAATTCAGCGATTAATGCCTAGCCCGAAAAAAGGGGCGTAAGGGAACGAATCTTGAACTTCTGGTCTGGAAAGGCCAGGGGACCGAAGATAGCAAGTATGCCAGACAGCATGTAAATGGTCCTCGTTTGCAGGGGCCGGCTTGCTGAGGTCAAATGTGATTGCCTGTCATATGAAGCCCGTGAATGAGCAATGCAGTATATCTGTGTTGTGGATTCACGCTGCACAGGTATGTTCTGTGTAGTGATGCTCATATAACAGGTGTACACAGATGAACTCATTATGGTCTTCGGTAAAAAGCCGAAGGCCAAATTTTTTACCTGACTTTCTAGTGGAAAGGAGGAGAAGCGAGATGCCTACACAGGCCAAGTCAGAAAAGATTGCTGAATTGACTGACAAGCTTAGCCGGGCAGCCGTGACTATTCTGGTGCAAACGCAGGGCTTGAATGTCAAAGATATGAACGAACTGCGTGCCAAAATGCGCGCGGCTCAAGTGGAGTTCCAGATCACCAAGAATACGCTGCTGCGTATTGCGGCAGAGCGTAGCAACATGACCGAGCTGGACAAGAGCATCTTCAATGGTCAGAACGCGGTGGCGTTCGGCTATGAGGATGAAGTCGCCACGGCCAAAGTCATTAACGATTACATAGCAACCTCGAAAATCGTGGTGCTCAAATCTGGCATTATGGGCGGGCGCAACCTGACAGCTAAGCAGGTAGAGAGTCTGGCCAAAATACCTGGCGGCAAGAACCAGGTCAAAGCTCAGGTAGTTGGCACCATCCAGGGACCGGCAGCTAATCTCGTCGGTTTGTTCACCGCGCCACTGCGCGACCTTTGTTATGTTCTTCAAGCGCGTGCCGATCAGTTGCAGAGCAGCGGCACAGAGCAATAGTATGCCCTGTCGCATATTACCATCGGGAGGAAAAATCCATGTCTGTTGACACCATTATTGCTGAGATTGAAAAGTTGAATGTCCTTGAACTGGTTGAGCTGAGCAAGACCTTGCAGGAGAAGTGGGGCGTAAGTGCGGCCCCGGTTGCTGCTGCAGTTGCAGCTCCCGTCGGAGGAGCTGAGGTTCCAGCTGCAGCCCCGGTTGAGGAGCAAACCGAATTCGATGCTATCCTGACCGAGGTCGGTGCGGGACCTGCCAAGATTCAGGCGATCAAAGTTGTACGCGAACTGACTGGTCTGGGCCTGAAAGAGGCCAAAGAGGTCGTTGAAAGCGTGCCCAAGGCGATCAAAGAGGGCATTTCCAAAGAAGAGGCCCAGAAAATCGCTGATAAGATGGCCGAGGTTGGCGCGAAAGTCACCATTAAGTAGGAGGTTTTGGTGGTGTGGCGAAAAGGCTGTCAGACAACATACTCGCAGCCTCTCCGCCACACTATCAATTTCTCGCTTAGGAAAAGAATAGCAAGGGCTTGAAACTCGTTCGCGGTTGAATTATAATGCGAACAAAGCTTTCCTTTGCGGGTTTGGCACAACAGGAGGTAGAGAGAACGTGCCGTTTACTATAGAAGAGAAAACGGAAATCATCGAAAATTCCCGTATTCATGAGGCCGATACCGGCTCGCCCGAAGTGCAAGTTTCATTGTTAACGCATAGAATCAATCAGCTCACCGAGCATCTTAAAGTGCATAAACACGATCTGCACTCCAAACGAGGTTTGATGCTGATGGTTGGCCGGCGCAAACGGCTTCTTACGTATCTGAGCAAAAAAAGTCCAGAGCGCTATCGTGCATTGATTGCCAAACTTGGCTTGCGCCATTAGTTTGAGATGGTTGTGTTGGGTGCGGTCGGCGCAATTTCGGCCTGCGCAGCGTTTCTAGCCGACCGCGGCTCCGCCTTTTCTCCCACTGTAGCAGATTGTATGCTGTGTTGAAGAGAGATAGCACTGATTATCAAGACAGGCCCGCGCGTTCCCCACATGCTTTTTGAGGAAAAGTTTACGAGCAGAGCGACAGACACAGGGTTGAGACACCAGAATTGTTGAGTAAGAAGCAGTTCAGTTAGAGATAGAGTAGAAGAGACGAACCGAAATAGATGTATCCAGCGAAAGATCACGGCTGTTAATTAAGACTGGCTGGATAGCATAGAGGACAGGCCAGGGGAAGCTAGTTGTTGAAAAGATGAATCCCCTTGAGAAAGCAACTGGAGGCCAATGAATAGGCCCCAGGGGGGGATCCTAGTAGTCGGAGGAAGTATGATTCACCGTCAAGAAGCTGTTATCGGTGGCCGTGTAATGAGTATTGAGACAGGCCGCGTAGCGGAGCAAGCCAATGGTGCTGTGCTGGTGCGCTACGGCGATACTGTAATCCTGGCCACCGCAGTAGGCAGCGATGAACCTCGCGAAGGCATTGATTTTTTTCCGTTAACTGTAGATGTAGAAGAACGTATGTATGCCGCCGGTAAGATTCCTGGCGGGTTTATTAAGCGCGAAGGCCGCGCTACTGAGCATGCTATTCTGGCCTGTCGCCTCGCTGACCGCCCGCTTCGCCCGCTTTTCCCCAAAGGCTATCGTAACGATGTTCAGATTATCATAACGGTGCTCTCGGTTGACCAGGAGAATGATCCTGATATTCTAGGTATCGTGGGTGCCTCCGCAGCGCTGAGCATTTCTGATATTCCTTTCGCCGGCCCGGTGGGCGCTGTACGCGTAGGTTATGTTGATGGACAACTGGTGATCAATCCACTGGAATCGCAGATGGAGGAGTCTCGGCTTGATCTGGCGATAGCTGGCACGGCGGACGCTGTGATGATGGTTGAGGCTGGAGCCAAAGAGCTGCCAGAGGAGATCATGCTCGAGGCCGTGCGCTTCGGCCAGGAAAGCCTGCAAGATATTATTAAGATGCAGGAGAAGCTAGTCCAGGCGGTCAATATGGCCAAGCGTCCTTTCACGCCCCCTCCGGTGGATGAAGAGCTAAGAGTGAAAGTTGCCGAGTTTGTTCTGCCCCGCTTTGAGGCCGCGCTGAGCAATCCCAACAAGGCAGCTCGCTCGGCTGCTCTGAATATGGTGCAGGGCGAGCTGGTGGCCGCTCTTGGAGAGCAGTATCCTGAGCGCTTGAAGGACATTATTGCTTTTTACGAGCAAGAATTGAAGTCCTATGTGCGCAATACCATTTTGGATAAGGGAGTGCGTGTCGATGGCCGCGACCTGAAGACGATCCGCCCGATTTCCTGTGAGGTGGGCCTGCTTCCTCGTACACACGGCTCGGCCATCTTTACGCGTGGCCAGACGCAGGTGTTAAGCGTAATCACGCTTGGCTCGCCGGGCGATGAGCAGGTTCTTGATGGCCTGGGTACCACCGAAAGCAAGCGCTTTATGCATCACTACAATTTCCCGCCTTTCTCTACCGGTGAAAGCAAGCCGATGCGCGGCCCAGGCCGGCGCGAAATCGGCCATGGTGCTCTGGCCGAGCGAGCCATTGCCGCAGTGATTCCTTCACAGGAAGAGTTTCCTTACACAATCCGCGCCGTCTCGGATGTGCTCTCTTCAAACGGCTCGACTTCGATGGGGTCGGTCTGTGGTACAACGCTGGCCTTGATGGATGCCGGTGTGCCGATCCACGCGCCGGTCGCAGGCGTGGCAATGGGCCTGATTACCGGTGAGGGTGAGCGAGCCGGCAAGTGGGCGGTGATGAGCGATATTCAGGGTATTGAGGATGCACTCGGCGATATGGACTTCAAAGTCGCGGGTACCGCCGATGGCGTGACGGCCCTGCAAATGGATATTAAGGTCAAGGGCATCACCTATGAGATTATGGCTAAGGCGCTCGAACAGGCGCGCGAAGGCCGTATGTATATCATGGAGAAGATGCTTGATACTATTGATGCCCCGCGCGAGGATTTGTCTCCATACGCGCCGCGCATCCAGACTATTAAAATTAATCCCGACAAGATCGGCGCAGTCATTGGTCCGGGAGGCAAGACGATTCGCAAGATCCAGGAGGAGAGCGGAGCAAAGATCGATATCGAAGATGATGGCTCGGTGCATGTCTCTGCTACCTCTGGCGAGGCTATGCAACTGGCGCTTGACGCGGTACGCGCCTTAACTGAAGAAGTTGAAGTTGGCCGCATCTATACCGGCACAGTACGCCGTCTGGTGGATTTTGGGGCCTTTGTTGAAATTCTGCCAGGTAAGGAGGGTCTGGTGCGTACCTCGCAACTGGCCGATTATCAGGTGATGCGCCCGGAGGATGTGGTTTCAGTTGGCGATGAGATTACGGTCATGGTAATCGAACTCGATCCACAGGGCCGTGTCAATCTCTCACGCCGGGCAGCCTTGAGCGGCGAGTTGCCCACTGCGGCTGAGATGGAGAGTGATCGCAGTAGTCGCGGCGGCGGCGGTGGTCGCGGTGTGAGTGGAGGGCGCTCTGGTGGTGGCTACAATGAGCGCCGCCCACGCGAGGGTTCGGTGCCGGGCGGCAGTCGTGGGCCTGGTGGCTATAGCGAGCGTGGCAGTTATGGCGGTGGCCCACGCGGTGGTGGTTATGGCGGGCGTTCCGGTGGCAGCAGCTATAATGATCGCGGCGGCTATAGTGGCCAGCGCCGTCCTATGGGTGATTCTGGCGGCCAGGGTCGCAACCCTTCCGGCCCCAGGCGCGATGGCGGCTTCGGGCGCACGCCTGATCGTCGCTGGTAATAAAAAATAAAGCAGAGAGGCAAACGATGTCGTCCGAAGAGATCCTGAAGGAGATCGCGAGCGAGATCTCCGTCTGCAAAAAGTGCAATCTGTGCAAGGGACGCACCAGAGCCGTGCCCGGCGAGGGCAGCACACAGGCGAAGATTATGTTCATCGGCGAGGGGCCAGGCTATCACGAGGACCAGCAAGGGCGCCCCTTTGTTGGTCCCGCCGGGCGCTTGCTGGAGGAGGCCCTGGCCAGCATCAACCTCAAGCGTTCTGATGTCTTTATCACGAATGTAGTCAAATGCCGGCCTCCAGAGAACCGCGATCCCCAGCCCGATGAGATTGCGGCTTGCGATGAGTATCTGGAGCGCCAGATCGAGGCGCTGGACCCGCAGGTTATCGTGACACTTGGGCGCTTCTCGATGGCCAGGTTTTTCCCAGGCCAGAAGATCAGTCTGATTCATGGCCGGGCCAAACCGGGCAAGAAACGCCTGTATATTGCTATGTATCACCCGGCAGCCGCTTTGCGCAGCGATAAAACCATGGCTGAATTTCGCGCTGATTTCAAAAAAATCCCCGCAATCATAGCTGAGGCTGAGCGTCGCCTCGCTGCCGGGGAATTCTCGACTGTTCAGGAGAAGCCTAAAGAGGAACCACCCGAACAGTTGTCGCTGTTCTAAATATACATAATGGGGCCGGTGGTACAGAAAATGCGTTCAATACATTTTCTGTACCACCGGCCCCATTATGTATAACGAGAACCAGTCGCGGCTTATTCGCCTGCGGTTGCCCCGATGACAAACGCGTCCACCTCGCTAATTTTGCCGCGCCAGTAGGGCACCTTGATTTTGTGACCCGCGCTCATAATCGTGACATCGCGCATATGTATCACGCGAAAGACGAGCGGCAAACCTTCGGGGCCAATCTCCGGTTGGTCAGGCGACGGCACGAGGGCTGCGTAATACTCCTTCAATGCATCGGCGGTCTCCGGCTCGCTCTCGCGGTGCAGCTCCTCATTGAGATCGATATAGAACTGCGAATAGCGCATGGTGCTGACCATCACGCCGAAAATGAGCAGGCCATGCATCTGCAACATCATCTCGATCTCCAGATCCTGTCTTTCGACCAGGTTCACCCACATTTGTAAAGCGAAATCTTGTTCTCCATATTCTTTCAACCAGAGATTGCGCCGCTCTATGCGCGTGATCGGGCGAAAAGGCGTCTCTTCGCTGTTGCTCTGCGCTGGACCTTGTTCATCATCCATAGTATCTTTATTTTTGTGCATTTCTTGCTTTTCTGACATAGATATATCTTCTCCACGCGTTTTGCATTTTTACTCTTCAGGCATTCTCTCTAAATGCTGTTGATCTACTACACACTGTTTATCTCTTCCTGGATCTTCTCTACTGATGGGTATTTGTGCGTAACGTGTTTCATTCTCTCGGCTCAAGGAACGAGGCTCAGGGCCGTTTTCAGATTATGTTAGATACTACCAAAAGTCAAGAATGGCCCGGAACCCTGCGGATGATATAAACATCGAACATTGTGTCTAACATACTTCATCTGGTAATCTATGAGGGAGTGTTAGCTTCTTTCTTGCTCTTCTGACAAAGAGAACGCAAATAGGAGAAGCTGCTGCTTACTTTGCTTCTGTTGATTCCAGAGAGGTAATGTATTGTTAGGGGAGGTCAAAGTGGTACTACGGCGAAAAAACAGTGAAAAGGATGCATATGTTGTTATTCAAGAAATAGAAGCGCAAAAGAATAATTTATTCAGAACTAGAGAAACACAGAAGAATTTCGTTGAGAAAACCTCTGGAAAGTTAGATATTAACGTAAAGCGCACCTGTGAATGCGGACCCTCTCATATTAACTGTCTTTCTGCAAAAGAATGGATAAAATGCCAGCTAGGCGTATGGCAGTTCAGCTATGAAAAGCGCGATGTTCGGGACAAAGCGAAACATCCCGCCGTATTTCCTCTTTCCCTTGCTCGCCGTTGCATTGAACTGTTCTCACATCAAGGCGAACTGGTGGTAGATCCCTTTGCTGGTAGCGGTACAACGCTTGTTGCAGCACGAGATGTAAAGCGCAATGCTGTTGGCTTCGATATTCATCCTGACTATGTTGAGCTAACAAGACAGCGATTGCAGCAAGAGACGCTGTTTACCGAGACGAGGCAGATTGCGATTCGTGATGATGCGCGAAATATCGCGCAGTATCTTGAGGAAGAGAGTATCGCCTGTATTGTCACTTCCCCTCCTTACGCGAATCTCCTAAACAGAAAAAGGCTGAATAAAAGTAGACGTGGATCTGAACGAAAAAACGAACAGTATCAGAAAATAGAGCAGTATAGTCAGCGTGCCGAAGATCTGGGCACGCTTGATTTGGAGTCCTATGCGCAAGCAATGTCTGAGATATTTGCTGGCTTGCTGCCATTGCTCAAGAAAAAGGGGCACTGTGTTGTCAATGTTCCTGATATGTGGTGGGAGAACGAACGAATAACGATTCATATAGCGGTTATCGAGGCTTTGCGTTCTGTAGGGTACGAGCTGCGAAATACTATTATTTGGGATCGCACGAATATTGTGAACAGAATTGGTATTTTCGGCTGGCCTAGCAATTACATCACTATGGGGACAACGTTTGAATATCTTCTGGATTTCTGGCGCCCTGATCAAACAATAGCCCCATGAAATGCTGGTAAGTTGGCACCTGAGGAAGCTCAAACATTTGACACCGAGCTGTATCCTGAGACACCTTCAGGCCAATCCGATGCCAATAGGTCTGAAAAGTACACGGGGCCGTCTGCGAGCGAGGAGCAGACAAACTGACCGGCAATCTGCGGCTGCCTGGGAGAAAAAGGGGAGCGTAGTAGAGCGCCTCGCAAGCCGCTCTACTACGCTCCCCTTTTTCTCTTGGGGTATGGAAAGCTCCATCGCGCGGGGCGGAAAGCCCTGTGTGACAATGCTCGTTGTTTTTTTCCCTTGAAGAAGTATGCTATAATTGCCGCGACGCCATATGGCGCATTCAACGATGTCACACGAAGGCCGAACTGGCCTGGGAGGGCGTGGCAGGAAGATGACCGCAATTCGAGTGTCAAAAAAGAATGTGTTGATATATTAGCTTTTTTGGGCATTGTTCCAGGCGCACGGGAGAGGCGCGTGCTGAAAGTTGCCCGGTTGAGCATGGCCGCCGGAGGGGCAGCAAATGCAGATTGGCAAAATCGTCAAATCAGAATCGCATATCAGTTATATCTGTCAGATCTTCGGTCAGCGTGAGAGAGATTATGAACTGGCGCCGCCCGATTATGCTTTTGGACGTTTTGTGCGTGTGCCTGTTCGCGCTGAGCAAAATGGCGGCGCAGAAGAAAATCATGTTGAACGCGCTCTGGGCATCGATTATACGCCCAGAACCTATGCCGTAGGTGTGATCTACGATACGATTCTGCAAAATCCAACCTTCGGGTCGCTAGGGCCGCGCCTCTCGAATGAGACACAGGTTGAGCTATTCTCGCCCGATTATGTTTCTGAGAAGGCGGTGCTGGTCTACGTGATGGTGCTGGGCGTCCTGGTACAGCAGCAAACGCCCGATGAAGGCGTAAAGATTCTTTCGGTCAAGCACGGTGTGCCAACCCTGGCGCTAGAACTGGATAGCGAGGTCGAGCCTATGGACGATGAAGAGGTGCGCATCTTTCATCTCTTCGGCGACCGGCCTGACGAGGAACCATACCTGCACATGGGTTACATACCGCATATTATTGCTCAGCGCAACAGCTTGCTACCGATGGTGACTCTGCAAATCATCGAACAGCTTGAACGGCTCTTTCCGCGTAATCTCTCGCTGCTTTCCATCGTAAAACGGAACTTCGCCTGGCGGCTGAAAGTGGAGACCACAGGATGACGGAAGACTCAACCATGCTTGAAATGACGAACGTGCGTACGCGCTTCAAACCCGTCGGTATCACTAAAGGTCCGGGCGAAAATACTCACGAGTATACTTTTGTTTCGCGCGATGACGAGCAACGGCTCAAGAACGGTGAGTACGTCTATTACGAGCTGGATGTACCCGACGACCTCATGCAAAGCGCTAGCAGGCGGCGCGTGCTGGGGCGCATTATCAAGCGTGTGCCCTTGCAGCTCTATCCCGACACATTCCTGGCCGAGCCGGAGATCCCTCCCGACCAGGTCGCGGCCCTGGTTGGCTACGATGCTCGCTCAAACGATCTCTTCGAGCTACATGTAGCAATTATGGGTTATTTTGACCCTGACACCGGCTCGTTCATCAATCCCTGGATTCCGCCACAATCGGGCAAACAGATCTATCTGGCCGATGACCAGATGCTCACAACCATCCTCAGTCGCAAGAGGCGTGGTCAGCCCGGGTCTGCTACTATTGGTTCCCTGCTTACTCGCGCGCCGGACGCTGTGCCAGTTGTGCTTTCCGTGAAGGATGTGGTTAGCACGCACCTGGCGATCATTGCCAGCACGGGCGCGGGCAAGAGCTACCTGGCTAGCGTCCTGATCGAGGAACTGATGCAGCCTAACAACAAAGCCTGTGTACTGATCGTTGATCCGCATGGGGAGTACAGCACGCTCGATCAGATTGCTAACTTCCCGCAGTTTACTGAGGCTGGCGACGGGCACGGCGCAGGCTACCAGGCCCAGGTACGTGTTTACAAGCCTGAGCAGGTCAAGGTGCGTGTCTCTTCGCTCAACATGGGCGATATGCGTCACCTGCTCTCTGAGATGACCGAGAAGCAACAATATCTACTGAGCCGTGCTCTGCGCAAAGTGCAGGAGGAGCACCACGGCACGCCCTGGACAACCGCCGATCTCAAGAAGGCCATCAAGGCCGTTGCAAAATCCAAGAACGACGAAGATAGCGAGGGGGCAGACGACTCCAGTACCGTTCATGCGCTGACCTGGCGTATCGAGGACCGCTTCGAGAACAGTTTCACCTTCGATGACTTCCAGCATCTCGACCTGCCCGAAATTTTCAGGCCTGGCCAATGCACCGTGCTCCAGCTCAATGAGGTTGATGAGCGCGATCAGCAGGTGGTTGTGGCCACGCTGCTGCGTCGGCTGAACAAAGCCAGGATGGATACCGAGCGCGGCAAGGTTCATTCAGGCGAATTTTATCTGCCCTATCCCGTCTTTGTCCTGCTGGAAGAGGCGCACCACTTCGCGCCCAGCGGCATCGATGTCGTCTCCACGGCCATTCTCAAACAGGTGCTGGCCGAGGGGCGTAAATTCGGTATTGGCGTCGGGCTGATCAGCCAGCGTCCGGGCAAACTGAACGCTGATGTGCTCAGCCAGTGTCAGACCCAGTGCATTATGCGCATCGTCAACGAGATTGATCAGAAAAGCGTCGCTGCCGCTATCGAGGGCGTGGGGCGCGACTTGCTGGATAATCTGCCCGCGCTCTCCAAAGGTCAGGTCATTATCGCTGGCGCAGCCGTCAATACGCCCGTGATCTGCCGCGTGCGCTCGCGCATCACCAGGCATGGCGGTGAGAGTAAGGACGCGCCCGATATGTGGCAGAAATACTTCGCGCCCGCAGCGCAGGAGGGGCGCCGGCGTAATGACGCTCCCCTCAATGGAAATGCAGGCTTCAATTTGCTGCGCTAGAGATTGAAGGCCGGGTTGGCCCGCATGCTATTGATGGGCGGACAATTTGTAGAGATAAAATGTTAAAACCTGGTTGCGGGCAGGTATGCATGTTCCAGGGCGCTTGTAGCACACAGAGTAGCAGAGTGCTTCTCGCGCGTTTTGCTGCCAAAGAAAGTAATGTAGTTGTATGGCTACTACTGATGCACCTCAAAAAACAAAATCTCGCATATTCCTTCTGGTCTTATCCATCCTGGCGCTATGCGCGTGGGGCGGATTGCTGATATTTACTCGCTATGTTCCTCCGAGGGGATTGTCAATCTTTATTCTCTTTTTCGTACTACTTGGTCTGGCCTTGATTTGTACTCTCACGCCGTTGATCTATCTTGTCACACGAGTTATCTTGATCAGGCACTCCTACCGTCCTATTCTAACCCAGACTTTGCGCCAGGCTACGCTGCTCTCCACGTGGGTTGGTTTTAATTTGCTGTTACGCTTGCTGAGTAGTTGGAGCATTTTCACAGCTATTGTGAGCTTTGGAATTATTGTGGTGATCGAGATCCTGGTCCTGGGAAGAATATAGATTATCTTTTATCAAAGCAAAACGCCTGGATATGTTCAGTCCAGGTGTTTTATCTATAGGTATTCCTGTTTCTGCTCTGGCTTGTTCGTAGTAAGCCAGAGTAAACTGTGAGCTAAACTTTCTCTACGCGTTTTGTTTCAGGTCGTCCATCTCTTTTTCCAGAGTGAAAAGACGCCTCCCAACAGCATTCAATTCTATTTATTATCTTGATATCGATGAGCCACCGTAAAGATAGATAGACCATCTTGACTATTTCCTGTACACTAAAAGGAAGGATACGGTATACTTCAGAATGATAAAGCGTGTGTGGGTTAGAGAGATGTATGCTTGCATAGCGATTTTTCGTGGCAGCGGATTAGGAGAAGAACAATCATGATCAACCAGCCAGATCAAGATGTATGGGATAGAGAAACGCGGATCCCGGAGAACAAACTGGTGCTACCGGCTCCTGTGGATGAAGGACCGTATCAGCGGCGCTATTCTTCTCCTTTGCTCGATTCACGCACGAGTCAACAGACATCGGTTACTTCCCCTGGTCTTTTTGCCCGCTTCTTTCAGCTTGTGCGCAGAGATCCCGCATATGCAGTGCTTGCGCTAGGTATCGCGCTGGTGATCTTCGCTTCGTGTGTTTTTCTTGTCCTGGGTGCTAACCTGATGCTGAACGGCAATAGTAGTACAACGTGGAACAGCGCTCAGACGCAGCATCCATCCGTGCCAACACCTTCCGGCACAGTCGATAACAATCCAAGTTTTCCCACACCGGCTACGCGCAACGGATCGAACCAGAGCAGCCAGCCGACTGCCGCAGGGCCTACGCCCGTCTTGCAGCCGTCTCCAAGTCAACCAACCGATCAAGGGACGCTGACTGTGCAAATTACCAGCGTTCCCAGCGTGGTCAATAATAATTCGCACGTCCTTGTAGGCGTACAAACCAGCGAGCCTGGCGTTACCATCAGGCTCCAGGTGACTTATAATGCCACGCCATTTTTCTACAGCAGCACTGGGCAAACTGGCTCTGCTGGCGATGGCACGCTCTCCTGGAATATCAGGGTACGCGCAGCTTTCGGCAATAGCGCACGGGCTACTCTGATTGTCTTTGCCACAGATCAAAATGGCCAGCAGGCTACCTCGCAACCTGTCACAGTAATGATTAGCGGGGCATAGGGCACGTTGACCTTAAGGCGCCTGGTCCTCAATCTTCTAAAGAGGTGGTGATCTTTTTGCTGACCAGAGCGTATAATTTACAAGGTGCTTGCTCCCTTTGGATGCTAACCCTTTCGCCTCTTTGTGCTCTTTTGAAGGATTTCAATAGATATGATGCAAACAGATGAGGTTCGCCAGGTACAGGATATGGCGCGCGCGGTGCGCCAGAGTGTGGGCCACGTGATCGTGGGAAAAGAGGAAGTGATCGATTTGCTGCTGGTTGCGCTGCTCTGCGAGGGACATGTGCTCTTCGAGGATGTGCCGGGCATTGGCAAAACCACCATGGCTAAAGCGCTGGCCCGTTCGCTTGGCTGCTCGTTCCAGCGCATTCAGTTTACCCCGGATCTGCTTCCTTCGGATATTATCGGTATTACTTTTTACAATCAGAAGCTCGGAGAGTTTGAATTTCGGCCCGGTCCATTGCTCGCGCAGGTCGTGCTGGCGGACGAGATCAACCGCGCCACACCGCGCACACAATCCGCGCTGCTGGAGGCTATGGAGGAGCGACAGATCAGCGTGGAGCGCGAGACGATGCCATTGCCGCGCCCTTTCATAGTCATTGCGACCCAGAACCCGGTGGAACTGGAAGGCACGTTTCCACTGCCGGAGGCGCAGCTTGATCGCTTTTTGATGCGCCTGCGCCTGGGCTATCCCAGCCAGTCGGAGGAGCGGCTGATTCTGCAGCGTTTCCGCGAAGATCGGCCGTTGCAGGAGGTGCAGCCGGTACTTTCCGCGGAGCAGCTCACAGACTTGCAGAGGATAGTTCGCCGGGTGCATGTTGATCCCAGCGTCGAGGCATATATCGTTGATCTGGTGCGCGCCACACGCGGGCACAACGGGGTTGAGCTGGGTGTGAGTCCTCGCGGCACGCTGGCCCTTTATCGGACGGCCCAGGCTAACGCCGCCATTCACGGGCGTGCCTATGTCATTCCCGATGATGTAAAACTCCTGGCCCGGTCTGTTCTCTCTCACCGTATGCTGGCTACCAGCGCGACGCGCCTGCATGGGCGTGTTATGGAGCAGATTATCGACGACGTATTGCATAGTGTTCCTGTGCCGGTTGAATCATGAGCAGAAGATGGTATTTCGCTTGCGCCGTAGTAATCCTCCTGGGCCTGCTGATCAGGCAGCCGCTGATTCTGATCGTGGTCGTGCTGAGCCTGCTCGTTCTGCTCACGGCCGATATCTGGGCGCGGTATTGCCTGAGCGATTTGCGCTTTGAACGTGCTTTGAGCGAGCGGCGCGTCCTCTTTGGAGAAGAGATTACCTTTTCAATGGTGGTTGAGAATGCCAAGCTGCTGCCTCTGCCCTGGCTGGAGATAGAAGATACAGTCCCGCGTGCGCTGACCATCCACGGACGCCAGGTGCGCATCGATCCTGTCTCGAATCGAACCATCCTGGAGAATCTCTTCAGCCCGCGCTGGTACGAACGCGTCACGCGGCGCTATACCGTCGTCTGTAATGCTCGTGGCGTGCATACCTTTGGTCCAACTAGCGTGCGCAGCGGCGATCTGTTCGGTTTTACGGATCGCCAGGAGATGCTGGAGAACCAGGAGTATCTGATTGTTTATCCCCTGGTAGTGCCCCTGAGCAGCTTCAATTTGCCAGCGCGTTATCCTTTTGGCGACCGTCGCGCGCCCCGCCGCCTGCTTGAAGATCCCGCGCGAGTGATTGGTGTGCGCGATTATATGTACGGCGACGATCTGCGGCGCGTTCACTGGAAAGCTACTGCCCGCGTCAGGCAACTGCAAAGCAAGGTTTACGAAGCTACAACTACCTATACGCTCGTAATATTTTTGAACATAGTCACGCAGCTTAACTCCTATTTTGGCGTCTATCCAGAATTGCAGGAGCTTTCTGTATGTGCAGCGGCCTCGGTTGCGGACTGGGCTTTGAACGAGGGGTATGCGGTTGGCCTGTACGCGAACAGCATTATGTACATGCCCGAACTCGGTATGCGTATGCTGGAAAAACAGGACGAAGGGCAGGACGAGGCAGAGGCGGCCGCAGAACTGAGCCTGGCGGAGCAGCTTAACCGCAGGCGCATTAAGCTGCCGCCGGCCAGTAGTGAGGAGCAGCGCCAGCGCATTATGGAAGCGCTGGCCCGGGTGCAGGGCTTCTTCGGCAGTTCAATCGAGGAGCTGATTCAGAGCGAACGCTCTCATCTGCCAGCGGGCGCGACGGTGGTAATAATTACCTGCACTATTAGCGAGCCTCTGCTCGATCTCCTGAATCGTCTGAAGCAGGCCGGACATGCCGTTACGCTTTTAATGGTCGGGGATCAACCAATGGCTGGCCAGATGGCGGGTATCCCAATTTACCATCTTGGCGGTGAAGAAACCTGGAATGAGATATCTTCATGTTATAATTCTTCTAAAGGGACAAATATGCCTGAGCAGCAGAAAAAGGAGGTTCTAGCTGCTGGTTTTCACCTTTAGGAGAACGCATGAACGACTTTGACAGCCAGGAGGCAGATGGTGGCGCGTCTATGGACGCGCCAGAGGATTTCGAAGTAGAAATCAGCGACCTACCGCCCAGTGAGCGTAGTCACTATCTACTGATTGGATTGCAGGAAATGAAAAAGCGCCTGCATGCCACGGCACGGGCGTTCATCCTTTTATCCAGTCACACCCCTGAACAAAGCAATGCAGACGAATTCGAGATAGAGATCAGCGACCTACCACCGGACACACGGGGCCACTATCTCTTGCTCAAGGCTTCCAGTTTGAGTAAGCGTTTACGTGCGATCTTTGCGGGTTCCCGGCCTGCTCAGAGGAGAGGGAACGAGCCAGCACTCAGGCGAGCACGGCGCCGGGCGGGGATCGGGCGCGCGCTCACAGCTTTCGGGATATGCGCAGCTATCCTGGTATTAATCGCTGGCAATGTACCTGCTCTGCGTTCGCAGGCCCTTGGCTTCTTTGAGCCGGGTCTAGCCCCTACGCCAACGGCGGTTACCTTAAACTCCAATCCTGGCCCCGTTGCTGTTGGGCGCTCCGGGAGGAATGCCTTTGGATCGTTACATGTCTTTGTTGGAGATGGTCCGGGGCTGCTGCCATCCAGTTGCCCGAAGCTTACCACGCTGCAAACTTTTACTACGCCGCTTGATCCGCCAGGGTTAGGGGGCGGGCCACTCTGGGTTTCGGGGTTTGACGGGCCAACGGCTACCTTGATTAATCTGCAACCCACCTCTATGTCCCTTTCCTTAGGAAATGCCTTCATTGGCTGGTATAGCACTCTCGCTGTATTCATCCAGAAGGGCTTTGCCGGCACTATTACCCTGCGGGGGGAGAGTCAGGGGGAGGGTGGAATAGTGATGTTTAGCTATGCAGATTTGCTGGCCTTTACCTCTGCGCTCACGCTCGACCCGAACAAGGCGGGGATCGGGCAAGTCAGCGTTGCGGGCGGAACATGGGAAATGATACCTGTCGATATTCTCGTCTCAAGCGCTGGCTGCTATGCTCTGCAAGCTTCCTGGTCTGGTGCCGGGTGGACTCAGTATTTCGCGGCAGGTGACTGACCGGGTGCGACTCACTTTCAGGTATATGGCACCCAATCCTCGGCCAGGGGAATCTCCGGCAACCTCTTCCGGCCCAAAAACTTCTCCTGGGCTTCTCCTGCGGCTGAGGGCGAGGTATCGCTGGGACGCAGGCGCAACAGTGCCTCAAGTTCAGCCTGCTTGTACAGGCGCTGGCGCTTAATGCCCTGCTTGTAGCTTTTCAACAACCCCCGGCTGACATAAGCGTACAGGGTGGACGTTTTCACCCCTAACAGGCGGCTTGCCTCCTCTTTATCCAGATAGTTTTCACCGTCCATCTCAATCATTTTTGCCTCTCCCAATCGCGGTCTCTTCCCGCCAGGTAACATAAGATCTGTGAAAGTTTTCCTCTCCGCTTTGGCGAAGGAGCCTCGGATCAAAAAATTTGCCAAAGTGGAATAGAGATAAAAGAGCGGCGCTGCACTTCTCTTTCAATGATACTCTTTCCTTTCAATAATAGGGACTCTCGGCCTCTTTGTCAACAAGTATAAGGTATTGCTAAAGGCAAATATATGTAAATCAATAAACAGATATAATTCATCAAGCTATATCAAGTACCATTGACTTTCGTAGAAAATCATGGTAATACTGTCGATAGGGATGATTTTCCGTGAGCAAAGGAGCATATACTTATGGCAGAATCGAGCACACTCGCCAACGAAGAGACCAGGACGCCGCAACAGCGCAAAGGGGGTCTGGAGGGAGTGGTTGCTGCTACCACTTCGATCAGTAATGTAGATGGTGAGGCCGGGCACCTGGTCTATCGCGGATATGATATTCATGATCTGGCGCATACAACGACTTTTGAGGAAATTGCCTACTTACTCTGGTTTGGCCATTTGCCCACGCGTGCCGAACTCGCCGGGCTGCAGGCCAGCTTGAAAGAGCAGCGCCACCTGCCGGCGGGCGTACTTGCTCTCCTGCGCAATCTACCGGCGGATACATCCCCGATGGACGCGCTGCGTACAGCGGTCTCGGCCTGGGGCATGTACTCTCATGTGCGGGGCGCTCCAACTGTCGAGCAGGCGATTGCGCTGACTGGTTGTTTTCCTTTGATCCTGACAACGTTCCATCGCCTGCGTCAGGGGCTAGAGCCGTTGGAGCCACGCGCCGATCTGGGGCACACGGCGAACTATCTTTACCTGCTGACCGGGCAGGAGCCAAAGGCTGAACATGTCAAAGGGCTGGATGCCTACCTGGTTATGCTGGCCGACCACAGCATGAACGCCTCGACCTTCACCGCGCGTATTGTAGCCAGCACCACCTCAGACCTGGCCTCGGCGGTGGTCGCGGCCATCTGCGCGCTCAAGGGGCCTTTGCATGGTGGCGCGGCTGATAAATCATACGAGATGCTCGAAGCCATTGGCAGTGCGGAGAACGCGGAACCCTGGATACGTGCCACGCTGGCCCGCGGCGGACGGCTGATGGGTTTTGGGCATCGGGCCTATAAAACCACCGATCCACGCGCCGAAGAATTACGCGAGATGGCCCGGCACGCCGATCCCGCAGGCTTCGCGTTTGCCCGGCGCGTTGAAGAACTGGCACTTGCCATCCTGGAGGAGACCAAACCTGGCCGGCGCCTCTATACCAACGTCGATTTCTATTCCGCCGTCCTGCTGAATTCCGTGGGCATTCCGGTCGATCTCTTCACCCCGACCTTCGCCGTGTCTCGCGTAGCTGGCTGGACCGCTCATATTCTGGAGCAGACCGCCAATAATCGCCTGATCCGCCCACTGGCCGAATACACGGGGCCGGATCACCGAGCATTTGTAGCGCTGGCCCAGCGCTAGATAAAGAGAGCAGGGGGCGAGTATGTGTCTGCTCCCTGCTCTCTTTATCTGGCACTATTCCGGTCAGACTATTCTACGTCCTTGCGCTGGAGTGCCATCTTACGCAAAAGCAACGGCTGCACAGTGAGAAGAAGCGCAGCCGCAAGGCAAAGCAAGATCTTTCCTGGCAACCAGGCATCTGGATATGGCGTGAGATCCTTATCTGACCAGCCAAACAAGAGATATGAGAGGATTGAACTCTGCGTATGAGCTTGCTCCACCTGCAATGCGTACAGCCAGTTGGCCAACCAGCAGCACGCAGGTAATACATAACCGGCGATTGAATTGACCGAGAGATGTGCGACGAGCAATCCTAGCGCCATCAAAAACAGTGTGGGCGCCATAACTGTAAGCAATGTTTGCCAGAGCCACACACCCATATTCAATGAGGATGGCAGATTCGGTGTAAGCCACCAGCTTAGTAGAATCGCCCCGCCTGTGACCAGTGTCAGATACCCTATCAGATAGCCAGAGCGCACCACCAGGAACCAGAGTAATGACTGACGCGTAGTAAGAAGCATTAATGTACCCCTGCGCCACTCCTTGAGTAATAGATCAGTTGCTAGAAAAACACTTAGAATGGGCAGAAGCAGTTCCAGCGTATTACGCAATGGATGTATATAATCCAGGACGATAACGACCTTGTGATGAATGGTATTGACCCCAGGTGCCTGCGAATGGCTTTCTAACCAATAGATAAACCAGGTAAAGAGCAATGAACCAGCGACTGCCAGTAGTGGCAAGAACCAGATCCAGGCAAAGCTCTGGCGCATCTCCCAGCCGTAAGCACTGCCCCTACGTGTTTTCGCACCAGTTTGTAACTGGAGCCGATATGCTCTCCTGTTTTGTTCTTGAATCATCTCTCATGTTCCCGAATAATTTTCGTTCAAACAGGTCAGTGGATCAGCAGCTCCCTGGGCAGGGGTGGTTTTTTCTCCGCCAGGGCAAATGTATGGTGCTGCCTCAGGAATGATATTCTTGCCCGCCAAAATACTCGCCTGATGAAGGAACTGACGCATATCCGTTTTTTGCTCTGTGTGCGCAAACGCATACTGTCGCAGGAAGCTTGTCAGACGCGCGAAACCAACCCCTTTCGTAAACGAGAGACGGTAGGGAACCAGTTCCATCGGCATACAAGAGGTACCCAGCCTGGCCATCTCCTGTTGCAAAACCTGCGCTTGTTGCGACTCCGTCTGCGATGGAGGCAACGCATACGCTTGCGCGCAGATGTTCATTTCATTCGTGAAAAAGTTTGAACCAATCACTGCGCCTGTAATCACAGCAGCGCTATACTGCGAAAGCATATCAAGCAAAGCGTTAGTAGGTTGGATGCTAGTTGAAGGTTCAGGATTTTGTGTATCTGAGCCACCTGTAAGCGTCGTAAAAGGAAAAAGTGCTGCATTCAGCCACCAGGCTTGCGCTAGATTCCCAGCCGCAATACGTGCCATTGTCGTGAGTGTAATAGGATTTGCAGGGTTTAAAGCGGGCCTTTCGGGCAGAAGTAATAATCCTGCCCCGACTGCTGGTAAAGGAAGCATGGGTACAATGACTGTCTGGAATACTTGCGACGTGCCAGCCGGAGCTAACCAGTGATTCATCGCCTGGAACTCCTGCATCGTTGCACGATATGTACTGAGTTGTATCTGATCAGGAGCTTCTCCCTGGTACCAGAATGACAAATCATCAACGCTTTCCTGCTGGGCGCTGCTCAAGGCCACAGCCAGGGCCACAGGTAAGCTTGCGTGTGGCTGTGCAATGATCTCCTGCCAATCTCCATCCAGGGTAGTTGTTGCACTGGCCAAACCACTCAACACTTTGAGTGATTTTGGAAAACGCAGGTGCATTTCATCTATTGGGATACGCATTCCGTCATCGAGAGCTTGCTGAGTGAATGGCAAAGGATACCACGAGCCAGCCGCTCCCAGCAATTCACCCATACCCTGGCCAAGATAGCTCAGATAAAAGTAATCCTGGCTCCAGGAAACGCCCTCACTCAGGCCATATCCAGATGCAGCTTGAGCATAGTCATCTCGCCCCAATATCATCTGCCCGGCATAACTTATTCTGAGATCCACTGCCTGACCAACCTCAAAACCTGTGCCTTGCAGTTCAATTCGCGTCCAGCCAGCTGTAACTTCAGCAAAAGAGATCGTGCTCATATTGCTTGCATTCGTCGAGAGCAATTCTATCTGCTGCACATGCACTCCTGGATTTAGCCCTATAAAAAAGCCTGATCCCTGTGCTCCCTGCGGCGTCAACACGAACGACGCCGTTCCGTGTACTTCCCCCGATGTGGGGTTAGCAGTTACATCAAGTTCATACTGGCTGGTGGTAGCCTGTATTGGCTTCGCTGTCAATAAGCCAGAGTCAGTATAGGCTGCTCCTTTTACCTGATAGGTGAGCACACTTGCAAATAAAATACCGCCTGTGACGATAAGGAACAGAGTGGTGCTAAGAATATGACGAACCTGTACTGCTCCCAGCCTTTCTCGTACCTGATAAATGAGCATCAACGAACCCAGGCAGAATAGTCCACCCATTACATAGCTGAATCGCTGCCATAAGAGTAAGGTTCCATCAGGGCCGAAACCCACGCCAGGCGAAGCAAAGAGAGTTGTAGCGGTGATATCGCTAAGGAAGAGCATCGATTTGGGAAAAGCGATATCGACATATACAACCAGACCTGCTGGAATGAGCGCCCCTAACACCGCAAGTGGCGAGAAAAGCGCAACCAGGAAGAGAGTACAAAGGGTAATCAATATGTCCACAGCTCCCACGACTAGCAGCATCTGGAGCCACAGCAACAACGGTTGTACACTGCTACGGAAAACACTTGTTGCCAGCCAGCCAATTAATAGGGGGGTCCAGCTTGCCAGGAAACTGATGCCCACCGCGCCCAGCCCTTTGCCCAGAGCATATTCTGCTGAGGCGAGAGGACGCGTCCATATGAGCTGGTGGGCCTGGTGCCTACGATCTCTTGCAAAAATGTTCATGAAGAGAAATGGGAGTAAAAAAAAGATAAAGCTGGCAGCATAAGTACAAATTGCCACAGTAGCCTGTTGATTGCTACTATAGTTAGTATTGTTTGAAACTTGTGTGCGCGCATACAGGACCGTTAGCAACGTGAACGCCGCTAGCATAACCCATAAAACAATTGAACGCAATTGCAAAAGAATCTCACACCAGGCAACTGACAAAACGCGTGTACACGCCTGGCGCAAAAACAACCAGAGTGACAATGCCCTCCTGCCACTTCCCTGTCGTTCAGGCTTTATACGCGGAGCGGAGCCCGGCCAATCGTTCTGCGTAGTTGTCTTCATCGGACGATGTTCCCCCTATTAACGAAAAATAACCGTCTTCTAGTGTTGGCTCGGCTAACACTGCCTCGGGAGCAGGTTGTTCACCTTCGATACGTGCCACTACTTCATTAGCTGCCACTCGCGCGTCAACGACGGGTGTAATAGCAGTCACCAGGAGATGTTGGTGCTGGCGGGCCTTTTCTAAGCGCTCAAGCGTTGTACGCCACAACCAGCTGCGCCCTCGCGAGCGCATAGCTAATTCTTTTGCCGTTCCCTGGAAGACTAATCGTCCGTGGTCCAGGACTGCCAACTGCCCAGCCATGGTGGCGACATCCGCAACAATATGTGTGGAGAGAAGAATTGTCCGCTCACCCTGAGCACCAAGTGTTCCCAGGAGGGTACGAAAGCGTTGTTGTTCTACGAGATCCAGACCGGCCGTTGGCTCGTCGATAATCAGCAAGCGCGGGTTGCCGAGGAGCGCCTGAGCAAGGCCCAGGCGACGGCGCATGCCTCCACTAAGCGTACCCACACGCGATTTAAGCCGATCTCGCAAGTTAACTGCATCTAACGCCGCATCGATGCTCTTATCAATCTGCTCGATCCCTTGCAACGCGCCAAGATAGCGCAAGGTTTCTTTCACCGTCAGAGCAGGGAAGAAACCTATCTCCTGCGGCAAAAAGCCAAGGAACCTCCGTATATTTCTGCGATCACGGCGCACATCATATGGACCAATGCGGATTGTCCCTGTTGTTGGTTCCAGGAGAGTTGCAAGAATCTGCAGCAGCGTTGTTTTGCCTGCTCCATTTCGTCCCAGCAACCCCCAAACACCGGGTGAGATCGTCAAAGAGAGGTCTTGTAACGCCCATTTCCCGTGTGACGAACTTCCATAACGTTTACTCACGCCGTTCAGTTCAACTAACCAGGGATAATGGGCTGC
>DATGKW010000096.1:0-3767 GCA_035294465.1 Ktedonobacteraceae bacterium | reverse complement strand
CATCTCTACTACGTTGCGCCGTTGGAATACAACAACATCTTTGTCAATCTCGCCAACAGCAGCACGCCCGGCTTCGTGATTGTTGATGCCGAGAACCCCCAGGCAGTTCCGCAGCTTTGCACCAATACCTCTACTTCCAATCTCTGCCCCACCGACGGCGCGTCTATTGCCTACCTGCCGGGCGCTCTGCTGAACCAGGATCTGATCCGTCATGTCTACCTGAGCGGCTATACCTATGGCAAACTGGTCGATCCTACGCTGGAGCTAGATGATAATTTCCATCCCTACTGGACTATTTCGATCATGCAGCCTACACGCGGCTATACCGGGGATGTCTTGAGCCAGGTGCTGGTCGTGGACGCGCACACCGGCGACATCACGAAGTATAGCCCGCAAGCCGTCCCGTCCTGGGTGGATCGCGTTATGCCCGCCGATACAGTCACTCAGTACCTGCAATGGTGGGGTCTGTATCATGCGGCCCCCTGGTTCAATCCATCGGGAGCCGGTCAGCAAGTCCCGGCCAGCGACCCGCAGCTGCTCTACAACGATATCGACCGCCCGGTCTGGCTCGTCCCGATGACCTCTTCGTCATCCAACGATAATTCCAGCACCGGCGTCTTCCTGTTCGATACCCACGATAACAAAGCTACCTTCTATCCGCTCAACGGCCTGGGCATCGGCAGCAATGTCAGCAGCACTATTCAGTCCACTCGCGCCAACATTCGCGGGTACAGCGTGGATAGTATTCAGCTTTACCAGATCTACAATACACCCACGTGGGTAGCCATCTTTGTGCAACCTACAGACAGCGGCGATATCTTCCAGGCCGTAGGTGTCGTGGATGCCAGGAATCTCAACGGCAGCAACGTCCAGTTCGAGAACACGCTCTCCGCTGCTCTGAGCGACTACCAGCAATGGCTCTTACAGCTAGGCAATAGCCCGGGAGGCGCTCCCTCCAGCACAACAACGAAAACGGTGACAGGCAAGGTGCTGCGTATCTCCTCGGTCCAGCAAGGCTCGAACACGATTTACTACATGCAGATCGCGGGCCAGAACCTGATTTTCCAGGCCAATCTCTCGCTTTCGCCCAAACTGCCGCTGGTGCAGCCTGGCGACATCGTAACTGGCACGTACCTGAACACCGGAGGGACAACGGTGAGCTTCCAGACCTTTGATGACCTGAGCATCAACCTGAACACCACACCATCGCCCACCCCTGGGAGAACGCCATCACCCACGCCAGCGGTGACGCCCACCCCCACTCCTACACCGAAACCATAGCTAACCGGAGGGAGGCAAGCTCGCGGCCCTTTATATGGGGCTAGAGGCAGGCTGTCACAATGGGATTTCGCGGCTTACACGAGAGCCTTTTTAAGAGCTTGCTTCCGCCTCCTTGCTTTCTCCAAAACCTATACATCAAGCAGATAAACGTGTTATGATGGCACGCGAGGTTGATTATCGTGGGCAAGATACAAAGCAGAGGAGAATAACGATGGCTCGCTACTTCACACGTGAGGAGGCCGAAGCGCTCTTGCCACAGATCAGTGTCATTTTGCGCGATATCCAGCGAGAGCGCGCGTCCATGAGGGAAAGCGGAGAAGAACTGGCCGCGCTCGAAGCGCGCACCAGGGGAAACGGACACCACCTGCATGAACCCATCGCGAAACTTCAGCAGGAACTGGCAAAGCGTGTTCAGGCCCTCCAGGCATTGGCAACAGAGCTAGATCGTTTTGGCTGCGAGTTAAAAGATCCTGACAGTGGCCTGATTGATTTTCTCAGTCTGCGCGATGGGCGCGAGGTCTATCTCTGCTGGCGTTTGGGAGAAGAGCGCATCAACTACTGGCACGAGCTACATACCGGCTTTTCCGGGCGCCAGCCGCTTTAAGCCATGACCACTATCCGCGAAGCCGTAGATCTGGCCGTTCAGCAACTTACACAGGCCAGGCAAGAGAGACAGCTTCCCATTGAGAATCCCCGCCTGGATGCCCAGGTCTTGCTCAGCCATGTACTGGGCAAAGAACGCAGCTACATATATATCTACCCCGACCAGAAACTTGATGCAGCGCAGGAGGCTCGCTGGCATGATTTGCTGACGCGTCGCGCGCGTGGCGAGCCAGTAGCCTATCTTCTTGGGCACAGGGAATTTTATGGGCTGGATTTCCTGGTTGACAGGCGCGTACTCATCCCACGCCCCGAAACAGAGCTACTGGTCGAACAGGCTTTGACTATTTGCCGGCAGCGCCTGGAACTGGGACAAACGCCCGTAGTAGCCGATATTGGTACAGGCAGCGGAGCCATCGCTATTAGCGTAGCAATCCACGAGCCACGTCTGCCCCATCTCTACGCTACCGATGTTTCCCTGGACGCGCTGGCCGTGACGCTCTTGAACTGCCGCCGTCACCATCTAACCGAACGTGTCCATCTCCTGCAAGGAGATCTGTTGACTCCGCTGCCGGAACCCGTCGATCTCTTGCTGGCCAACCTCCCCTACGTCGGCACCGCTGAGCAAGATACGATGCTCCCCGATGTTCTGGATTACGAACCACATCTGGCGCTTTTCAGCGGGTCCGATGGTCTGGATCTGCTGCGGCGCTTGCTACGCGAGGCTGCCCAGAGCGACAAATTGCGCGAGGGAGCCGTGCTCCTGCTGGAAATTGGCTATCGCCAGCAAGAGCCACTAACCCGACTGGCCAGGGAACTCTGGCCGCAGGCGAATATTACGTGCCTGCGCGATTATGCGGGGTGGGATAGGGTGTTAGAAATCGAAACGCAATTGCCCCAGAATTGCTCTTTTTAAGCGGCGATGAGCAAGAGATAGCTATGGCCTTAACTCAACACCTGGCCCAGATCCCAGATCTGGACAGATTGGTCCTGCCCTGCCGAGGCGACGCGATATCCATGATGAGACCAGGCGACTGCGTTGATCTTGGAGGTGTTCCCCGCGCAGTCATACAGGTGTGTACCCGCTTGCGCATTCCAGATATGAACCAGTTGCCCCTCTCCGCCGGAAGCCAGATAACGCCCATCTGCTGACCAGGCCACAGTATCAACGTGGTCCTGGCCCGGTCTCTGATTCAACTGGCAGATATGAGAGAGCTGGCCCGTGAACGGATTCCAGATACGCATCGTCCCGTCGTCACTGCCCGAAGCAAACTGCTGGCCATCGGGCGACCAGGCAACGCTATTCACCTGGCCCGTATGACCTTTATAAGTGGAAAGAAGCCTGCCTGTTGAGCTATCACAGCGGTAGATGAGCCAATCGTCTGTCCCGAAGAGGATAGATCTCCCATCCGGGGACCAGGCCACAGTGGCAATAGGACTGTTGATCTGTAGAGGAGCAAAACGGAAATCTCTGCTAGGAACCGACCAGACCCACAAGATCTGATCCTGTCCCCCCGCGGCGATCCAGCGACCGTCCGGCGACCATGTGCAAGCAGACATGCTTCCCTGCGCTCCTGGATACGGAGCCGGGCAGGTGCCCAGAGTAAAAGGCTGAGGAGGAGACATGGGCAGTATTTGCACAGCCTGGCGGTTGCTGGCCAGAGCCAATGAGCGGCCATCGGGAGACCAGGCGATACAGTTAACGATATCTGACGTGCATTGCGAGAAAGCTAGATCCCCGCCGTCCTTAGACTGCCACACGCGCACAATGCCATCTGCGCTGGCCGAGGCCAGATAGGCATCATCAGTAGGATGCCACGCCACGGTCTCTACCCGCTTCACATGGCCCTTGTAAATCAGAGAAGGCTGAATCGTTTGTTGAGTTG
>DATGKW010000095.1:0-19439 GCA_035294465.1 Ktedonobacteraceae bacterium | reverse complement strand
CGCCGACTAGCAATCCAGTGGCTGCATAAACGGCACGGCAAAAAGCGAAGGCTTCTTCATCTCTGATCAGCATGTGGGTATCATAGAGATTGCGTGTAAGGAATGTTGAGCGAACAGAGGAGCCAATGCCTGTTAGCAGTCGCCTGGCTGCCGGTCCTCCGAAGATTACCGAGCCAGAGGCGTCAACGCCGATAATCTTTGTTTCCGGACACACCTCGCGCAGATAACGGCCGATGCCGGCCAGCGTTCCACCTGTCGAAGCTGGCACGAAAACAGCCTCCACGTATCCCTGCATCTGGTGATAAATCTCCGGTCCGGTCGTCTGATAATGAACAAGGGGATTGGCCGGATTAGCATACTGGTTGGTCCAGATATAGTCGGGATGATGGTCACATAAGGTCTTGATACGCGCCAACCTGGAGAGGAGGTAGCCGCCGGTGGAATCTGGCTCACGCACCATATCGATTTGTGCTCCCAGGGCTTCCAGGCGATGGAGATTCTCAACTGTGGTCTTGGGATCGACGACGGCGATAAAGCGCAGGTTGTCCTGGCGGCAGAGAGTAGCCAGAGCAATGCCCAGATTCCCTGAGGTAGACTCGATGATTACTGAGTCGGCTCCCAGCCTGCCCCGTTCGCGCAGATCCTGGAGCAGAGAATAGCCAGTTCTATCTTTCATCGAACCACTTGGATTAGCTCCTTCCAATTTCAGATAAATTTCTCTGCAAGAGTTATCGATGACCAGGAAGATAGGAACCAGCGGCGTATTACCTACAGATCCCGTCGCAGATGAGACTGTAGCGGCTTCGTAAAGAGTAGACATCATCGGCGTTCCCTCTTTCTCAAGGATACAAGCAAATATCAGCATTCTGTGCGCCAGATGCTTGAGAGATGATCTGCCAGACCTGCTGTGGGCTGTCCCGCCAGAAAAAATGATTGCCAGGCAGCATATGTAAAACAAAGGGGCCCCGCGTTTGCATGCTCCAGGCTCCCAACGCTGCCCGACTAACACGACGATCTTGCAGTCCACCAAAAGCTGTAATCGGAATAGCCAGAGGCTCCATAGGCTCATAAGGATAGGTTTCGCAGACGCTGAAATCTGCGCGAAAGATTGGCAGGAGAAGTTGACGCAACTCAAGATTTTCAAAAATACTCCGCTGCGTCCCATTCAATTCAAGAACCTTGTGGATCAGCTCAGCATCCGAGAGCGAATGCAGTTGCTCTTTATTTGGGAGCTGTGGAGCGCGGTAGGCGGAAAGAAAGAGATGCACTGGCACAGGTTGATCCTGTTGAAGCAGATAACGGGTCAGGCCAAAGCAGACCAGCGCCCCCATACTGTGCCCAAAGAAAGCAAAAGGACCTTCAAAATAAGGCTGCAGTGCCTGAGCCAGCGCCCGGATCAGTTCGTCGAAACGTGTAAATGGGCGTTCGAGCAAACGATTTTCCCGGCCAGGCAATTGCACTGGATAGACATCGATATCTGGTGCAAGCGCCTTTATCCAGGGACAGTACAGCGAGGCTCCTCCTCCCGCGCAAGGGAAACAAAACAGGCGCAACCTGGCTGCCGCGTGAGAACAACCACTAAAGATCCACGGATCTCCTCGTAACTCTGATCTCATCTCATTTCTCCTTTCCTCTTCGCCCGGTGATGAGCTAGCCCGGCTTGCTCAGTCATTCCCATCGCCTTTCTCGCGATCGCTCACCGCTTTGCTGCGTAGGCTCAGAGGGCGCATGTCTGTCCAGACCTCCTTGATATAGGCCAGGCATTCTGCTCTGGACCCACTCTTGCCCGTATCTGACCAGCCAGAGGGATTGGCTCGCTCAACAGGCCAGAGGGAATACTGTTCTTCCTGATTCACTACAACTTTATAGAATACATTCTCTTGCTGGTTCATCATGAGTTCTGCTCACCTTCTCATTCATACTGTAATATCTGCACTATCTTGATACGCGCGGCGGCCAGAACAGGACCAATGCTGGCCAGGGCCGCTAAAATCATGATCGCGATGAACATCTAGACAAGATCGAGTTCATCAAAGGCAAAGGGAACTGGCGCGAGCAGATGAGCCTGAACGATGTTCAGACCATAGGCAGCAGGGATGCCGAGAAATACCGCGCATATCCAGGCCAGTACGCCCAGCGTAGTGCCTTCCGCCCAGAACACCTGCGCGACTTTGCGGCTGATCGCGCCCATCGAGCGCAGAATGCCGATCTCACGGCGACGTTCCAGCACATTCATTGCCAGTGAGTTCGCGAGGCTGATGGCTCCAACCAGAGCAATGATAATCGCGACCACGTCGAGCATGAGATAGATGATCTCATATTTACTCTGATTCTGGGCAATCTGTTCCTGCGGCGTTGTAATCTGCGGAATGAAACCGGCATTGCTCAAAGCAGCATCAACGCGCCGGGTTAGTCCGTCAAGATACGCCTGCGAAGGCGCTGAAACGCTCGCTTGAATCATGACATTTTGAGTCAGGCCAGCAGGTATATGCAACATGGCATCGATCTGGGGAATGGGAGCCAGCAGGATGCCAAGATTACCTGCTCCGATGTCGCTGTAATCGCGGGTGATACCGATAATATGCCACCGGGCTGTGCTCGTACCAAGCGTAAAGGAAATCGTATCGCCCACTTTCAAGCCAGAAATATCGGCGGCATCCTGGCTGATAATCACTGCGTTCTGATCGCTCGCGGTAAACCAGCGCCCGGCAGTAAGCTCGCGATGATACATACGAGTATCCAGTTGCACACCGGTCAGCGCTGCCTGACCCCACCGCGTGGAAGCTGTGTCCTGGTAAAAGCTCTCAATTGAGCCAACTCCGTCAACTGGCCCCAGGATCTGCTGAAATCGGCTGAACGGCTCAGGAGTGGAAAGCGAAATCATCACATTATAGCGGTAGACATCATACACGCGATTCAAAAGAGCATTCAGAGAATAATTCGCGGTCTGCACTGCCAGGAACGAGGCTCCGGCTACGGCCAGGGTGAGTAGAGCCAGAAAGGTGCGCGTGGGCTTGCGGAAAACATTGCGCACACCGAACTGGATCGTCTGCGGAAGAAGGCCGATCGCAGAGCGTCCCTTGCGGCTGCCTTTGCGGGAAGCAGTATTTTCCAGACCATACCCCTGCAAAGCCTGGCGCACGGTGATACGCGTTCCAATCCAGACCGGAATGAACGCGGCCAGCAGCGGCGTGCCAAGTCCAACAGCCAGGCTTTCCAGGATCTGCCAGGGCACAATCTGCAAAGGGCCAATGTCCAGGCTGACCAGGCTTGCCAGATAGTTCGCCAGCGCGTAGCCGCTGATAGTACCCACGACAACGCCAATCAGCGTTCCGCTCAGAGCATAACAGAAAACCAGCCCCAGATAATGGCGGACAATTTTTCCGCGCAGTCCTCCCAGGGCTTTCATTGTACCAATGATTTCCACCTGTTCCGCTATCAAGGACGCGATGGTGCCTAATAACAGAATGACGCTGAGCGCAATAGCAGCTACGGAGAGCAGGTCCATAAGCCCGAAGATCCCGTTTGCAATCACCGTGATGCTATCATCGCGTCCAACACTGCTGCCTACCAGCGAAACGTGGTTTTCCTGCAAGACAGTCGCCAGTTGATCGAGGGTCTGATAGCGCTGGGCATAATCAACGAGCTGGATAGCAAAATCGGTGACACCAGCGGTGTTAAACAATTGCTCAAAGGAGCTTTCGGCCATGTAGCCATATGCTCTGCCAACAAGTGCAGCCTGGGGAAGTCCCTGCGTCTGGACAAAGCCAGAGACGGTAACTTCCTTAAAGGCCCTGCCAACCTGGATCGAAATATGGCCTCCAACCGGTACATTTTCATACGAGCGCGCACCTGTTTCCAGGACGATCTGGTTGGGTCCGGGTAGTGAGCCTTCGACCAGCCGGAAACGATTGATCTGAACATGCTGAAAATCGAGAATTCCCACAATTTGAAGCAGCTTATGATCCTGGCCGATAGCCCAGCGCGTGACAATATTCCCTTCGGCCTGGACTGTCTTCACATTTGGCTGATCCTGCAGTACGTCAGCAAGGTCAGGGTTGGTAGGCGCAGTATAGATGTGCATATCCGGCGCTGATGTGATATTCGTGCTGTACGCCAGGCTGCTTTTGAACTGATTCGAGGCCACATTAATTGCCGAGAGGCTAAGGATACCTACCGTGATTCCGAGGATCGTCAGAATAGTGCGTAGCTTGCGGTGAACGATGTCCTTGAAAATCTTCTTTGTCATGGCAGACATGGGTTCTCTTCTCCTTTGCAGCCAGCTCATTCGTGGGAGAACACGCCGCTCTTGCCTACAACCCGCCCATCGAGCAAATCTATCCGGCTGGCCGCTCGTGCAGCTAGCACAGGATCATGCGTGACGTACACAACAGTCTTGCCTCTATCGGTCAGGGATCCAAGTACATCAAAGATCTGAATAGCGGTCTTCGAATCAAGATTGCCCGTAGGCTCGTCGGCAACCAGAACTGGCGGATCATTCGCGAGCGCGCGTGCGATGGCTACACGCTGCTGCTGGCCGCCTGATAGCTCGCTAGGCAAGCGGCGAGCATAATGATCCATGCCAACCAGTGCGAGACACTCTAGAGCGCGTTCACGCCACTGCCGCCGCGGAATGGCCCGGCCTAATTCCAGGGCCAGCAGAATATTTTCCAGGGCGGTCAGCGTCGGCAGGAGTTGGAAAAACTGAAAAACGATGCCAACGTGTTTTCCCCGCCATTTCGCCAGGCGATTCTCGCTCATCTTCTGGAGAATCTCGCCGTCAAAAAGCACACGACCGGCCGTGGGGCGGTCAATGCCGGTTAATATATTGAGCATAGTAGATTTGCCACTGCCCGATGGCCCGTTAATAGCAAACAGGCAGGCACGCGGAATATCAAACGAGACATCAGCAAGGATCAGAGTGCGGTTCGCTTTGCTCCCAATCTCCTTGGAGACGTTCTCGACGCGGATCTGCGGTAACTCGCTCTCCGTCTTAAGAGAAGCTGTTATGAGTCTGGCACTTGCCATGATCTCTTCCTTTCACCTTTTCTTTCAAGCAAGGCGTTCCGCCAGAGGTGGCGCGAGATAACTGGTGAATGCGAGAACATTTCACGCTTGCTTTCCGACGACAAGCGCCGGTGAACTTTAATAATGGCCCAGCGTCCCCTGCTTTTTCGCGATATGCTCACTCCATTTAAAGATCAGCCAGCCAGCGCTCAGGTACACAACCGAGTTGAGAACCAGGCCCCGCAAGCTGCCGCTGGACCAGGTTGAGGATAACGATTGGCCCTGCAGCAGTATCTGGCGCAAGACCTCAATTCCCTCAGTAATGGGCAGAGTTCGAGCCAGTGTAGCCAGCCAGCCGGGAAAATCCGTAACAGGCAGCAGCGAGCCGGTCACAAACAGGAGTAAGTTTTGTATCAGGTCAGCCAGTCCTTCGATTTGTTTGTAGACCAGTGTCGCGCCTCCCAGGATCAGCGTAAAGCCGAGAAGCCCTGCCAGGGTCAACAGCAGCACTGGGAGAGCTGCCCAGCTTAACGAGAGGGGAATATGCAGCAGGAGCAGAAGGACCAGTGAGGCTAGAAGCACCATAACTGTTGCAATGAAAAGCATGGCCAGCATGCGCCCTAGCAGTAAAAACTCAGAAGGGGCCGGCGTCATATATGTTTGCTCCAGTGTACCTGCCTCTGCCTCATCCTTGAGATCCATACTGGTACCCATAATTGTGATGCGTGCGTAGAACCAGACAATATAGCCAATAAAGAGGGTAGAAAGCTGATTCGGATTGAATTGTCCTTTTCCCAGTAAGAAGCTAGCGCCAACAAAGATAACTGTCACAAGAACAACCTGGCTCATCAGATTAAATTTATAGTTCCAGGCAATGAGGATACGCTTGTGGATCTCATTGGACAGAGCTAAGAACGCGATCTTCACGCTGTTCCCCTTTCTCGCTTCTGGTCAACAATTCCATAAAGATCTCTTCCAGATCCGGTTCGACTCGCCTCACCGAAAGGAGTGGCAAGGATAAATCTTGCAATCTGGTGAGATAGTGGTAGAGGGTCGCCTGATCTGCAATTGCACCGGTGAGAATAACTTCGCCATGCTCGCTTCTCACCGTCAGATTGCCGAAGCAAGCAGCCCGAAGGTCTGCCAGATTACCCTTAACACGAATCTGATAACGCTCCTGGCTGAACAGATGCAGAAGTTCTGATAAAGGCTGATCGGCAACAAGCTGGCCTTTGTGCATAATTGCGATACGGTCGCACAATTCTTGCGCTATATCCAGTTGATGAGTCGTGAGAACGACTGTCTTGCCCTGCTCCTGCGCCAGTTTAATCACCCATTCTTTCATCACGCAGGCTGCCTGAACATCTAAGCCAAGCGTTGGCTCATCGAGCAGGATGAGCGGAGGGTCAGTCACCAGCGCGCAGGCAATAGCAACCTTCTGCTGCATACCGCGCGAGTAAGTACGCAAGGTGTCGTTACGCTGCTCCCAGAGCTGCAACTCGCGCAAGAGCTGCTCGGCCCGTGCTTTGAGAGGCTGGCCGGAAACGCCTTTGAGGCGACCGAAGTACAGCAGGTTCTCCCACGCCGTCAGCCGCCAGTAGACATTACGCGTGCCTTCAAGCACAACGCCGATCTGGCGTATCGCAGCGCTACGCTCGTGCGCCACATCATAGCCATTGACAAGCACCCGGCCGGACGTAGGCGTGATCAAGCCACAAATCATTTTTATCGTTGTGGTTTTACCCGCACCATTGGCTCCCAAAAGGCCAAAAATCTGGCCAGCAGGAACCGACAGGCTAAGATTGTCCACTGCCCGCACGATGCTCCTCTGGCGCGTTCGGTAGGTTTTGCTAAGAGACGTAACCTCAATGGCAGCAGTCGGGAAGCGAGAAAATGGTATCATGTAACTCTACTCCTCACACTCTGTTCAGGCTCCAAGCCGTCCGCACGCAATCGATATACACGCGTAACAAATTCATTCTGAGTATACGAGAGCAGCAGAGCAATTGTCATGCTGCGCCAACCGTATTTTTCCTACACGCGTGAAGGCAAGACGCAAACGAATCTCGCGAATACCTACGTAGCGGTAGGAAAAATGCTTTCGCTGCGGCACGCCAGGACCGGCATAATCGGGTATGCTCTGTAAGCAAAGGAAACTCCCAGCCCCAGGCTGGAGCAGTTCTGTTCTTATCCAGAAGGAAGGAGCGCCTATGAGGAGTCTATCCACTTTTCGCTCGCCGGTCAGCGCTACCACGCTGGTTGAGCTGTTACGCTGGCGAGCAATGCAACAAGCAGATCAGCCGGTTTACACATTCCTCCGTCATGGCGAAGTGCCCGAAGGGAATTTAACCTATAGCCAGCTCGAACGACGTGCTCTGGCTATAGGGGCCTGGCTCCAAAAGCGAGGAATGGCGTCTCAGCCAGTGTTGTTATTATTGCCGCCTGGCCTGGAATATGTCACCGCTTTTTTCGGCTGCACGGCTGCGGGAGCCATAGCGGTTCCGATCTATCCTCCCACCTCAGCGCGTACCCTGCCTCGTCTCCAGGCAATCCTTACTGATACACAGGCGCAGTGCATCTTGACGACAGCGGAGATGTTGCCCACCCTTCAGCAGTATTTTGGGCAAATGCCTGAAGGTAGGGAGAAAGAGTTCATAGCCGTCGATGCCATCCCAGATGAAGTGGCTGGTAGCTGGTCAGAGCCGGAGGTAAGCGGCAAGACTGTAGCCTTATTGCAATACACTTCTGGCTCGATAGGAACGCCCAAAGGAGTTATGGTGACACACAGTAATCTGCTCCACAATACCTCATTCATCGCCTATCAGTTCAGATTTATTGAACGCATCCGTGTGGTGAGCTGGCTTCCTCCCTATCATGATATGGGATTAATAGGTGGAATCATCTACCCCATGACAGACGGTGGCCACGTTATCCTGATGTCGCCGATGGCGTTTTTACAGCGTCCATTTCGCTGGTTGCAGGCTCTCTCGCAGTTTCAGGCAACTATCAGCGTGACGCCGAATTTTGCTTTTGACCTCTGCTGCCGCAAAATCTCGCCTACCCAGGTAGCGCAGTTGGATCTCAGTCACTGCCAAGCCATGATAACAGGGTCCGAACTGGTGCGCCCCGAAACCATCCAGCGTTTTGAGGAACAATTTGGCCCCTGTGGCTTCAAGCGAGGGGTATTTATGCCGAGCTATGGTCTGGCTGAAAGCACGCTGATGACAGCCAGCAACAGACCAGGCGAACCAACTGTTCCTCTGGTTGTGAGCAAGCAGAAACTCCAACAAGGCAGAGCTTGCTGCGATATTTTGGAGGAAAAGGCCACGAATATTATTGGCTACAATTACTGTCGCCCGGATCAGCGGATTGTGATCGTCCACCCGGAGACGCACCGGCAATGTGCTCCGGGAGAGATGGGCGAGATCTGGACCGCCGGTCCGAGCGTTGCTCAAGGATACTGGCAGAAGCCGAAGGAGAGCCAGGAGACTTTCCATGCCTATCTGGCCGAAAGTAACGAAGGGCCTTTTTTGCGCACAGGTGATCTGGGTTTCCTCTATGATACTGTCCTTTATGTCACCGGTCGCTTGAAAGATGTGATTATCATTCGAGGAACCAACTATTACCCACAGGATATTGAAACGACAGTTGAGCAATGTGATCCAGCTATCCGCCCAGGATGTAGTGTAGCCTTCTCAGTCGAGGAGGGCGGCCAGGAGCATCTGGTGATCCTGACTGAGATTGATCCACACTACAGACCATCTGCGCAACCCTCGGAGACATCCGAGCAGATGAATTGGAAAGTTCTGGATGGCGAGAAGTTGATCAGGACGATTCAGCAAACTATTTCTGAGCAACACGACCTGCGCGCCGCCAGAGTTGTCCTTCTCAAAGCGGGAAGCGTTTTAAAGACTTCAAGTGGCAAGCTCAGACGCCAGGCATGCCGAACCGCCTTTTTAGCCGGCGATTTGAAACTATGGAATGAAGAGGCCGATGGAACAGCAGAATCCTTATCAATCCTCGTTCAGCCAGTCGCCAGATAGTGCAGCAATACGAGACTGGCTTCTGACGGCGATAGCCAGAGCGCTTGAGTGTACTCCTGAGCAGCTTGATGCCAGCCTTCCTTTTCGTAGCATGGGCCTGGAGTCGGTAGAAGCTATCGGCCTGGTGGGTGAGCTGGAAGAATGGTTGGGGCGCGATCTATCGCCAACCTTGATGTATGACTACCCGGATATCGCTACGCTGGCTCGTTATCTGGCCGGCGAGGCGGAAGCCTCAGAGAGTCCGCCGCTGTCCGGTCAGGCACTCGCCGAAGACGAACTCATTGCAGTGATCGGCATAGGCTGCCGTTTTCCGCCGGATGCGAACACACCGGAGGCTTTCTGGCAATTTCTCCGTCATGGTGGGGATGCCGTTTCTGAAATTCCGAGCGAGCGCTGGGAGGTCGAACGCTATTATCATGCCGACCCGATGGCTGCCGGCAAGATGTACACACGACATGGAGCTTTTTTACGCGGAGTGAGTCTTTTTGACCCGCAATTTTTTGGCATTTCTCCACGTGAAGCGATACGCATGGACCCACAACACCGCCTGTTGATGGAGATCTGCTGGGAAGCGCTGGAGCACGCCGGCCTGGTGCCCGCAGCGCTGGCAGGAAGCTCGACCGGAGTCTTCATTGGGATGATGAATAACTTTGAATACTCCCAACTCCAGACAAAGTTTTCCGGCGAAACCTGCACCGATGATCCTTATTACGGCATAGGGAGCGCGCCAAGTGCCGCAGCCGGACGTCTAGCCTACTTTTTCGATTTTCACGGTCCGACCTTGACCATCGATACCGCCTGCTCTTCATCGCTGGTTGCTCTGCACCTGGCTTGTCAGAGTTTGCGACGTGGCGAATGCTCTCTGGCTCTGGTAGGCGGTTCTAACACAATCCTCCAGCCAGAAACTCTGGTGAATGCTTGTAAAATGAGTATGCTCGCGGCCGATGGGCAGTGCAAAACGTTTGATGCACGCGCGGATGGCTTTGTGCTGGGTGAAGGTTGCGGAGTAGTCGTACTGAAACGCCTCTCGGAGGCCCTGATCGAGCGAAATCCTATCCTCTGCGTTATCCGAGGCTCTGCGGTCAATCAGGATGGACGCAGCAATGGCCTCACAGCACCAAACAGGCTGGCACAGGAAGCAGTCATTCGCCAGGCATTGACACAGGCTGGTCTGAAACCAGGCCAGATAGATTATGTGGAAGCTCATGGTTCAGGAACAGCGCTGGGCGATCCGATTGAAGTTGCCGCGCTGACCAACGTGCTGGGCGAGGGGCACTCTCATGAGCACCCGCTGATCCTGGGAACCGTCAAGACGAATATCGGGCACCTGGCAGGAGCTGCGGGAATAGCAGGGCTGGTTAAGACTATTCTGGCACTTCAGCATAAGGAAATTCCTCCGAACCTGCACCTGGAAACTCCCAATCCGCATATTCCATGGAAGGACATCCCCGTTCGGGTGCCAACCTGCGCCCTGCTCTGGCCCGCGACAAGCCAGCCGCGCAGAGCAGGGGTGAGTTCATTCGGGTGGTCGGGAACGAACGCGCACGTTATCCTGGAGGAAGCCGCAGCCACGATGGCGAGCACAGACCCGGCACGTTCACGGCAACTCTTCGTATTCTCAGCTCGAACCGAACAGGTGCTCGACCAGGCGACAGTACGCCTGGCTGCCTATTTCAAAGGCTTGGATAGCGCTGGCAAGCCGGAGAAGAATGTCCTGGCAGATCTGGCTTATACTGCTCAGGTGGGACGCCAGGCTTTCGCTCATCGCCGCGCGTTTGTCTGCGAGAATCTGGCAGAAGCGATCCAGATACTTGAAGAGCACGATGAAAGCCGCCTGATGACTGGTATAGATGGAGAAGCCCGGCGCCAGGTCGCTTTCCTTTTTGCCGGCCTGGGCGAGCAGTATCCAGGAATGGCAGCTGAGCTTTATGAGCATGAAGAAATCTTTCGCCAGGTAGTTGACCAGTGCTGCCTTTTCCTCCAACCTCTGCTGGGCAGAGACCTCCATAGCTATCTCTTTCCATCTGACAGACAATCCTCGTTCGACGCAGTTTTACCAGAGACAAAGCTGCGTCTTCCAGGGCAAAAACAAAATGATCCATCGCACACGTTACAACAAACCTCTCTGGCTCAGCCGATGGCCTTTATCACTGAATATGCTCTGGCGCGGCTTCTCATGCACTGGGGGATTCTCCCCCAGGTTATGCTGGGGTATAGCCTGGGGGAATACGTCGCGGCTTGTCTGGCTGGAGTGCTCTCGCTGGAGGATACGCTGGCGCTGGTCGCGCAGCGCGCCCTCATGATTCAGGAAATACCGGCGGGCGTGATGCTGGCCGTTGCGCTCTCGGAGGAAGAAGTGCAGCCTTACTTGAGCGCGGAAGTGCAGCTTGCAGCGATTAACACGCCTCATACCTGCGTCCTGGCCGGCCCGGAGGAGGCCATTGCCCCTCTTGAGATGCTGCTCCAAAGCCAGGGCATAGCTGCTCGCCGGATCAGGACGCAGCATGCCTTTCACTCACGGATGTTAGAACCGCTGGCCACGAGATTGACCAAATTTGCGTGCAGCTTGAGCTTGCATCCGCCTCAGATTCCTTATGTCTCGAACGTAAGCGGGACATGGATTACGCATAAGCAGGCGCTCGACCCCGCCTACTGGGCTGAGCACATGTGCCAGACTGCGCGCTTCGCAGATGGCGTTCAGCAACTTCTGGCAAGCCAGGAGTGCTTCGTGCTGGAACTTGGTCCTGGTCAGACACTCTCATCCTTTGTCAAGCAGCATCCGGCCTGTACGCGGGAGCGTGCGAAGCTGATATACTCTACCCTGCCGTCAGCCTCTGAACAATGCTCGGCATACACCACATTGCTTTCCACTGTCGGCAAGCTCTGGCTGAACGGTTGCAATATTGATTGGCCTACGTTCTCGCACGCCGAACAAAGACAGTTTGTCCCTCTACCTGCTTATCCCTTTGAACATCGCCATTACTGGTTTGATACGCGGTCCACCCCGACTCAGCAGAGCAGCCGCAAGCGGCCACGCATAGAAGAGTGGTTCTATCAGCCGTCCTGGGAAGAAGCTCCGCTAGCCAGTCAAGATAGCAGAGGAATCCCGAGACCTTCAGAGACATGGCTACTCCTTCTAGACGACACTGGTCTGGGCGAACGCCTGGCACAGCGTCTGGAGAGCGCTGGCAACGCAGCCGTGTGTGTCCAGATTGGCTCGCAGTTTGCCAGGCTGGAGAGTGGGCGCTTTACTCTGCGTCCCGGCGAAGTGAAAGATTATCAGGCCCTGCTGCAAGCTTTGCAAAAAAGCGGGCAGGTGCCTACGAAAATTGCGCATCTCTGGAATGTCACCGGCCCCACGGATCTCACGACAGGACCTGAACACTTCCAGGAGCGCCAGCGACGCGGCTTCTACAGCTTGCTCTACCTGGCTCAGACATTTGGGAGTTTGTTCTCCGAGAACCCCATCCAACTGCTTGTGGTTGCTGACCACTCGCAGATGGTCAACAGCCAGGAGAGCATTGAACCAGAGAAGGCCACGCTGTTTAGCACATGTATGGTCATTTCCCAGGAATACCAGGATCTTATCTGTCGGGGTATTGATATTCTGCCGCCGGAACCAGGAAGCAATGAAGAAGAACATCTCCTCGCCTCTTTGCTGAGCGAATGTAAACAGCCAATGACGGCAGGGCCTCTAGCCTATCGAGATGGACGGCGCTGGAAACGAGTTTATACACCTTTTCCGCTGGCTGCGATTCCCAAAGAGGCAGCGGTTTTCCGTCACCGGGGCGTTTACTTGATTACGGGTGGGCTGGGCGGCATTGGCCTGCTGCTGGCGCGGCACCTGGCTGCACGAGTCCAGGCACGCCTGGTACTGGTTGGGCGCACGGCGCTTCCTGCACGGGATGCCTGGTCAGGCTGGCTGACGGAGCATGACCCGGAAAACCGCATCAGCATTCGCATTCAACAGATCCAGAGCCTGGAAGCGCTGGGAGCAGAAGTGCTTGTATGCAGTGCTGATGTAGCTGAACCGGCAGAGATACAGCGTGTTCTACAAGAGACGCGCGCACGCTTTGGTACCTTGCATGGAGTCTTTCACGCCGCCGGCACAACGGCCGAAACAGCGTTTCGTCCTATTCAGAGAATCGCGCCCGGCGATTGCGAGCCGCACTTCCGTCCCAAAGTCCTGGGACTGTTCGCTCTGGAACAGGCACTTAAAGAGTATGAACTGGACTTTTGTCTGATCTTCTCCTCCATTGCCTCTCTTCTAGGCGGGCTTGGCTTCGCTGCCTACTCAGCAGCCAATGCCTTTATCGATGCCTTTGTCCAGAGACATTCTCAAAGCACTTCTTCGCCCTGGATCAGCGTCAACTGGGATGGCTGGCACCTGGCGAGCGAGCAGGCCCAAAGCCGGCTACGAGCAAACACTCTCGCAGAGTATGCAATGGAGCCGGAAGAAGGTCTGGAAGCGGTAGAACGGGTCCTGGGACAGAAGGCTTCTCCCTGCCTGGTCAATTCCACTGGTGATTTACAAACACGCCTGAATCAGTGGAGCATTCAGACAAAGCCAGAACACCGTTCGGAGATCCCTCTGCTCCCGGCAACAGCTCGGACAGTTCTTGGGAGTAGCGACTACGAGCGCCAGATCATGGAGATCTGGAAACAAGAACTCGGTTTGGAGACAATCGGCTTGCATGATAATTTCTTCGACCTGGGAGGAAACTCGCTGATTGGTCTCCAGGTGATCGCACGTCTGAAAAAAACGTTTCGTGTGCAGATTCCAGCCGTTGCCCTTTTTGAGTCACCAACGGTCAGCGCCCTGGCCAGGTACTTACAGCCACAAACGGCTGAACAATTAGCAACTCCAGCGCAGCAACTGGTCCAGCGTCGTATCCGTGTACGCCAGAGTCAGCAGCAGGAAGCTATTGCCATAATTGGCATGGCCGGTCGTTTTCCTGGCGCGAACAGCGTAGAGGAGTTCTGGCAAAATCTGTGCGACGGCGTTGAATCGATTACGTTCTTCACAGAAGAGCAAATGCTCGAAGCTGGCGTTGATCCAGCACTGCTCGCTAATCCTAAGTACGTAAAAGCCCGCCCGATTCTAGCTGATGTGGAACATTTTGACGCAGCTTTTTTTGGATATAGCCCGCGTGAAGCCGAGTTGCTTGATCCCCAGCACCGCCTCTTCTTAGAGTGCTGCTGGGAAGCACTCGAACGAGCCGGGTACGATCCTGAGACATACGAAGGGCTCATCGGCGTCTTCGGCGGCGCGAATATCAGTACCTATATGCACGCCTTGCTCGCCCAACCCGAACTGCTGCACACCGTTGATGATTATCAGAAAGTGATCAGCGCCGACAAGGATTCGCTGACAACCAGCGTCTCTTACCGCCTCAATCTCAGAGGGCCAAGCTTTGCGGTGCAAACTTTTTGCTCAACTTCGCTCGTCGCTACCCACCTGGCCTGCCAGAGCCTGCTGAACGGCGAGAGCGATCTGGCCCTCGCTGGAGGTGTGTCTGTGCGTGTGCCCACTATTGCCGGCTATCTCTACCACGAAGGCGGCATGGAATCACCGGACGGACACTGTCGCACCTTTGATGCTCAAGCCAGAGGCAGCCTCTTTGGCGATGGTGCTGGAGCTGTAGTACTCAAGCGGCTGAGCGAGGCTATTGAGGATGGGGATCTCATCTACGCCGTCATCAAAGGATCGGCCATTAACAACGATGGCTCAACAAAAGTCAGCTATACCGCCCCAAGCGTTTCCGGCCAGGCAGAGGTAGTTCATACAGCCCTGGTTCACGCCGGAGTGGATGCATCTTCCATTTCCTATATCGAAGCTCACGGAACCGCTACCGAATTGGGTGATCCGATTGAAGTTGCTTCCCTGACACGCGCTTTCCGTCTTCAGACCGATCAGACTGACTTCTGCGGACTTGGCTCGGTTAAAACAAATATCGGTCATCTTGATCGCGCTGCTGGCGTAGCCGGGCTGATCAAGGTCGCTCTGGCGCTGTATCATCAGCAAATTCCGCCCAGCTTACACTTCCAGACAGCCAATCCCGAAATTGACTTTGAACAGAGCCCTTTCCATGTCATAACGCGCCTGACTTCCTGGCCTCGTGGCGAAAAGCCACGCCGCGCAGGCATCAATTCTCTGGGAATGGGGGGAACCAATGCTCATGCCGTTCTGGAAGAAGCTCCCGAGCCCACTCCATCTGGCCTTCGCGTCCCTGGCAACTTCTGTTGCTCTCGGCTCGCACGCCAACAGCGCTTGATGCAGCCACCAGCAATCTGCGCTCACATCTGCAGAAGCACCCTGAGATTCCTTTGTCCGACGTCGCTTTTACCTTACAGGTAGGGCGCAAAACCTTTGAGCAGCGCCGCTTTCTGGTCTGCCGGGACCGCGATGAAGCCATAGACCTGCTGGACCAGAAGCGGGCAATCAGCGCTTCGCAAGCTCGTTCAGATCGGCCTGTACTCTTCCTTTTCCCAGGTGTTGGAGAGCAGTTCGCCGGGTTGACTCGCGAAATCTATGAGCAGGAAGTATCCTTCCGTGAAGAGGTAGATCGCTGCTGTGACCTGCTTGAGCCGCTGCTGGGGTTGGATCTACGCTCAATTCTTTATCCTGCAAAGGAACCGACGCGTCCAGAAAAGGGTCAGGCCAATGGACATCGGCAAGCCGGAAGCCGAGACTTGCGCGCTCTACTAGGGCGCAATAGCTCTTCCCCAGAACACCGGGTAGCTGACTCCAATGATACAGCCGCCTCATCACGCTTGCACCAGACAGAACTGGCACAGCCCGCCGTCTTCGTGATTGAATACGCCCTCGCAAGGCTACTGATGCGCTGGGGATTGCAGCCGAGCGGTATGCTCGGCTACAGCCTGGGTGAGTACGTCGCTGCCTGTCTCGCTGGGGTTCTTTCGCTCGAAGAGGCGCTACACCTGGTCGCTTTCCGCGCGCAGCAGATCCAGGCATTACCTGCCGGCGGTATGCTTGCGGTACAACTTTCAGAACAGGACTGCCAGCCTTATCTGGATGACGAGGTCCAGTTAGCCATAATCAATGCGCCCCATACCTGTGTTCTGGCCGGCTCTTCTGAAGGGATCGCCCGTATCGAACGTCAGATGGACAAGGATGGAGTTGCCTGCCGGCGCGTGGCTACTACGCATGCGTTCCATTCTTCTATGCTGGCTCCTGCGCAGGCCGCGCTCACCAGTAAGGCAGAGGAGATGTACCTGCGCCCGCCGCACGTTCCCTACATTTCCAACGTGACAGGGGATTGGATCACCCCAGAACAGGCAACTCGACCTGATTACTGGGCCGAGCATATGTGTCAGACCGTGCGTTTCGCGGATGGAGTCCGGCGCTTGCTGGCCGAGCAAGAGGCCATCCTGATCGAGATAGGTCCCGGCCAGTCACTTACCTCCTTTGCACGCCAGCATCCCGCCTGCACGCCGGAGCGCTTCGCGCGAATTCTGCCCACGCTTCCTCTGCCATATGAGGCGCAGGGAGAGCAAGAATATCTCTTAACGGCGCTTGGCAAACTCTGGCTGGTCGGAGCGCCAATCTCCTGGCAAGCCTTCTGGCAAGGTGAGCAGCGACGGCGCGTCATTCTGCCTACCTATCCTTTCGAGCGCCAGCGCTTCTGGCTGGCCTCTCACCAGCGCCAGGAGACCATGAGGAGTGAGCCGGCTGTCAGCGCCACAGTACTTGAAAACATCAGTGCGTTAGAGCGTAAAGCCGAGATAACTGACTGGTTCTACCAGCCGTCGTGGAAGCAGGCTCCCGCGCTGGACCCCCCTGACCTGGAGGATCTGGCGACGTGTAGGCGCCTCTGGATCTTCTTCTCTGATGATTGTGGAATCGGAGAACAAGTAGTGAAGCGGCTCAAGAGCTGCGGGCAGGAAGTGATCAGCGTCACGCCAGGCATCAACTTCGCTTGCACAGGGCCGCAAAGGTATCAGCTTCATCCGAGCAAACAGGAACAGTACACGGCCCTCTTGCGCACGCTGGATTTGCAAAGACCGGCCTCCATTTTTCTCGTACATCTCTGGACGGTCACTCCCGAAATACCGTCCGGGAACGATGTTCAGGTGGCAAGTGAGATGTTGGAACGGGGCTTTTCCAGCCTGGTTGCGCTGGCACAGGCCCTGGGATATGCAGGACTGCAAGCATGCCAGCTGACGGTCATCTCTAACCAGGTGCAGGATGTCCTGGAAGAGCAAATACTTTGCCCGGCGAAAGCTACCATCCTCGGCCCTTGTAAGGTTATTTCGCAGGAGTATACAGAGATACACTGCCGCCACCTCGACCTGCGTGTGCCGGAAGCCGGCAGCAGACAGGGGAAGGAGCTTGTCGAGCAGATCCTCGCGGAACTGTTGAGCTCATCTGACGAGAACAGAGTAGCGCTCCGTGGTTCCCGGCGCTGGGTTCCAGCGTTTGAGCCACTTCATCTGGTGGCTTCCCGGAAACCTCCGCGCCACCTGCGCAGAGGCGGCGTTTATCTCATCACCGGCGGTCTCGGCGGAATTGGCCTGGCTCTAGCTGAGCACCTGGCTGTTACCTACCAGGCAAAGCTTGCGCTGGTTAGTCGCAATGGCCTGCCGCCGCGCCACGAATAGGAACATTTTCTGGCCTGCCACGAGGAGAGCGATCCGCAGGTGAGGCGCATTCGGCAGGTACGCGCCCTGGAAGAGCAGGGCAGCGAGGTCCTGGTACTCACGGCAAATGTGACGGATGAGCAAGCAATGCGCAACGCCATTGCGCGGACTCTGGAGACTTTTGGAGCTTTGCATGGCGTGCTCCATGCCGCCGGGCTACCTGGCTTCGGCCTGCTTCAGTTCAAGACGCCAGAAATGAGCGCGCAGGTGCTGGCCCCCAAAGTGCAGGGCACTCTCGTTCCGGAACGCGTCCTGGAAAAGATCCATCTGGATTTTCTGGTCCTCTTCTCATCTATCACAGCTATTACCGGTGGACCAGGACAGGTCGATTATTGCGCGGCCAATGCTTTCCTCGATAGCTACGCTCACTGCCACGCGCATGAACAACGTCTCACGCTCTCGATCAACTGGAGCGAGTGGCAGTGGAATGCCTGGGAAGAGGGGCTGTCCGGCTTCGGATCTCAGGCACAGACTTTCTTTCGAGAGAGTCGCAACCGTTTCGGCATTCACTTTGAGGAAGGCATGCAAACACTTGAGCGTCTGCTGGATAGAAACCTTGTGCATGTTGTGGTTTCCACTCAGGATTTTCAGCAACTCGCCAGCCTGAGCGACTCCTTCACAATCGCCAGCATAACTAAACAGGAGCAGCAAGGGCAAGCTGGACGCGTGGCTCATCCCCGGCCGGTGCTGGGCACCTCGTATCTGCCACCCAGAAATGACCTGGAACGCAAGGTTGCAGCTATCTGGGAAGAGCTCCTGGGGCTTGAACAGATTGGCGTCAATGACAACTTCTTTGAGCTAGGAGGCAACTCCCTGATGGGAATTGACCTCATGGAGCACGTAAGACATGCCTTGCACCTGGATTCGCTGCCAGTCTATGTGCTCTACGAGGCTCCATCGGTCGGAGCAATGGCGCAACATATCGAGCAGGGCAGCAATACAAATGAAATCGCGGCCAGTCATGGGCGTGGTGAGAAGCGCAGAGAGAACCTGAGGCAGCGTATGCGTGTGCCTGAACACACCCGATAGAAGCAATTACAGAGGGAGCCTTATGGAAAAACTGACAACACTATCAGAGCGGCATGAGACCGCGCTTGCGATCATTGGCATGGCTGGTCGCTTTCCCGGTGCATCCGATATCGCAAGTTTTTGGGAGCATCTCGTAGGAGGGGTAAAGTCTATTCGTTTCTTCTCCGAAGAAGAACTGCTGGCCGCTGGCGTGGACCCGGAGCAATTAAAGCAGCCAAACTATGTTCGGGCTGGGACGGTGTTGGAGAATGTGGAGAACTTCGATGCTTCCTTCTTTGGCTACAGTCCGCGTGAGGCTCAGACTATGGACCCGCAGCATCGCCTCTTTCTGGAATGTGCCTGGGAAGCTCTGGAAAGCGCGGCCTATACTGCTGAAACCTATGAAGGGCTGATCGGAGTTTTTGGAGGTTCGGCGCTCAGCACTTATATGCTCTATAACCTCATGCCTCGACCAGAAATAGTCCAGGAAGTGGGTCTGGTTCAGGCTTCTATTAGCAATGATAAAGACTCTCTGGCGACAGCGGTTTCCTATAAGCTGAACCTGAAAGGACCGAGTTTTACCATCCAGACATTCTGCTCCACCTCGCTAGTTGCCGCGCATCTTGCTTGCCAAAGCCTGCTTAATTATGAATGCGATCTCGCGCTCGCGGGTGGCGTCGCGATCAGTGTCCCGCAGATCAGAGGTTATACCTATGAAGC
>DATGKW010000094.1:0-18989 GCA_035294465.1 Ktedonobacteraceae bacterium | reverse complement strand
CTTACTTCCCGAAGCAGCAGATTTACTCAACCGGACAGCTATCTACCTTAGTAAGCATGCCTCATATACCCTGGCCGAGCCGCTGTACCGGCGGGCAATCGCGATCAACGAGCAGCTATTGGGACCGGGGCATCCTCATGTGGCTTCTTCGCTCAACGAATTGGCGGAACTCTACTATAGACAGGGGAAGTACGCTGAAGCGGAGCTCTACTATAGACAGGCGCTTTCCATTCTGGAACAAACATTGGGGCTGGATCATCTTGCGGTTGCAGAACCTTTGATTGGTTTAGCTGGGGTCTACAGAGCGCAAGGGAATTACAGAGAAGCTGAGCAAATGCTTCTTAAAGGACTTGCGCTTCGTGAGCAGATACTTGGACAGGACCACGACGATGTAGCTCAACCATTATATGCTCTGGCAGTTCTCTACACTAGGCAGGGAAGATACGAAGAAGCAGAAGCCCTTTTTCAGCGAGCGCTTTCTATTAGAGAGCGGGTCCTGGGATCCGCCCATCCTGAGGTTGCACGCTTGTTACAAAATCTGGCTAACGTTTTTAACATTCAGGGGAGATACGAGGAAGCAGAAGTACTTTACCAGCGAGCGCTTTCCATTCGTGAGCAGGTTCTGGAACCCACGCATCCCGATGTCGCTATTGCATTAAGTGCATTAGCAGGGTGCTACCTCGTACAGACCAAGTATGATCAAGCCGAGCTGCTCTATCGACAGGCCATCTCCATCTGGGAGCGAGTTCTTGGGCTAAAGCATCCTGATCTGGCTGTTTCTCTGGGTAATCTTGCAGAGCTATATCTTTGCCAGAAGAAATATAAGCAGGCTGAGCCGCTCTTCCGCCGAGCTCTCTCTATCCTGGAAGATAGTTTAGGACCGTCTCATGACGGCCTTGCAGTTCCTTTAGATGGCTTAGCTAAAGTGTTCAGTTCGCTGGGGAGATATGAAGAAGCAGAAGCCCTTTGTCTGAGGGCACTCTCTATCAAAGAAAAAGCCCTGGGTTCCAGCCATCCTGGTGTGGCCCAACCATTAAATTCGCTGGCAGCTCTCTATCAGAAGCAGGGCCGCTACGAAGAGGCAGAATCTTTCTATCAACGGGCACTCTCCATCCGCGAACAAGGTTTAGGATCTTATCATTCCGATCTTGCTGAAACTTTGCATGGATTTGCCTCGCTCCGAGAAGCACAGGGCAACGCAAAAGAAGCAGCTTCTCTCTATAACCGTGCTCTTGCCATATGTGAACAGGTCTTTGGTCCACAACACGCCAAAACCATCGAGACCAGCGAGCGCTTGCGTGCTGTGCTGATTGCTCTGGACCAGCCGGAGAGGGCGGCGCAACTCGATGTGGCGCAGGTAGAGCGATAGAAGAGAAAGAGCCGGCAGGCAGTGATGTTTGTGGGGCTATCCTGCTTCGGATGCTGACTCAGAAGTTGAAGGTGCCATCGATGCAAGCGACAAGCCGTGGTAGAGAGCCAGTGCCCGAAGCGGGATAGTTCGTAGAGTGCTCACAACTCATCAGGTGGGCGGCAGCAGGCCCTGTGCCACCACAGGGAGTTGCCTGTATGCCTCATCTCCGGTGAGCGAGGTGCGCCAGCTCTTGACGGACTGGAGATCGCGAAGGAAGTTTTGTTGCAGGTCGATGCCCAGGGCCTGCCAGTAGAGGCTGATGGCGCGACGAGCAAAGCCGATATCGTTGCGCGGCTCAATGCGATCCAGGTCCTCGAAGAAGAAGCCGCAGCTGGTGAAGCTGTACTGCTGGTAGTATTGCGCCTCAAGCAGTTGCAAGGTGCGTTGGGCCAGGCGTTCCTCTGCGGGTGCTTGCCCGTTTTTGCCGAAGCGCGTCCAGAAGCTTTCTAGCGACTCCCAGCCATTGCGTACAGGCAGGTAAGCATCGCGGGCGGCCCAGGGATCGGCGAGGGTCTCGGAGGCATAGCGCTCAAACAATTGATCGCCCTGCTGCGCCAGATTATTCAGAGCATGCCGCAGTTTGCCTTTCCAGGAGCTATCGCCCTCAGTGCATTCGCAGCCAGCATCCCAGCGCGCAATCCCGTGGCTGCAACTCCAGGCGCTGGGCAGGCGCAGCTCGACCTCGCGCGTGGCTGGATACATGCGCATGTAGCGTTCGAGAGTGCAGACCTCGAAGCCAGAGGATGGAGCACCAACGTTGATCAGGTGAGAGAGAAATTTATCGCGCCAGGGCCGGTGATGCCCATAAAGCTCGCCATCGGTGGCAATCAGGATCAATTGTGGCTGGCCAGCCTCGCGTTTGCTCTGTACCAGCTGATGCGGCAGATAACTGGATGCGAAAAGATCCGCGTTGCTTGTGATGTTCCAATCGAATGAGACGCCGCCGGAAAGGGGAGCGTTATAGAAAAAGACCGTAATGCTGCGTCCGTTGAGCAGGCGCACGCGATATGGCTCAGAGGGATCGATGGGCGTGGCAGCCTGCCAGGGAGCCAGAACGGTATAGGTAATGCCGTATTGGGCCAGCAGATCCAGCGATTCCAGGTCCACAGCCGTTTCGGCCAGCCACATACCGGTTGCCTCGCGGCCATAGCGCTGGCGAAAATCGCTCAAGCCCCAGGCGATCTGCGTGCGCTTATCGCGCGACGTTGCCAGAGGCAGGATAGTGTGGTTGTACGCCTGGGCCATAGCGTTGCCCACTCCGTAGCGGGCGACGTGGCGGTGATCCGCCTCGATGATCCGCTGCAAAACTTGCGGGTGGACCTGATCCAGCCAGGCCGCCAGAGTTGGTCCAAGATCGAAGTTTAAGGCGTCAAAATTGCCGGCTTCAGCGTTCGGCGCGTAGCACTCCTTCGTAATCTTCTCATTGAAATTGGCGAAAGGCGCGGCGGCCGGTTCTCCTGGGATCTGGTTGGTAAAGGGGTTCTCACGCGGTGGCTGATAGAAATGCCCATGCAAGCAAAGATAGGCTTGCCCAGGCATTGTGTGTTTCGTCGTATCGTCGACGCGGATTTGTTCGAGCATGGAGTTCCTCTCAACTGGTCAAGCAAGCAGCAATAACAGCGCTCTCACTTCCAGGGTTGTTGGCATCCCTTTCTCTCTAGTATACACGTTTAACACAACAGATGGATAGACACTCCTTATACGTTTGAGGTGAACTGAACGTTTTCATCCTCGCCGGGCGTAGTTCTTGCGCTGCGCTCTATCTAGACGCGCATGGCTCCGCCGTACAGAGAGGATTGCGATTGATAGATATCGCGCACCAGCTAAGAGTGTGTCTGATTTCCGTCCTGTTCACAGGATCTGGGTGGTTCTGTGGGAAAATGCACGAAGCGCATTTTCCCACAGAACCACCCAGATCCTCCTGAAGCTTGAGAATCAGACGCACTCTAAAGAGCCGGGAGCTACTCAAGCCAGAGCTCTGTGGCTACCAGGATGGATCTGAGCGCTCATCAAGAAGTTCTCGTAAGCCTCTCGCAGCTTGGGGTAGCGCAGGAGAAAGACCCCTGCGTACTCCTGAGATAGCGGGCGAGGCGGGCGCAGCAGATGCATATTGGCCTCTTTGAGGAGATGATTCCCTTTCTTGCCATTGCAGGCGCGGCAAGAGGCCACCAGGTTTTCCCAGGTGCTCTGCCCACCGCGCGAGCGCGGGATGACATGATCAAGGGTCAAGTCGCGCGTGTGCTTTCCGCAATACTGGCAGGTATCCTCATCGCGGAGCAGAATGTTGGCTCGTGTAGGTTGCAGGGCCACGCGAGGGATTCGGACATTGGCCAGCAACTGCACGATCACCGGGCGCTCCAGATTCAAGCGCCGGGCTTGAATACTCTCCTCAATCAACTGGCGTGTGTGCTCATCTACAAACGTCACCTTCTGCTTGGATAGAAGAACGATGAGACGCCGCTCAGGGATGACGGAGAGAGGTTGGAGTGAAGAGTTCAAGACAAGAACAGGCATGAATGACTTCCCTTCCTCTCTGTCAGAGCCAACTTTCAAGAATAGACAGCGAGGAAGAAGTCTGAGGCTTTGCAGGTCGGGTAGGGAGGATCCCTGACCCCTCAGCTTCTACCGCCGTCTATGGTGACGACCGATGGGATAGGGGTAGAAGTGCTTTGCGCGTTCAGGCAAGAAGGACAGTGCAGGCACCTCACCGCCTACCCGGCGTCTTCTACGTAGACACGGATAAACGGCAGACAGATGACACCATCCGGCCGATGTGGAGGTGTAAATCTGTTTTGCCTGCATTGACAACTCCTTCAAAAAGTTTTTGCCTGTTAAGTACGGCTTTCCTGAAATGGAGACGTACCATCATGGTCGGGGTGAGAGGACTTGAACCTCCGACCTCAGCGTCCCGAACGCTGCGCGCTAGCCGACTGCGCTACACCCCGAAGAACGATCCGCGCAAGGAAGTCGCTGGCCCTATCCAGTACATATTTTGTGCCCGGCGCTTCGCGTGACCACAGAAGCGTTCCCGGACACTTCCCTTGCTTCAAGGCTAGTATACCATACTTCGTCAAGCATTGACAATGGGCATAGAACGGCCAGATACACATTCGCTCCGGCAGAGCTTCATGTTTGCTGGCGCAAGTTGGCGAGGAGCGAGCGGGCGATGACAACGCGCTGGATCTGGTTGGTGCCCTCGAAGATTTGCGCGACCTTGATATCGCGCATGTAGCGTTCGACAGGATAATCGCGCACATAGCCAGCTCCGCCCAGCACCTGCACCGCGTTAGTCGTTACCTCCATGGCTATATCGGTAGCGAAACATTTAGCCATAGACGCGTACATGCCGGAACTCTGACCTGTGTCCAGTTTGTATGCTGCCTCGTAGACGAGCAGGCGGGCAGCTTCGATCTTCATAGCCATATCCGCGAGCATAAACTGGACGGCCTGGAAGGTGTTGATGGGGCGGCCAAACTGCTCGCGTTCTCCGGCGTAGCGCGTGGCTGTTTCAAAAGCTGCCTGGGCAACTCCCACGGCCACGGCTCCAATATTGATGCGACCCCCATCCAGGGAAGAGAGCGCGATTTTGAAACCCTGCCCTTCTGCTCCCAGGCGCTGAGCGGCCGGAATAACACAGTTCTCGAAGATGAGCTCGCGAGTAGGAGAGGAGTGCAGGCCCATTTTGCGTTCGGTCTTGCCGAAGGAAAATCCCGGTGTGCCTTTCTCGATTACAAAGCAACTGACGCCCGCGCTCCCGCTGCCCGGCGTGGTGCGCGCCATCAAAAGATAAATATCTGCCTCTCCTCCATTCGTCACCCACAGCTTCGTGCCGTTGATCAGATACGTGTCTTCCCGGCGTTCCGCCCGGCATTGCAAGCTGGCAGCGTCGGAGCCGGCTGAAGCTTCACTCAACGAAAACGCGCCCAGCAGCCTGCCGGAGGCCAGATGAGGCACCCAGCGGCGGCGCTGCTCCTCGTTGCCAAAACGCGCGATTGAGCCGGTAATCATATTGTGGACAGAGAGGCCCACAGCAGTAGCCATATCTCCCTTTGCCAGCTCTTCGTAGATCAGCGCGCCTGACAGCCTGCTGAGAGCGCTTCCTCCGTATTCCTCCGGGGTAGTCATACCCATCAATCCCAGTTCCGCCATCTTCGTGTAGACCTCGCGTGGAAAGGAATGCTGCTCGTCCCAGGTCGCGGCATAGGGAGTGATTTGTTCTGCGGTGAAGCGGCGGACCATGTCGCGCATATCTGATTGCTCTTCGTCGAGATCAAAATTCACTGGCTGCTTCTCTTTCTATCTCATCAGAAAACAAGCTTTTCTAGAGGTAGCATAGCAGGAAAGGAAGACAAGAGCAAATCTCTTTGAGCTTGTAGTTCTCATGGCGCGCGCCAGACATAGACCTTGCGGTCCGAGCCGCCGGAGAGGATTGAGCGGCCATCGGGAGACCAGGCCAGAGTCAGAACGTCGCCGGCATAAGCATGGTAAGTAATGATGGGCTGTCCGGTCAGGGCATCCCAGATATTGACGCTGGTTGCCAGGCTCCCTGAAACGATGCGCCGGCTATCGGGAGACCAGGCCAGGGCGGATATCGGCTGGCTGTGGCCCTGATAAGCGCCGATAAATCTATCGTTCTGAATATCCCAGATATGTACGACGCGGTCGTAGCCACCGGAGGCAAGATATTTGCCATCAGGGGACCAGGCAACCGCGCAGACCTGCGCGTTATAGCGGTAGTACGAGGTTTTCATTTTCGCTCCCAGGCGGTAGATGATCACATTATTAGCCTGAGTAGCGGCGAGGCTTTGTCCATCTGGTGCCCAGCAAATCGCGTGAAAACCGAAAGCAGCTTTGCTCCTGATTCTCGCTATAACTCTGTGCTGGAACTGGTCGGTGGCCCAGATATTGATATATCTGGTGCCTGCTACGGCCAGATAGGCCCCATCGGATGACCAGGCCAGCAATTGCCCGATATTTGGGCTGAAGCCCGGCTTCGGATCGCCTGGGTAGATTGCGGCAGTTTTTCCTGTAGAACCGTCCCAGATGTGTACCTTGTTCTCTTCACTGATAGAGGCGATGCGGGTGTCGCCGGGCGACCTGGCCATATGCTTGATCACGCCCAGGTGCTCCCGATAGGAGCAGAGATTCTGCCCGCTTTGCGCGTTCCAGACGCGTATAATCGCGTCGGTGGCTGAGGTTGCGTACAGGCTATCGGGAGACCAGGCGACTGCGCGCACAAAGCCGTAGTGATGTTCATAGACCAGCTTCGGTGCGAAAGGGGCCGGAGCTGGTATGGCCGGAAGATGGAGCGCCAGAGGCGCTGCCGGCAATAGTTGACCTGGGCGCGGAGGCATTGGCACAGGCGAAACAGGCTGATCTTTGATGCGTTGCAGCACTTGCCTGACCTCTGTAACGCTGGCCGGGCGTTTGCTCTCGTCCATTTCTAGCATTGACATGACGAGTCTTTGCAAAGCCGGGTCCTGGCCGGCGAGTGGAGCAAAGCGAAAAGGCGAGAGCGACGGATCATCTCCGCTCAACATCTGGTGCAGGATCGCGCCCAGGCTGTAAATATCGGCGCGCGTGGTTGTCTGCGCCTTGCCATACTGTTCGGGGGCCGCGTAGCCGGGCGAACCGAAGGCGATAGTATCCCTGGCCTGCCCCGGTTTAAAGTGCCGCGCGATGCCGAAATCAATCAAGAAAAGGTCGCCCGTAGGCGTAAGAATAATATTGGCCGGCTTGAGGTCGCGAAAAATGATTGGCGGCTGGCGGGTGTGCAGGTAATCGAGCACGTCGCAGAGTTGCAGCGCAATCTGTAGCGCCATGATCAGGGGCAGGCTGCCGTCGCGGGATTTGTTAAAGCGGTCTTCCAGCGTCTCACCCTCGATGTAATCCATCACCAGATACCAGCGCTCATTCTCCTCAAAATGATCATAGATACGCGGTAAATGTTCGTGCATCAAGCCGGCCAGCATCAGGGCCTCGCGTTTAAAGGCCGCAATGCCCTCGTTGATATCCTGCTGGCTGAGGCCCTGCTGGCTCATCTCTTTGATGGCCAGGAGCCGCTGGCCAAGCTCCGTATCCTCTGCCTTGTAGACCGCGCCAAAGCCGCCCTGCCCGATTTGTTTGAGCACTCGGTAGCGCTGCCGCAGCATTTTCCCTGGCTTAAGCTGTTCTGCTGCCTGAGTGGCCCGGATCGTTGTTTGGTCCAGCTCGTCAAACGATTCGCCGCAGGAAAAGCAGAATTTTGCCTGCATTGGATTGGCCGCGCCACAATTTGTACAAAAGATCGTTAAGGCTTTCATGCCACTCTCAAAGATTCCTACAGGTGCCAGACGTGAATGGTATGATCAACACTGGCCGAAACGAGTTGTTTGCCATCTGGAGACCAGCTCACAGAGGTAATATAGCCAGTGTGCCCGGCGTAGGTCGCGACTGTGTTGCGTGTCACCGTGTCCCAGACCTGTACCAGCTTATCATTAGCGCCGGTTGCCAGATAGCGCCCGTCGTATGACCAGGCTACACATGTAATAGTAGAAGATGGATTGCGATGAATAAAGAACTTTTTCCCGGTCGTGGTATCCCAGACCTGCAACATCTTGTCTGAGCCGACCGAAGCGATCCGCTGCCCGTTGGGAGACCAGTCCAGGGCGTTCACCCTGCCAAAGTGCCCAGTATAGGTGAACTGGCCGCGTCCTGGGAAGAGCAGGGAGGTAAAGAACCCGGCCTTCTCTCGTTGCAGGTTCCAGATATGCACCTGTTTATCCTCGCCGCCTGAAGCGATGCTCTTGCCATCGGGCGACCAACTCAGCGTAAGAATTCTGCCGCTATGGCCGCGATTGACAGAGAGCGTTTGTCCGGTCGTGGTATCCCAGACGTGGATGGTTTTGTCCTCGCAGGCCGAAGCGATCCGCTTGCCATCGGGCGACCAATCCAGAGCCAGCACTGGCTGCGAGTGCTCGCGGTACGTCAGAACCAGGTTCGTTGTTGCCGGGTCCCAGATTTGCACGGTGCCATCATTGCCAGCCGAGGCCAGGAGATTGCCGTCGGGCGACCAGGCTATGGTGAGCACGCGATCCCAGTGCCCCTGGTACGTCGTCAGGTTGTTCCCGTTCGCGGCATCCCATACGCGCACCGTTTTATCGTAACTGGCCGAAGCAATCCGCGAGCCGCGAGCCGACCAGGCTACCGAAGTCACCCGGCTGGTGTGTTTGCTGCCGACAAAGCGGGTATTGCTCAGGAGTCGAGGCACAAACGCTGAATGGACCTGTGTCGTTCCACGTTTCTGAGCCTGACCCTGTAATAGATGGTAGCTGCCTGCGACCTGGCCGGCGGCTGGGTGATGAGGGACCGGTTGCGAGGCACGCAAGATAACGATATGTTCCAGAGCCTGGTGAACCAGTGCAATGCTTGCCGGCCGCTTCGTTGCATCTACCTCGACCATACGCGCAATCAGTTGTTCTAGCTCGGTGTGCGCGGGGTGCGGCGGAAGATGAATTGGAGCGAAGTGAAACGGCGAGTCTGCGGGATTGAGACCGGTCAATAATTCGTGCAGAGTCGCGCCCAGGGCGTAGATATCCGTGCGTGGGGTTGTTTGCGATTTGCCATACTGTTCGGGCGCGGCGTAGCCCGCTGAGCCAAGCGCGACGGTATCGCGGCTCTGGCCTGGCGTAAAGTGGCGGGCAATGCCAAAATCGATCAGGTAAATATGTCCTGACGGAGTGAACATGATATTAGCAGGCTTCAGATCGCGGAAAATAATCGGAGGCTGGCGGCTATGCAGATATTCCAGCACGCTGCAGACCTGAAGCCCGATTGAGAGCGTTTTCTCGACCGGGAGCTTCCCGCCGGGTATCTTGAGGATGTAGTCTTCTAATGTCTCGCCCTCAATAAAATCCATGACCAGGTACCAGCGGCCCGCGTCCGTAAACTGTTCATAGATACGAGGCAGATTGGGATGCGTCAGGCTGGCCAGGAGCGTTGCTTCGCGCTTGAAGGCTATCGTTGCCTCGACTAGTTCCTGGGGCGTGAGATTCTGCTGGCTCATCTCTTTAATGGCTACCAGGCGGTTGCTAAACTGCAAATCGGCCGCCTTGTAAACCGCGCCGAACCCACCCTTGCCTACCTGGACCAGCACGCGATAACGCTGCTTCAATAAGTGACTGGCGGGCAGGAGGCCCGTTTGTGGGGAGGCGTTTGTTGTGCTGTGAGCGCGAAGCAACTGACCACAGGAGAAGCAAAAGGTGGCCTGCACACGATTCGCGGCTCCACAAGTATCGCAATAGCGAGGAGAAAGTGCCATAGAAGCTCCGTTATCTGCTATCTGCCAGACCTGTTGTTATCCCTGCCTGATTCTCTTGCTCTATTCTTTTTTCGGCTCCGTTTTTCTGCACACGCCATCAGTCATTTTATGCATCAAATGCATACAGAGGTAGCTTTATTTTCATTAGAATGCATGTATCATACTCCGGAAATGGAGAGTCGTCAAATCTGCTCGCTGGCGGTACTGTGCGAGGTGGCTTCATGACCCATCTTTTGGCAGGTTGCTTGCCACCCGTGTATCAGATTGTCTGTTCCGCCGGAGGCAATCCAGTGGTCGTTCAGCGACCAGGATGCCATACTGACCTCTGTGGGGTGGCCGGGACGCTGTTATGTATACGGGCCATCATACTGGTTGAGATTATCCTAACTTCTACGAGAAAAAACGTCAAGCGAGGAGAGATCTCAAAGGATATCAAAGTGCCTGGGCATGCTATAATACAGGTATGTAACTGAGCCAGCAGGTAAAGACATACTATGAGGGGGTAGCCGATGTCGAAGAAAATCTTAATCATGGATGACGATCCAACCATTGCTGATTTGCTGCGGGAGGCACTGGCGGACGAAGGATATGAGACGCATATGGTAACGCAGAGCTTGCGTTTCTATGATGCTGTCACCGAAGTCAAGCCTGACCTTGTCCTTCTGGACCTGATGATGCAGTATCTGGACGGGCGGGACGAGTTGAAATTGATGGAGATGGGGTCCTTCAATATACCAGTTATTGTGGTCACTGCTTTTCTGGACGCGGACAAAGAGGCCGAGGAGTTCCGCAAAGCCGGTGTTGTGCATATTGTTTACAAACCGTTTGATCTGGACCACCTGGTGGACCTGGTTAAAGGAACGATTGGCGAGCCGTAGCTTGAGTTGCATTTAAGGAAGAGCGTATGAGCGCGAATGTTCGTGTTGCCCTGGATGCTATGGGGGGAGATCATGCTCCAGGAGAGACTGTGCTGGGCGCTGTTGAGGCCGCCCGCGAATATGGAGTGGGGGTGTGTCTGGTTGGTAAGGAAGAGTTAATTAAGGCTGAGCTTGCTAAATACGAAACCCAGGGTCTTGACCTGCCCATTATCCACGCCGACGAAGTTATTCCCATGGATGAACATGATCCCGCCCGCGCTGCGCGGAATAAACATACCTCTATGGTGCGCGCTCTCCAGCTGGTGAAAGATGGCGAGGCCCTGGGAGCTGTTTCAGCCGGGAATAGCGGCGCAATGATGGCGGCTTCGCTCTTTACGTTGAAGCGCCTGCCCGGCGTGGAGCGGCCCGCCCTGGGAGGCGTTTTCCCCACAAAAGATGGTATCTGCCTGGTTATCGATATGGGCGCGAATACAGACTGCAAGCCTGAGTATCTCCTGCAATTCGCCGTGATGGGATCGATTTATATGGAACGCATCTTCAAGGTAGCCTCGCCGCGCGTCGCTCTGCTGGCTAACGGTGAGGAAGAGGGCAAGGGCAATGAGCAGGTGCAGGCAGCCCATCAACTCTTGAAGCAGAACGCGGCCACCCTGGGTCTGAACTTTACCGGCAACGTGGAGGGACGAGACATTCCCTCTGGCGGCGCGGATGTCATTGTCTGCGATGGCTTTGTGGGCAATGTTGTGCTCAAGCTGAGCGAGGGTCTATCGGAAACACTGCTTGATTTGATCAAGGCTCAGATTGCCAGCGATCTCACGGGCAAGCTGGCCGGAGCCGTCATCCGTCCGCGCCTGCGCAAATTGGTCAAGCGCCTCGATTATGCTGAGTATGGTGGCGTTCCTTTGCTAGGGGTGAACGGTTCTGCGATTATTTCTCATGGCCGCTCGAAGGCCAAAGCCATCAAGAATGCTCTGCGTGTCGCCCGTACAACCGCTGAAACCAATGTGGCGGGCGCTATTACTGAGGGCCTGACGAAGTTGGGCAGCACGCCGCTTTCCTGAAGAATCAACGCTTATCGATTAGCGGTCCGGTGCGTACGATACGCGGCAGGTGGGTTAAGGGGCGTTGATAATGGGGATTTTTGCGGGCAAGGCGCAGGCGTTGGCGGCGCTCTTTGGCCTCGATGAATTCATTTGAGAGGCGGCGGTAGAGCGTTTCCCATTCCACCAGGACTTTTGTTTTGTCGTGTTCGGCGATAATTTCCAGGCCCTTCTCTGCCATTCTGGCGCGTAGATTGGCGTCGTGTACCAGGCGATCCAGATAACAGGCCATCTCCGCGCTATTGCCAGGCGTGAAAAGGAAACCGTTCTCCTCATGATGGACCAGTTCGGGCAAGGCGTAAGAATTGGCAGCCACTACCGGCAGGCCGCAGGCCAGGGCATTCATAGTGGTCAGGCTCTGCAAGTCGGCCTCTGACGCGATCCCAAAGATATCCGCCAGGCGATAGAGCGAAACAAGGTCGGCTTCGCTGATAAATCCCAGAAAGCTGACGCGATCCCATAATTGGAGTTCATCTACTTTCGCGCGTAACTCGGCTTCGGCAGGTCCAGTGCTGGCGATGGCCAGATGAGCTGGCTCGCGCATTTTGCTCACGGCCTCGATCAACACTTCGATACGCTTCTCCTGGCTCAGGCGATTGACCGAAAGGATCAATGGGAGGTCGGCAGGAAGATGCAGCCGCTCTCTGAGGGCCTCGTCGCGCGGGCCGGGGCTGAAACGTTTAAGATCGATGCCATTGGAGATCGCACGGGCGGGAGCCCGCAGACCGTGTTCGTAGAGCAGGTTGAGCGCTGTAGCAGTGGGGGCAGTGACGTACTCGCAGCGGTTGCAAAAATGGACCAGATAGGAATAGCTGGCATTGCTGAATGATTTGCTAAAAACCGAATCGCCGGTGAGTGAGCGACTCATGTTAATCGGCAGGTAATGATTTGTCGCGATCACCGGTTTGCGCAGCCCTCCTGCCAGAATTTGAGCGATGTTGCCCAGAACCACGGGCGAGTGAATGTGAATCACATCAGGATCGGCCTTTTTCAAAAGGTTGCGCATGGGGATAAATGGCAAAAAAGCGATGCGCAGATCTTCGTATGTTGGCCACTCGAAGGAAGAGAAGCGATAGACACGCACCTTTTGCTCGATCCGATATATATCACGCGAACCATAGCTTGGCGCGGCAACCCAGACCTGGTGATCGCGGCTAGCAAGGTCCGTTGCCAGTTGCTGCGTGACAGTAGGCACCCCACCAACCATAGGGGGATACTGGTCAGTGACAATGACAATTCGCATGTCTACCGCTCATTTTCCAACTATCTGAGAATCGTCAGGACCCGGCGCTCTCAGATTGGGCCTCGGCCTTAGAAGCCTCCCCAGCAGCTTCTTCTGCAGGAGCCTCGGCGGCTTCCTCAGCTTCGACTCTCGGCGGAGTTATTTTGACCACCGGCTCTTCGGGATCAGTCAGCAAGGTGTAATTGGGAGGCAGCGATATATCTTTCGCATGGAGCGTATCATCGATGTGTTCCAGCGAAGAGATATCTACCTCAAGAGCCTCCACAATATCGCCTGCCGCGCATTCCACTTCCAGGGCATCCAGAAGATGCAGCAGGACACCACCCTCGATCTTTACGCCGGGCGCGGTCCCTTCAAAGCGCAGCGGAACTTTAGCGGTAATGCGGTCGCTCAAACTGACGCGGAAGAAATCGATGTGCAAAATCTTGCCGCTGCGCGGATCACGCTGGATATGACGAATCAGGGCAGTCTGCGTCTTGTTTGAATCTGCGAGCCGCAGGGCCATAACACCGGTTGTATGGTGCTTGCGGCGCAATCCATCAAACGTCAGGGCATCCAACTGAACCGCCTGCGGGGCCTCGCCGCGACCAAAAATATTGGCCGGAATGATGCCAGCTTTGCGCAAGCGTTTTGTCGCCTTTCCGGTTATTTCACGCGGGCTAATAGCCAACTCTGTTGGGTTTGCCATAAAACACTCAATCCTTTCCAAACAACACGACAACGAGCCACTGGCTCTATTATCTCACACCCTGCCAAGTCTATTTGCGCCGTCCCCGGAAGAATGCTTCAATTTCCTCCGCGCTCATTGTATTCAGCACATCGCTCGCTCGCAGCCAGCCCTTGCGCGCGATATACACACCGTAGCGCATCACGTCGATGCCATCGGCAGCATGGGCGTCGGGATTGATGGGGATCTTGATGCCTTTCTCGCGCGCCCGGTGGAGATAGCGCCAGTCCAGGTCGAGGCGCGAAGGGTGGGCGTTGATCTCAATACAGACCCCATGCTCGGCCGCAGCGTCGATTACGGCGTCGAGGTCGATAGGATAGCCTTCTCGGCTCAGGAGCAAGCGCCCGGTGGGATGACCGATGATATCGACGTAGGGATGGGCGATGGCGCGCAGTACGCGTCGGGTCTGCTCTTGCTGGGAGAGATTGAACTGGCTGTGGATCGAGGCTACAACGAAATCCAGCGTGGATAGCACTTCGTCGGAAAAGTCGAGCGCTCCATCGCGCAAGATATCGCACTCGATGCCCTTGAAAATGCGTATGCGCCCCTTGTATTCCTCGTTGAGCCGATCAATCTCTTCATGCTGGCGTTTCAAAGCATCTTCGTTCAAACCGCCCGCATAGGCTGCGGTCTTGCTGTGATCCGACATACCAAGATAGGTGTAGCCACGCTTTAAGCAAGCCTCGACCATTTCGCGAAGAGAGTTGTGCCCGTCGCTCCAGGTCGAGTGAGTGTGCAGCACGCCCTTGAGATCGCTTTCCTGCACCAGCTTTGGCAACTGATGGCGCGCGGCAGCTTCAATCTCGCCCATATCCTCGCGCAGCTCCGGCTCGATATAATCCAGGCCAAGCGCGGCATAGAGCTCCGTTTCATCCTTGCATGGTACCAGTTCCAGGTGCGGTTCTTTGCCGCGAAAGAGACCGTAGTCATTGATGGTCATGTTCATACTGAGCGCGCGCCTGCGCAGGGGAATGTGATGCTCTTTGGAGCCGGTGAAATGGTGCAGGGTATAAGGGAACTGGCTGTCACCAACCACGCGCAGATCCATATTGATCCCTTTTGCTAGAACCACGCTCGATTTGGTCGTGCCCTTGCCGGTAATGATCTGCACGTTGGGCTGGCTGGTAAACACCTCCATGATCTTTGCGCGTACTTCGTCGCTGGCATCGTCGGCGACGCTGATCACCATGTCGATATCCTTGACCGTTTCGCGCCTGCGCCGCAAGCTGCCGGCCACCTGCATACGCACGATGCCGGGCACGCTCGAAAGCGCCTCTTGCATCAGCCGTGCCTGCTCCTCGACTTCTGAATAAAGATGGCGGTCGGAGTGCTGAGCAAGGAAAGCGATGCCCTGCAAGATTTTCTCTTCGGTCTTTTTGCCAAAGCCGGGCAGGCTCGCTACCTGATGTTCCTGGCAAGCCTGCACCAGTTCATCAATCGAATTGACATGCAACTGGTTATAGATGGCATTGATCTTCTTTGGTCCTACGCCGGGGATGCGCATCATCTCCAGTTTGATGGCAGGTGTATTGTTGACCAGCTCTTCGTAGAAAGCCATTTTGCCGGTGTTGACCAGCTCTTCAATGCGCTTGATAATCGTCGTGCCCAGGCCGGGCGTGCCTTTCAGCTTGCCTGCGCGGGTCAGCTCCTCGATATCGCCATCCAGCGAATTGACCGAACGCGCCGCGTTCTGGTAGGCTCGCACCTCAAAGACATTACTGCCCTCTTTGAGTTCCAGCAGAGCAGCTACCTGCTCCAGCACATTCGCAATTTCACTTTTATCCATGTGTGCTTGACCAGCCTCTATGCTAAACGCAGATCAAAAAATTCCGGCTGCCGCAGCGGCACCTCAAACGGATTGCGCCCCTTGAGATCGCGGCTGAGGTAGCGTTTACAATCGAAATGAACCAGCAGCCAGCAATACATTTCCTTGCTGACAAAGACAGCATCCCAGGGCTTCTCGCCACTGGTATCCAGGAGTTTATTGCACACGAAGCAGCGCCCCAGGCCAGCCTGCACAGCTCGCTCAAACCACTGCAAGACAAACTGGTTGAAATCGTCGAGGGTCATCATCTCCAGGCAATTTTCTGGATAGCCAAAAAGCACCGGGTCCAGGCATTCGCGAAAGTCGTCGCGGTGACGGCTCAAAGCGATAATCGGTGCGCGCACCACCACCTTCACCTCCGGGTCGTCGGGATCATCCGGCGAGGCGGAAACGCTTTGGAGCAAAAGTCCCTCGCGCGCGAACCAGTCTAGAAGTTCGTTTCTCATAAGCTTGTTATCTGCGCGTCTTTTCTGATTCCACTCTACCACTTGAAGGAGGAAGCGTCAATTCTCCACCAACTCCTATCCTCACCCGATTTTTGCCGGAAGCATATCGATTGCGAGATTGACGCGCATGTAGGAAGCATGTTATTATCGTCTCATGAGATTTCTAGTTGCAATGAGGATAGTGAAAGTCCTCGGATACATCAGTCAGCGTGGTCATACACGCGTAACAGGCACCCCCGCCGCATAAGCCCGGCACATCATTGGCTTATGCGGCAGAACAATGGTGCCACGGGTTTTCTTAACCTCGATTGATCCTCTTGATCGAGGCAGGTTTCTCGTGCATCATTTTCTTCCTCTTTCGAGTATGTAAGTTCTCTCCTGTGACCGGGCAGTACGCCATCTCTCTGCCTGCTGGCCGGTTCACATTCATTCACTCCTGCGCCTCCTGGCAGATGAGATCGCGTGTGTTCTTTAGTTTTTCCAGAAAATCTGTACCTATGCAAGAAGAAGTGTAGAACATGTCAAGTACACGCGATAAAACGAGACGGCCAGAGCTGACCGACACTCTTATCATGAGCAGGAATAATCCTAAGATCAAGCAAATTCGAGTGCTGCTAAAGCGACCGGAGCGCGAACGAACAGGGCTTGCTTTGATCGAAGGGCTGCGCTTGGTGACTGAAGCGCTGCGGTTCCCTGAGCGCGTTCGCCAGGTGATCGTTGCTCCTGAGTTATTAAAGAATCAACGCGGGCGAGATCTGGTGCGAGATCACGCTGCTAGAGGATTCCCCGTCATGTTTGTGAGCGCGGAAGCATTTGAGAGCTTTTCTCAGAAGGATGGGCCGCAAGGAATCGCGGCCGTGATTTCTCAAAAGTGGGAACAGCTTCATCAGGTCAAGCTCTCTGTAGGAGACTGCTGGGTTGCTCTGGCGGCTATTCAAGATCCTGGCAACCTGGGAACGATTCTGCGCAGTTGTGACGCAGTTGGCTGCCGGGGGATCTTTTTGCTCGATCATGCTACTGATCCCTACGATCCGACAGCGCTACGGGCCAGTATGGGAGCCATCTTCTCACAGCGGTTGGTCAAAACGAGTTTTCGAGCATTCGCGGAGTGGAAAAACAAGCATCACTATGCGGTAGCCGGTACCTCGGACGCGGCAGCGCTGCACTACAGAGAGGTAACGTATCCTTCTCCTGTCATCCTTCTCATGGGCAGTGAGCGCCAGGGTCTCCTGCCAGAGCAGCAGGCAGCGTGTGATTTTGTGGTGAGTATTCCCATGAGCGGGAGCTGTGATTCGTTAAATGTCGCTATAGCCACCGCCGTTGTTCTCTATGAAATCCTCGATCAACGGTTGCAATAAGGAAGGAGGTAAAGAGGCTTGAAAGCAAATCTCCCTTAGGCGGGCATTCTCCTTATGCGTTGCATGAGAGAGCAATTAAGGATAATGTAGCGAGCAGAAATCGATTAACAAAGAAAGGTTTAGTTATGTTTACATCACTCCCCCAGACGAGCGAAGCGTTTGAGCGTTTGAGCTGGGCTGAAATCGAACCCTGGTATCGAGAGCTGCTGGAGAGTCCTCTTTCGCCGGAGACGCTCCAGCCCTGGGTTGCCCGCTGGTCTGATCTGACTGCGCTGGTCGACGAGACTATGAAGCGCCTGGAGATTGAATGCACACAGGATACGGCGGACGAAGAACGCCCACGGCGCAAACAGCGCTTTATGGAAGAAGTCTATACTCCACAGCAAGTACTGGATCAGCAGGTCAAAGAGCGTTTATTGGCCAGTGGGTTAGAGCCGGAGGGATTTGCTATTCCTCTGCGCAACTTGCGCGCGGAAGCGGCGCTTTATCGTGAAGAGAATCTGCCCCTGCTGAACGAAGATACGGCTTTAAGTGACGAATATTATCAGATTGGCGGGACGCAAATGGTCAGGTGGAATGGAGAAGAGGTGCCAAAAACCGCTATGTATCCCATCCTGGAAAGTCCTGATCGTACACAACGAGAGCGAGCCTGGCGCGCTATTACTGAGCGCGAAGCTGAGGACCAGGAGAAGCTTGATGATCTCTGGATCAAGAAGATGCACTTGCGGCAGCAGATTGCGCGCAATGCCGGGTATGAGAACTACCGCGATTATCGCTGGAAACAATTGCTGCGTTTTGATTATACGCCGGCTGATTGCCAGGCATTTCACAATGCTGTCGAACGGGTCATCGTGCCGGTGGCCAGCCAGTTGTGGGAGAAGCGGCGGAAGCTGCTTGGTGTGGAGAAGCTGCGCCCCTGGGATATGCAGGTTGATCCACGAGCGAGCGAGGAGCCGCGTCGCATCTCTGATGTTAATGCATTGCTGCAGCAGTGTCTCCCGGTTTTTCGGCGCATTGATCTCCAGCTGGGAAGCTACCTTGAGATCATGCTTCAAGAACAGCTTTTCGATCTGGGTGAGCGCCCGAATAAAGCGGATGGTGGCTATAATCTGCCGCTGGAGGTCCGGCGCCGTCCTTTCGTTTTTGGGCATGTAAATTCGATTACCGATGTTATGCCGTTAATCTTTCACGAAATGGGGCACGCCATTCACGTCTTTGAGACCATTCCGCTGCCCTACATCCACCAGCGAAAAGAGGAGGCGGTGCCGATAGAATTTGCTGAGGTTGCATCGACCAGCATGGAATTTATCGGGGGAATGCATCTGCATCAGGCCGGTCTCTGTACAGAGCGGGAGGCAAGGTGTTTGCGCATCCAGCATCTAGAGAGTGTGCTCACAAACGACTTGCCGTTTATCACTATGGGTGATGCTTTCCAGCACTGGGTTTATGATCATCCTGAGCAGGGCAGCGATCCAGAGCAATGCCGGCAGAAATGGGCGGAACTCTCGCAGCGCTATTTGCCGGAGATCGATTGGAGCGGTCTGGAAGTAGAGCGCTCCAATCGCTGGCAAGGAACGCTGCACTACTATTGTCTGCCATTCTACATGATCGAGTATGCCTTCGCCGCGCTCGGCGCTTTGCAGATCTGGGACAATTATCTGCACGATCCCCAGACGGCGATTCGCCAGTATCGCTTTGCGCTCTC
>DATGKW010000093.1:0-4418 GCA_035294465.1 Ktedonobacteraceae bacterium | reverse complement strand
GAGCTGGCCTCCGGCTCCTGTCCGCTCCCTACCCTTATCAATTCGGTTTCAGGTAGGTGACGGTAAAGTTCTGACCGCCAGTCAGGGCGCTGACCGCGTCCAGGTCATACGTGCTCTTGTTATTGACCATGACCATCTTCTGGCTATTAAAGTCACCGATTGGTTTCAGGGCCGCGTTGCCATCGACATACAAATCACACTGCGACATTGCTTCGGTCCCAAAGTTGGCCAGAGAAGACAGGCCACCACCGATGCTTGGCCTCTCAACCACGCACTCCCCGCTCGCGCTATCAGAGAGATCCTGTCCTCCAAGGAGGGTGTGGGAGTTGTAGTCATGCGTCGTCTTGTTCTCGATATAGAACAGGTCGAAGCCATCGTTCGAGGGGTTTGAGCTCACATAGACCCAGATATCATCTCCATTGTGCAACCCTTTCGCCAGTGGTAGATTCTCTTCAGGAAAACTCGTATTGCCCGGCGAATTTGAGACCACTTCCCACCAGGAAACGTTGGACTGTTTGCCGTTCGCGTTCAGGGTTGAGTCAACGCCCGCCTGGACCAGGCTAAAGGGGCTGGAACCGTCGCCTATGCCCGCCCAGATCGAGACATGAGCGCCTTTTGCACCTGCCTTAAGCGTGGGAACCTTGAAGGTGACCTCTGCGGCCTTATACGTGCCGCGAGCAGCATGGACCACGTACCCAGACCAATTTGTGATAAACTGGGTGGGCAGACTCGCATTCGGCTGCACCTTTTGCTGCGACGGCTGAAGCAGGTGAGTCCTCCCGCTCCCGGTAGGAGTAGTGCCACAACTGCGATGCCCGGCAGAGGCCAGCGCCTGCTGCCATTGCGCGAGATCCTGGTCAATGACCGCGTGAGGGGGTAAACCATACTCAATCAACTGCGTATCCGAAAGGGTCTTCAGGTTGCTATGTTGTGGGGGCTGAAGACACTTTGCCTCGCCGGACGCGGCAAGCTGCTGAACAGTCATCGGCGCGAGCGACGATGCATGCGCGTTGTGAAGAGATACGATATGGAAGATAGAGATCAGTAGGCTGACAACTACAAGACTTACCCCTAGAAGCAACATATTTCTCTTGAGAAAACCGATGGGCTGTCTTTTCTCCATACAAGCCTCCTTGCAATGGATATCCTCTCGCTCAACAGTACATACCGACATGAAGAGGTGTTATCCACTACGATAAACGTTCATCTTGACATACAGATCGGGCAACCAGTGAGCGAGCCATGCAGAGCGAAAAGCTCTCATCCTCTCAAGCAGAGAGCAAGCTCCTTTCTGCTTTCCGCTGACGACTGCATGCGCGCATACAGTTGTCGTTGGGCCTTCTCAATATGGTTGCTATCCAGAGTATTAGGAGAAAGGTCGTTTTCTACCAGCGCAACTCTTGAACATCTACTCATCAACTGCTTGCTTCATCTCAACATCTACCCATCGACCGCTTGTTGGTCAAGGAGAACAAATCCTCTTCAAACCGCCTGACAGGCCATCTTTTTCAGCCTCCCCGTCTCGTCGCGCATCCCGTGGGCCTCAGGATGCACGTAGACCGGCAGTGGCACACAATACACACCTCACCCCCAGGACGCACGTCCTACGGGATGCATCACGCAACACCGGCCTGGGGTGGCTGGATGCGTGTCTGCGTCTTGCTGGCTGGCCTACGTCTGTGTCCGGTCGGCTCGCATGTGTTGCTGCAACTGGTGATACTGCTGGCGCATACTCTGAGTGGAGGGATGCTCCTGCCCCAATGTTTGTTCATAGATCGCAAGGGCGCGTTTTAAGAACTCCTCAGCTTTTGTATATTTCCCTTGCTCGATGTATACATGGGCCAGATTGAACAGATTCCTTGCCGTATCCGGGTGCTCAGTCCCTAAATGCCTTTCCTCGATGGCCAGCGCGCGCAGGAAGAGCGCCTCCGCCTCGGCAAGGTTTCCTTGCTCGGCAGAGAGATAGGCTAAATTACTCAAGCTCGTTGCGTACTGGGGATGGTCAGGACCCGACTCCCGCTCGAAAAGCGTGAGGGCGTTTCGTAAGAGTGGTTCGGCTTTTGCATACTGCTTCTGCTGCATATAATGGACGGCCAGATTATTCAGGTACAGTGCGGTAACAGGGTCGTCTGGCCCTAGCTGCTGCGTGCAGATGGTCAGGGCGCGCTGATATAAGGCTTCGACTTCCGCCTGCTTGCCCTGATCGCCGTAAAGGGTGGCCAGATTGCTGAGCGCGACTGCAACCGCAGGATGGCCGGGTCCATGTACTTTCTCAGCAATTGCCAGCGCACGGAGAAACATCGGTTCGGCCTCTGCGTATTTCCCTTGCTTTTCATAGAGCGCACCCAGACTGTTCAGGCTGACGGCGACATCTGGATGTTCGGGGCTTAATTGTTGCTCGCGCAGAGCCAGCGCTTGCATATGAAGCCGTTCCGCTTCCGCATAGCGTCCGCGCTCCGTCAGGTAATACCCTGCGCGGAAGGCCAGAGAAGCTGCTCTGAGATTTGCGTCTTGCGTTTGCCCGCGCCAGTTGGCGTAGAGCAGGGCATGTGGTAGCAAGCGCTCGCAGATCGACCAGTTTTCAAAATCGCCCTGGGGGAAAGTCGCTTGAAGGGCAAAAACGGCGCGTCGTTCCCATTGTTTGCGCTTGCTGGCGGGCAGGGAGTCGCGCAGCACGGCCTGGACGAGTCGATGAACGCTGAGCGCTCGCTTGCCTGGATCGCGCTCGATGAGCGAGTAGGCGCGCAGGGCCTCGATAGCCTCGTTCAGCCGATAGGCGTCGGTGGCGACGGGTGCGAGAACGCGACCGAGATGCGCGGCCCCTTTGCTAAGCAACTCTTCGGGAATGGCGTCGGGCGCGAGGAAGGCGCAGAAGCGCAGAAGTTCGGCGGCGGCGGGATTGACCGCCTCGACGCGCTCGAAGGAGATATTCCAGGTGGTGGCAACCGCCGCGGGATGCTCCTGGCTGCGGCGCTGTCTGAGCAGGTCGGCGCGCCGCTGCCGATAAAGCTGCTGATAGGTGGCGAGACTGGCCCGCGTAGCTCTGAGATACGCGCCCGCCTGATCCAGCGCCAGGGGCAGGCCGCCGAGTTCCTCGCTGATCTGCCGCGCCTGCTCTTGCTCCTCTTGCCTGGCCTGATCCAGAGGGGCTGCGAGGGGCAGCAGGTTGGCGCGGTGCAGCAGGAAGAGCGCGCTGCGTTCAATGCTGAACGTTTCAACCACCAGGGAATCGGCTATTCCCAGACCCAGGTTGCTCAGGTCGGCGGCCCGCGTGGTGATCAGAACGTGCCCGCCCACGAGCGGTGGCAAAAACGGCGTCAGTATCTCTGGCTGATCGGCATTGTCCAGGATGAGCAGCCAGGCGCGGTGACGCTGCAACCAGTTCTTCACGGCCTGCACGATGACTTCCTGGTCCTGCGCATCCTTCTCGGCCAGCTTGAGATGCACAGCGATCTCGGCATACGAGGCGTTGAGGGCCTCGACGTTATCGGCCCGCGCCCAGAGGATGAACTGGTACGCTTGCTGGTAACGATAGGCATATTCGGTGGCCAGTTGCGTCTTGCCGATTCCGCCCAGGCCGCTGATTGCCTGCGTTTGCCCGATTGCCGCGCGCTGCTCGCCCTGCAACTGCGCGCTCAGGCGTGTGAGCAAGTCTTCGCGCCCGCTGAAGAAAGGATTGCGCGCAAAGGGGACGTTCCAGACGGGCGGCGTGATCAGCGGCGGCGCGGCGGTAGCTGGCGATGAGAGCCTGGTTATGATCTTACGCAGGCCCTTCGCCACGTCCGTAAATGCCTCGTCTCGATTGGTCCAACTGGTGATTGGCCGCCCGTTGGTAGGCAGGGCTTGCAGGCGCGAAATCGGCTCGTCCTGCCAATCCACGGCGCGCAGCAGCACCGGTACGACCCACGCCTCGCCAGCTCCATACCGCTCCATAGCCCTCCGCATCTCGATGCCATAGCAGTAATCGGAGTCCAGAAAGTATGCGCTGATGAGCAGAAGAATGAGCCGGGCGCTATTCAGGCGCTCATCGATTTCCCGCGCCCAATCCATGCCCGGCAGTAGCTCGCGGTCATACCAGAGAGAGATCACATGCTGGCGCTGTAAACTGCTCAGATGGCTCTTGAGCGCCTGCCAGAGGTCTTCGTCTTTGTGGGCATACGAACAAAACACTTCCACAGGCTGTGCCGTCGTTGTCATCATCATGGCTCCTCAAACGCTCGCAAAATCCATTGAAGCCAATCACGCAAGGCCCGCCGCTTCCATCGGACAGGTCCAGATTCTTGCAACATTCGTACAGGGTTGGCGGTCCACGCTAAAGCGGGACAGGACACGCTGAAGCGGTCCTCTATAGCGGGATGAATGGGTTTCCGCTAGCGTCCCCATAGTGGCTCCGTTGGGTTCAATGGTGCAAAGAGCGT
>DATGKW010000092.1:0-5062 GCA_035294465.1 Ktedonobacteraceae bacterium | reverse complement strand
CAGAGCTTGCCCGTTCCCCCGGCGAGGCACGGGCCGCATACGATAGGCAGGTGGGGCGGCATGAGTGTGGATCACTGCCGCTGGCATCTCGGTGTTGAGCATCGTATCTTCTCCTCAATGTCATCAGAAACTATGCACCACATGCGCGAAAACCGCCAGAGAGGGCCGCTTGAGCGGGTCCTGCCTCGCTTCAGCGTGGGCCTCTTGCTGGCTGACCAGCCGGCTATTCCACAGCCAGACCTGAGAAACTATGCACCACATGCGCGAAAACCGCCAGAGAGGGCCGCTTGAGCGGGTCCTGCCCCGCTTCAGCGTGGGCCTCTTGCTGGCTGACCAGCCCTCCATCACCACGAAACACCCACGCGCTGTGTGATCAGGAGGAAAACCATTCAGCGTTTCTTGATGCTTATGCATCTTTTTGTTGTGCGCGTGCCTTGTCAGTATAGGTGTACGGGTTCTCTCTCAACTCGACAGCGGCTTTTTCGGGATTCATGGCCGCGATCCAGGCTTGCTCGCCCATCTGCGCCCGCGCGTACTCGACGGTCTTTGCGACTGCTTGCCTGGCTCTGGTGAGGTCGATATTGAGGAGGCGGTGGTCGTATTTGACGACGTTGCCATCCACCATGACCGTATGCACATCTCCGCGTCCTGCCTGGAACACGATGTGTCCGTAGGGGTGGAGGATTGGGAACATCACCGGCGACTGGTCATTCTTAATCAAAACAAGATCAGCTTTCTTCCCGACGGTAATGCTGCCAATGTCGCGATCCATGCCCAACGCCTCAGCGCCTCCGAGCGTAGCCCAGGTTACGACCTGCTCGGCGCGCAGATGGCTGAGCGTGACGGTTTCGTTACGCTTGTGCGCTTCCAGGTGCTCAATAGCGCGATCGGCGTTAAGTGTTGCGCGCATTGCCGAGAAGAGATCGGCACTCCACCAGACGCTGGTGTCCATCGAAAGGGAGACCGGAATGTTGTACCGTCTGAGCTGCCACGTCGGCGAGTAGCCCTGGCCGGCGTTATCTTCGCTCTCAGTGGAGATCGAGGTATGTCCGCCGGTAGCCGCGATGCGCTGATAGGAATCCTCGGACAGTGTGGCGGCGTGGACATAGATGGTAGAAGGGGTCATGAAGCCATGTTCGTGCATTAAGCGGATGCCATTGTCATTGGTAGCGCCCCACACGCCCGCGTGAGTCGTCACGGGCAAATTGAACTCGCGCGCGGCCTCGAAGGCAGCCTTTTCGGGGAAGGTCGGGTCGCCGGTCACGTCAAAGGCAAGCTGCATACCCAGCCTATCTCCATGCCCATCGATGCGGCGCTTGATGAAATCGGCGAATTCGGGGGTCTTTGTCCACTCCCAGGGAGCGCCGAGCAGGTTGCCATACGCGAGAACGAAACGGCCCGGCACCGCTTCAAGCGCGTCAACCGCCGCGTCCGCATACTCGACTGTTTGTAAGCCGTGAGACCAGTCAACCGAGGTCGTGACTCCGGCGTCGATGGCCTCAATCGCGGAGAGGAGATTTCCGGCATAAATATCTTCGGGACGGAAGATCTTGCCCCAATTGAGATAGTAGAATTGGAAATAGTTCGTCAGCGTCCAGTCCGCGCCGAATCCGCGCAGCGCCGTCTGCCACATGTGACGATGCGTATCAACCATTCCAGGCATAAGAATGCCGCCGGCCGCGTCGATCTCTACAGAGCCATCGGGAACGGCAAGTTGCCGCCCAACGGCAGCAATGCGGTTAGCGGTGACGAGGACATCCCCGCCTTCGATCATGCCAAGCGAGGGATCGATGGTCAGCACGATGGCATTGCGGAACACCACCGGGCGACCAGGAGAAAAGGGACTGCTGTTTGCTGCTGAGACCTGGCTCATGTTGCTCACCTCTTTGTGTCGCGGCTTCAGGGCGCGAAGCAGGCCGTAGGAAGCTGCCTCGATAGTTGATCACCCGGCGCCTTCGCTTGCATCCCGCCAGCCGTACTGTGATACCTGACTTCAAAGGGCTTATGCTCGCGATTCCATGGTGTCCGTAGAACGGACAGATGTCCATTAATAAGATAATACCCGACTGCCGAGCCTGTGTCAAGTCGCAGGAGCCGTAGGCAAGCTCGCGGCTCCTGCCTTGACAAGAAAAACGGTTCTCCATATACTTATGGAAGCAACTTGCGAGAGCACTCTCAAGGTTACATTCGTTTTTTATCGGGAAGGAACTGAAAGACATGAAGTCAAAGCAACTGATGTATCCACGCCAGCACAGACGCTGGCAAAACTGGATCGGGGCATTCCTTCTAGTTTGCGCGCTTCTGCTGATAACCGGGACCGCTCCGGCGTATGCCGATACCAGCGCGACCAGCGCGCAGGTCACAGTCAATCTCCATCAAACGCTCAGCACGCTCTCTCCCACGGCCATTGGCGTCAATGACGCAGTATGGGATAGCAACAACCTGCTCGACCCGGCTCTGCCCGGCCTGCTGAGAGCCGACGGCGTAAAAATCATGCGCTATCCCGGAGGTTCAACCTCGGATGTCTACCACTGGCAATCGAACACGGTTGTGCCGAATATGAGCTATGCCGCCCCTAGTAATACGTTCGACGCCTTTATGGGCGTTGTCCACGCGACCGGCGCGCAGGCAATGATTACGATCAACTACGGCTCCGGCACGCCCCAGGAAGCAGCGGGCTGGGTTCAGTACGCCAACGAAGGCGGCCCGAATTACAATGGTCCGGTGCCAACCTACGCGGGGGGCAGCAGCACCGGCCATCGCTACGGCGTCAAGTACTGGGAAATCGGCAACGAGGTATACGGCAACTCGACGTATGGTGGCAACTGGGAATATGACCTTAACCCTCCCGGCCCTGCCAGTTACGCCAACAATTTCGTGGCCTATAGCAAGGCTATGAAGGCGGTCGATCCCAGCATCAAGATTGGCCTCGTGCTCACCACGCCGGGCAACTGGCCCGATGGTGTGACCAGCGCTACTTCACCGCAACCCTGGAACGATACTGTCCTGCCCATCGCCTGCTCATCTGCCGATTTTGTGATTCTCCACTGGTATCCGCAGGGACCAACAGGCGAGAGCGACGCGGGCCTGCTGGGAGCACCGGCCAACGGCGAAAGTACGCCGGTCAGCTATACACCGAGCATTCCTTCGATGATCTCTACAGTACGCTCCGAACTTAACGAGTACTGCGGCGCACACGCCAGCGACGTGCAGATCATGGTCACCGAGACTAACTCGGTTTCCTACAATCCTGGCAAGCAGACAACGAGCCTGGTCAACGCGCTCTACCTGGCCGAAGACTATATGACCTGGCTGCAGAACGGCGTTGCTAACGTGGACTGGTGGGATGTCCACAACGGCATCACAACCGGGACCAACAACAGTTCGAGCCTCTATGGCACAACTGATTATGGCGACTATGGCCTGCTTTCAAGCGGCGGATCGAGCGGGGGCATCAGCGAACCGCCTGCTGAGACGCCCTTCCCTGCTTACTATGGCTTGCAGATCGTCAGCAAGGTGGTCAGCCCCTTTGGCCGGATCGTCGCCACAACGTCCAGCCAGAGCCTGGTGCAGGCGTTTGCGGTCAGACGCTGGGACGGCTCAATTGCGGTTCTGCTGGTCAACACCGACCCCAGCACAACCTACGACGTCACGCTCTCAGGCTTGAACTGTGCGGGCTTCGGGAACGCCACTGTGTATTCCTATGGCGAGAACAGCACATCGGTCAGTGTAACCTATGAGCATGGCAGAGATGCCGGCTCGCAGGTGCTCGCCCCCTATTCACTGACCGCGGTGGTCTTCCACTAGCCCCGGCGACGCCAGGATATCGTAACAGGCGCGTTTTTCTCCACTCTTCGCGCATCAGGCGCTCGTCAAACGGAAGAGGAGTGATGACGGAGGGATCCCACCGTCATCACTCCTCTTCCGTTGAGCGGCTCACAGACAGGCTGGGGCCAGGGATGCATCAACCTGGACACCAGACACCGTTTCTGCTACGATAAACGCACAGCGAAAAACATCAACTATCTACACAGATAAGCGTTGATGCGCGATCAGGGAGAAGACATGCGTAGCGAAACGGGACCGGATTTTATCGAAGCGCTGGCACGCGGTCTGGATGTTATCCGGTCGTTCGGACCCAACCGATCAATGATGACGCTCAGCGAGGTAGCTGCAGCCACCGGTCTTGCCCGACCAACGGCCCGCCGCATGCTGCTCACGCTTGAAGAATTAGGATATGTCCGCGCCGCTCAGGGCGGCTTTGCCCTCACCCCGCGAGTTCTGGAGCTTGGCATGGCCTATATCGGCTCAATCAATATCTGGGATATCGCGCGTCCGCACATGGAAGAGCTTGTGGGGCACACGCACGAGTCCTCATCAATCGCGCAGCTTGACGGCTCCGACATTGTTTACGTCGCGCGGGTGGCTGTGCCGAAAATCATTACCATTGCGGTGACCATCGGCACACGCTTCCCGGCTCTTCAGACCTCGCTCGGCAAAGTTCTGCTCGCCGAACTGCCAGCGGACGAGCTAGAGCGTGTCCTCGCCATGCCCAGCCGCTCCGGCATCGCGCCCCTGTGGAGGCCGGAAAAGCAAGAACGTGATCGTGTTCTGTGCGAAGTGCGCACAAGAGGATGGGCGCTCTCTGACGAACATCTGGCCTACGGAATTCGCTCGATTGCCGCTCCTCTGCGCGACGGCACAAACCGCGTAGTGGCCGCGCTGAATGTGAGCGTTCACGCGGCCGAAACCAGCATGGAGACGCTGACCGGAGAGTATCTTCCCCTGCTGCTGCAAACCGCCGCCGCAATCAGCGCCGACTGGGCACGCTGGCAGGACCGCCCACAGATGGTTGTGGGTGCTAATCCATCTGGGGCAAATACCTGAAGGAGCGGCTGGCGCTAAACTGGCTCTTTGCTGGTTTCCCTTAGCCACTCTAACCACTGTACAAGAATGTCTCTCAGATCATCAACAGAGCCTTCAACGGAGGATAAGAGAAAATCAGTAATCGTCTTTCTCCCTCCGGCAAGCACGCGCTCTTTCTTATCTTCGAGTGTCTCCC
>DATGKW010000091.1:0-4854 GCA_035294465.1 Ktedonobacteraceae bacterium | reverse complement strand
TCTGAGCAACTTTCCGATCACAGATGAGGCTTATTGCGGAGCAGGCAGCGCTCCAGTGGACCCGCACTGGCCACTACCACTGCCAGAGGGTACCGCTAATGGGCCGGTTTCGATGAAGCACAGATAACTGTACTCTTTGGTTGGATTAGCCAGCCCGTTGTACGAGCCGTTCAACAATGCGAAACTATCCTCACCGTTAAGCGCCCAGTAGGTCCAGTCCAGGTTACTGACCGCTATGCCAGAGCCGCCGCTGCCGTAGCTGCTGTGGATGAAATTGATCAGATCGGTAAACCACTGGCCCTGCGAGCCGGCTCCGCTCGAAACCAGGTCGCTGCTGCTGTTGCCAGTACCGAATTCGCCGATCCACACAGGCGCCGATGTATAGGGCGCCGCTCCAGTATTGCTCCAGGGATAGCTGGAATGGCCCGGCCAGCTTGGGTTGATCCCATTGGGCGTGGCGATATAGGCCCAGTTGCTATTCCAGACATCAACCAGGCTGGAGCTTGAGCAGCCGCTCTTATAGCATGTGCTGCTGTTAAACCAGCTCTGCTGATAAAGCGTTGGTCCATATTCGTGAGCCGAATAAACGACCTGATTATTGACAGCCGGACCCAGGCTGCTGGCATTGCCACCTGCATTGAACACAATCGGCGCGCCCGCGTTGCCGCTGTTGCCATTGACACCTTGCAGATCACCGCCCCACCACGTGCCGTTGTAGGGGCCTGCCGCCTGCGTTCCGCTGGCGGTAGGATAAGCAGAAACGCCTTCCACGAACAGCAGCGGATAGCTCCAGCCATGCGCGGCTGCGTCACCCAGGATGCTATCGCCAGCTCGCTCCGCCGCCAGACGCCAATCCAGGCAGCTAGAGCTGCTCACGCAGGACGGAGAGAAGGGATTGGGATTGGGGTTGGTCGCGGGATTGATGCCATCGCCTGATCCCCACGACGCGCCCGTATTATATTCGTTCGGGTAGGTTCCCTGCACGTGCGGCTCGTTGCGCAGGTCGTACCCCAGCACAATGGGCAGGCCGTCAGAGGCCAGGTAATTGACCGTAACCGTGTCGGTCGCGCCTTCGGTCTGGGCAATGCCATGCACCCAGCGCTGGACGCTTATCCAGTCGTTAATCCAGCTACTCTCTGGATAAGCTGAGGTATACCATAATCCGCTCTGCTCAGCCGACTCGCCTGCCTCCGAGCGATGGTCGTCCAGAATTACGTGCAAACCGATTGAGCCGGCGTAGTTGATGATCTTTGCCAGGATATCGCGCGCGTGCAGGCCAACACAGGAGGAGCAGCCCACATCGTTCTGAGGCACCGGATCGGATTCCCACATCTGGTTGGAGAAAGGAATACGTAGGGTGTTATAGCCGTAGGACTTGACCATGTTCAGGATCGTCGAGATATCATACGACCACAGACCATGAGCAACATAGTCAGGGGTCTCGAACCCATACCAGTTGATCCCACTGATCACAAACTGCGATCCATTGGGAGCCAGAATCTTTGTTCCGCTGGTTGTCCAGCCGCCTGTGCCGCCCGATACAGGCGTACCCGTTGGAGTTACCGTGGGGACCGGCGTGGCCGTAGGGATCGGCGTTGGCGTGAATGTTGGCGTTGGTGTCGGCGCGGTAGCGCCACCGGGTTCGGTGCCCCAGACAAGCTGGCCATTGAGGTAGAGCGTTACCTGATTCCAGGGTGCGTAGCTCGTCTGGTTCTGGTTCCAGGAATAGTCATTCGCCTGGTTATAATTGCTCCAATCGCTCTTGTTAAAGCGTGTCTGAATTTCTCCACTGTTCCCGTTCGCAGCAATGCTACCAGCTCCGCTGGTAAAGCCCACCTGAAGATAGGTATCCGCGGTGCTGGTCGGGCTGCTCATCGAGACGAATGACCCTGTGACATTGCTGCAACCCACGAACGCGTAGTCGCATGCAAACTGCTGCGATTGAGTGCCATCCTCAGTATACCAGTAACGGATGGTTAGACTACTCAGGGAGACACTGGACGTCGTGTTATTGACGATTTCGAAGTGGGGGCGAGGTGTATTGGTAGTCGCGGACGTTGTAGCGTCGGCATATTCCAGAACAAGGCCGCTGGCGGCGTGCGTTGTGGCATGCATCACCAGCAGAGAAATACCGAGCGAAGTCAGGAGCAGCGCAACTACTCCCAGAACCCTCGCGCCTCGATGAAACGGTCGTAACTTCCTTATCAGATCTGTCTGAAGAGACGGCATGTCTTTCTGTTCCTCCTTGCACACAGGCTTCTCACGTACGATGCACAGAGTAGAGAGAAGCGTCAGGGCGAGCGGCCGGCTACCGTTCGCCCTGAGCGAAAATGGAGAGGTGAAGGCTACGCGGTACTACACGCCGATCCATTGAGGGTGAAGGCAGTCGGAGCCTGGTTACTGCCGCTCCAGGAGCCGTTGAACCCTGGTTCCGAACTGAGAGACTGACCGGGCGGTATTGACGCGTTATACGAAAGATTGGTAATGGTGACGTTGCTCCCGCTCTGCGTGTAGTTCCCATTCCAGAGTTGCGTGATCGTCTGCCCGTTGGGGAAGGTGAATTGCAAACTCCAGCCATTGATTGTTGTTGTGCCAGTATTGGTAATCGTCAGGCTGGCTCCAAAGCCTCCCGGCCACTGATTCGTGATGGCGTAGGTCACTTTGCAGCTTGCACCGGATACCGGCGTCGCAGTTGAGGTCGGGGCAGGTGTGGGCGTATTGGCCGGCGTCGGTGTCGGCGTGGGTGTGCTCGCCGATGTGGGTGTGGGCGTGGGTACTGACCCTCCGGCCAGCGCGATGAGATGCTGCATGTATCCCTGCCCATAGGCCGTAGGCGTGCCAGAGGTTCCATCCTGGGTAGTAATCAGCGAAGGCGTAGAGCCACAGTTATAGCCATTCCAGGTCCAGGCCAGGTAGCCAATGCCCAGAGAATCCAGCTCGCTCATAAGGGGATCAATAAAGTCATCGGCGCAATCATATTCACCGATCTCTCCGGCAAGCACCGGCACCAGCGCCTTTACTGAGGACCAGCAGCTCGTGGTAGTGCAGGCGTTGTTGCTGTAGATATGGACCGAGGCAACCAGGTTGTGATCGGGATCGCTCGGCTCGTGCGTCAGCCACTGCGAAAGATCATTGGAGTAGGCCAGACCGCCTAGCAGAAGAACATTCGTAGCTCCTGTCGAGCGAACCGCGTTGACCAGCGTTTGCATGCCGGCGACAGCAAAGCTCTCGGTATTGCATGGAAGCGTGTTCGGCGCAGTGCTGCCGTTCTCCCAGCAATTCCAGTCATTGGTCGAATTGCCGCTGCTGATATACGGCTCATTGAACAGGTCAAACATGACCGAGGAGTTGCTCTTGAAAGTGTTAGCCACCGAAGTCCAGAAGGCGGGGGCATGATCCAGGTCCGCCATGGGTTGCTGGCCGCTGGCTACATTGGTTCCACTGTTCGTCCAGTGCAGGTCAAGAATGACGAGGATGCCATTTGCGTTGAGCAAATTCACCCAGTTCACGACATCCGACTGGTACTTTGCGCTCGTCTCGCCCGAAGGCTCTCCGTTAATGCCGAGCCAGCAATCTTCGTTTAACGGGACGCGCACAATAGTAATATCCCAGGTCAGCATGGCATTGACAACGGTCTGGGTTGTTGGCCCATCGAAAGTATTGCCAGTGCCATTGAGGCAGGTATACTCCCCGCCCATACGATCAACGCCATGAGGAATAAGTACGTGGCCGCTGCCGTCCTCGATCTGGTTTCCAACGACGTGCAGTCCCGTTGGTACGCTGGCAGCTCTGGCGGGGCGGGGAGATCGCAACGTGATAACCGCCGTAGCCGAAAAGAGCAGCAGAGCTACAGCGACAAGGGGAAGGAGCCGAAGGCGTCCGCTTCTTTGCACGTTTCCCTCTTGCCGATACAACCTTGAAAATAACGCCATACGCAATCCTTTCAGGAGAAGACTCCTGCGCTGAAATATTCATGCAGGATGGCTACGAAGGCGACAGAGAACTCTGTCGCCTTCGTAGAAACCAGCGAACCGTCGGAGGATCAATCAAGCAATGGTTCTCTCTCACTCTCTCGCTTCTTCCTCGACAGCGTGCCATTCGATGAGTCCCTTACCGCTAAGAATCACCATGAGACAAAAAAATTAAAATATTCTATATAAAATACTTACACTCACCAACCAGTAGCAATTCAACACGGCACCCGCTCGTGTTGTTTACAGTGTAGCTACTCGCTTCCTGCTACACAATGGCACCTAGTAGACATCCTGTAGACAGATAAAAGCATCGCACAGGCTATTTCTTTGCCACACTGCGTTTTTTAGAGTGCATCTGCTTTCCCTTCTTTATCTCTTGCACCTGGGGTTCTCGCTTGTCGACATTCAGATGAGCGCATCCAAATGTTGCAAGAGCTACGTGAACGTGTGGAGCTTTCGAAAAAGAAATAACGCTGCTGCACGCCATTTTGCCAGATAGGAGGAACACCCTCGAATGCCGTTCATCCACTCCCCAGCACTTGACAGCCTCTCCGATGCATCGTATGGTTCTTACGAAAGTTAAAAAAGCATGCAGATTCGGGAGGAAATAAGCCAGATCTGACTGCATGGCCTGCGATCCCGCGGAACGCCGAACACGCTCGAAAAATCTCATGAGTAGATCATGTCAGGTAGCGTTCTCCAGGACAACGCTGGTTGAGCTTCAGAATACTCTCTTTGCACGCGAATTGATATCAGGCAGGAGTGGAATGATGAACAAGAGGATAAACCTTTCTGTTCGGGATGCGCGGGACGATGAGCGCGCAGCTATCAGAACCGTCACGCTGGCTGCTTATGAGGAGTACGCGGCAGTCATGCCCCA
>DATGKW010000090.1:0-15933 GCA_035294465.1 Ktedonobacteraceae bacterium | reverse complement strand
CAGGCAGCAAACCGCTATCACATCCAGGCGCAGAGCGACGAGCTCACAGAGGCCGACTATGATGCATTCGTGATCCAGGCTGCGCTCCAGGCAAGGGCGGCCAATCCTTCTGTCATAGTAACTGCCGGATTGAGTACCAATCCACCAGCAGGTGTTCCTACACCTCAGCAGCTCTACCAGGACTCTATCGATGTTAGCAGCAATACAGACGGTTTCTGGCTGAATGTTCCTACACCGGGCAGCTCCTGTGGAAGCTGCTCAGCAGCCCGGCCAGATAACGCAGTCCAGTATCTTGAGTTAGCAGACGGGATGCTTCCGTTCTATCCGCACAGTGGTGGAAGCCTTGATACCATTTACCCGGCTAGCACGACGACCAGCAGCTTCAGTCTGGGGGCGATTGGTTCACAACTCACCTGGACTACGGCCGAGACTCTTCCAGCAGGCACGGTGATCCCGGCCGGTACATACACGTTTCAGGATTTTACCGACGGGACGAGCGAAAGCAGTTCCGCCACGGTCAATATATCATTTGGCTACTGCAGCGGAACAAGCTGCACAAACCGGGCGTCTATCGTCGGATCTGGCGCGTGGAATCCGGTGGTCAAGGCAGGCGATGCCGGGTCAACCAGCACGTACACGACCTCATCAGCTACGACGCTTCCCTCGGGCGGACCCTATGGCCTCTATACCACCGTCACGGTGCAAAGCGCCGGCTCGTTCAACCTCGATTACGATAGCACAACAACGGAAACGAACCTTGCGATTCCTCGGCCATCCGCGTTGCCCGCCCCATCTGCGCAGTCTCCGATCCTGTTTTTGCACCAGGGCAGCGGATTGGATGCCAGCATGCCAACTGGTCAGGCGACCACGATGAGTTTAGCCACGAGTGGCGCCTCGCAGACCTGGGTGAGTTCCGCGAATTATCCAGCCGGGACTGTGATCCCTGGTGGGCGATATCTTTTCCAGGCGTGGACCGATGGAACAAGGGGCGCGGCAACAGCTCAGTTGGGCCTCGAATTTGGCTACTGCCTGGCATCTGATTGTGCCGCGAATAAACACGCAATCGTCCGCTCTTCGAGGTGGGATCCCACTGTAACTTCCGGCTCTCTGGGCGATCAGCTCGACCCGAATGGACTGAGTTCCGTTTCTACCTCCACAGCCACGACCCTGCCATCCGGTGGACCTTACGAGCTCTACTTTACCGTGAGCGTGCTGAGTCCTGGTTCATTCGATCTCCTGTTCGATTCGGCGAACGCGCCCACTAATCTAGCGACTCCTTTCCTGCATGGTGTGACGTCATCTACGCCTGCTCCTACGGTCACGCCTCTGACCTCGACGCCAACACTTGCGACAACAGCTACCTCTGGCGTTACTCCAACCCCAACAGTGAGTGCTACACCGACACCTGCTCCAACCCTGGGGATAACACCGACGGTTGGAGTAACGCCAACTCCCACTGTCTCTGGAACAAGCTGTAGCGTACATTATGCCATTACAAACCAGTGGCAAGGTGGTTTTGGGGCCAGCTTCACCATCACGAATACAGGGACAACCGCGATCAATGGCTGGACCCTTCAGTTCTCGTTTGCGAACGGGCAGACAATTACGCAGGGCTGGAATGGTACCTTCTCGCAAGACGGTCGCGTGGTCACAGTGACCAGCCTTTCGTATAATGGGACCATTTCGGCAGGCGGCTCTCCAGGCTCGGAACCTGGTTTCAATGGTTCGTGGACTGCAACCAACTCTGCACCAACCGCCTTCACGCTCAATGGTGCAGCCTGTACGGTTGTATGATTTTTCCTGGAGCAGTCCCTGGGCAGCCAGCTCTAGCCGGCTGTCCGATTTGTTACAAAGGCAGCAAACGCGGTAGCTCTCTACGCAGTAGCTTGCCCGATGAGTTGCGTGGTAGCTCATCAACAAAATGGATCGCGCGCGGCACTTTGTAGCCCGCGAGGTGTTGGCGAGCATGCTCCAGGATAACTGCGGCGTCTGTATGCTGACCGGGGTGCAGTTTGACAAAAGCAACGGGCACCTGGCCCCAGCGAAGGTCAGCCTGACCGCAAACCCCGACCTCGGCCACTGCGGGATATGATAGAAGCACGCTTTCGACCTCGGCTGGATAGACGTTCTCGCCACCGGAGATGATCAGATCGGAGCGCCGGTCGAGCACGTAGAGATAGCCGTCTTCGTCAAGATAGCCCAGGTCGCCGGTGCAGAACCAGCCATCCTGAAAGGCTTCGGCCGTTGCTTCGGGCCGGTCGGCGTATCCAGGCGTGATAGTGGGGCCTTGCAGGTAAATCACGCCCGGCTCGCCGTCCGGCACAGGTTGATTTTCGTGCATGATGCGCAGGCGCACCGGCAGCAATGGACGGCCGGCTGAGCCGAGCTTGCGCAGCGCGTCGGCGGGTGCGAGCGTCACAGCCTGCGAACAGGATTCGGTCAGGCCGTAGGTCTGTGCTGCCGGAATATGCAGGCTCGCGCATTGTTCTAGCAATGGGCGCGGCGCGGGACCGCCTCCCAGCAGCACGCAGCGCAGGGTTGCGGGATAGCGCGCCTGCCGGTCTTTTTCGGTGAGCGCGGTGAGCATACGCTGCAGCATAACCGCTACTACCGAGATGATCGTTACCCCATCCTGCTGAATGGCCTGGTTGACCGTGTACTCATCGAACTTCTCCAGCAGGATTACGCTTATGCCGTAGATCACGCTGCGCATCAAGATTGAGAGGCCGCCGATATGGAAAAGCGGCAGGCAAGCCAGCCAGCAATCGTCAGGGCGATGTCCCAGGTTCAGCGCCGAGCCAATCGCGTTCCACCACTGCATCCCGTAGGTAATAATCGCACCTTTGGGCCGGCCGGTCGTGCCCGATGTATACATAATGGCCTGCGTCGCGTCGAGATCGATCAGCGAATGCGGGACAATCCCGGCTTCAGGATACGTTTCGCCCCGGCGTGTGAGCAGTGTGACCTCGCATTGGTCCGGCGCGTGCGCGGCGGTTTGCAGAACGGCCTGGGGCAATTCAGGCAGGGCAACTCTGATCTCGTTGGCACGATCCGCCATCCTGGCATCGCTCACCAGTAAGGCTGCATGTACATCGCTCAATTGCCAGCAGATCTCATCGACCGTCAGGCGTATATTAAGCGGGACAAGAATAGCGCCCAGGAGAGTCAGCGCATGGACGAAGGCGACATAGGCCGGCCCGTTAGCGGCCAGTAGCGCCACGCGGCTCTCCTCGCCTACTCCGGCTACGGCCAATTGCCGGGCCAATCTATCAACCTGCTCCGCCAGTTCCGCGAAGCTCCAACGCGTTGCTCCACACTGCACGGCCAGATGCGCTGGTGCGTTCTCTGCGCAGCGCGTTAGCCAGTTAGGCAGCAGAACAGTATTGTCCCTGATACTTTTTCCTGATGTCATGAAAGATTTCTCCTCGCGGTAACGCTGATTTCCACCCCGTCAGCCCGCTCGATTATCAGTCTCTTTGTTCGCTTCTATCGCGCCGGGTACGCGGCTTGCTCTCGCTTCTCAACTGCTCTCTTATCCTCCGTCGCTCTGCCGGGCTCAGTTCGTTGGTTTGTTCATCTTCCCCAGCAAGATCACTCCGCGTAGGATGATCGGCGTGTGGCAGTTTGGAGAAAGCTTCCTCTAGACTCTTCTGAAGCATTTCCAGCCGCTGCCATTGCTCCTCTGTGCATTCTTCGCGCAAGACTGGTCGCCACGAGCCATCTTCTTCTCCTAACGAATAATGGCCCGGATTGCGATGAAACGGGTCGTTTTCTGGTCCCCATATCCAGGAGAGACGAAAATGAAATGCTCCCTGAGCTACTACCACGATGCCTGAAATGTCCTGCACTTCGCCGGGCAGCAAACTACCAACCAGGTCGTGGCCGCCACTCTGTACATCGAGCACTTCAAAAAAAGGCCCATCATACTCGGTTGTATCGTAATCATCGAAAAACCGCGGCCATAGCCACTCTACTATAATTGCTTTCTCGCGTTCTGTCGGCTGACCAGGCTCACGTGCAGGCAATACCAGGGGTTCACGCGCGCCAAATGTGGGATCATCTCGCATCTGCTGCTGAATATGCAGAATTTCCTGCCAGGAGCTTTCCGACTCATTCTCAGGAGTAAGTTCGTACCAGGAACCATCCTCCTCACCTAGCGTATAGTCACCATTGGCCCACCCTAGCCAGAAGCGATAGGCACGGTCTGGCGTGACGACTGTTCCCGATTCTGCTTCGGCATCCCCGCTGGAACTCCCTGGAAGAATCCATCCTTCACCACAAGTCTCAGCCAGACGGTACCGGGTGATCCCGTGCTTTGCAAGCGCCACCTGAATAACGTCATATTTGCGTTGCCACATAGAGATTCCTCCTTGTTGCGAATAGGTTTCTCTCAAGTGCAGCAGCGTAATAAGGAGAGAATTGAAAGAGTTTTTCCAGCCAATTCGCTGAGCATATTTCTGGAACTGAGATGTCGATGCCTTCTGTCATGAAAGATTTCTCTCCTGTTCCTGGTGACTATTTTTGTCCGACGAGCCGGTCTCTTTGCAAGAGGATGGCAAAAATAGCGGCGATATTCCAGGCATCATCGGCGCCGCTGTGGTGTGTTCCTTCCAGAGGGATGCCCAGAATGTGCAGCGCGTGTGCCATGCCGACCTCTTTGGGCAGGGCATAAGCCAGGGCAAAGAGAAGCTTGATATTGATATGCCTGGGGGCAAAGGGATAAGCGATCTGCTGCGCGCGACACTGCCGTTCAAAGCGCAAGCGATCAGAATCCCCATAACTTGCCCATGCACGTAGATGCGAATGGTAATCGTTTCGCAGGAGCGTACACGCTTCGGCAAAAGAGATACCTTGCTCAACCTGCTTCTGAGTCAGGCCGGTCAATTGCGTACAAAAAGGGCTGACCGTGGAGCGCTCGGGGCGAACCAGAATGCTGCGCTTGTCGTGCCGTTGCCTGGAAGCAACTTCGAACAGGCAGAGACCTATTTCGATGATCTCGCTCTCCTGGCCATCGGGCGGCGGGCCTTCCCAGCAGGTCGCTTCGATATCGACGATGAGGACCTGATCAAGTATGCGTCTGGGCAATGGACCCTCCTGTTGTATCGTTCCCTGATAAGAAGGACGTGCTCTTATCCAATTCTACACCAAGGCCGGGACCCGGCGGAACCCGTAAATGGCCCTGCTCGACCGGCAGACCTTCTTGTAGCAGATCATCTTCTAATAGATCAAGCGTGGCCAGCCCGCAAGGAAGCGTGATCTCAGGAGAGGCAGCGGCGAGATGCAGGGCGGCAGCGACCCCGATGCCAGCCTCCAGAGTGCTGGTAATCACGCAGGCTGCGCCGCGTTCGCTGGTCTCGCGAATAATCTGGCGGCATGCTTGTAGACCTCCGGCCAGTTGCGGTTTGAGAATCAACAAGTCGGCGGCGCGTGCGTCCAGGATGCGCTGCGCGCTGGCCAGGCCGGTCAGCGCTTCGTCGGCGGCGATGGGAATAGGAGAATGACGACGCAGCCAGGCCATCTGGTCCAGCTCGCTTGCTGGTAGAGGCTGCTCGATATACTCGATATCGTAGGCCGCGTACCTGTCGAGCATGCGTATCGCTTGTGACAGGTTCCAGCTTTCATTGGCGTCCAGGCGCAGGCGCGGCCCGGAGCCAAACGAGGCACGGATCGCGGCCACGCGCTCGATTTCTGCATCAGAAGGGTCGGTTAGCTTCAACTTAAAGCTGGTGTAGCCGGCGTCGAGCGCTGCCCGCGCCCTTTCGATTGTTCTCTCAGCCGTCTCGCCCCCGATCAGCGCGTACACCGGAACTTCGGCGCGCAGTGGGGTTGGCAGGCGTTTCTCTTCGCCTGGATAGCCGCTTGTCAGGAGCCGGGCAATGCTCTGGCCGTCAGCCTGCCCGGCGGCATCGAGCAGCGCGGTTTCCAGCCCGCAGAGCAAGGCGGAAGGCAGGCGCTCGTTCTGCGTCTCCAGAAAGCGCAGGATCGCGGCCACTTCTCGCCCTCGTAACTCTCGCGCAAGGCCGGGCAGCACGTTCAACGTCTCGTCCAGGCTTCTCCCACTCTGCGTGGGCAGCGGCGCGACCTCGCCGTTTCCCACGTGGCCGCTATCGGTGCGTATGGTTACAATCGCGCCGGAGCGATGACTGAGCGTCCCATGAGCCGTGCGGAACGCGGCGCGAAATGGGAGACGATAGAGCGTCCACGTGAGATCGATCAGTTTCATCGCTGCCTTCTCTTTTTTACGGCAGGCGCGGGAAGCGGGAGAAGTCGGGTTTGCGCTTCTCCAGGAAGGCGTTTTTGCCCTCTCTGCCCTCTTCGGTCATATAGAAGAGCATGGTTGCGTCTCCGGCTAGTTGCTGAATGCCTGCCAGGCCGTCGGTGTCGGCGTTGAAGGCCGCTTTGAGGAAGCGCAGGGCAGTCGGACTTTTTTCCAGAAGCTCCCGGCACCACTGGATGGTTGTCTCTTCCAGTTCGGCCAGGGGCACGACTGTATTGACCAGGCCCATGTCCAGGGCTTCCTGGGCGGTGTACTGGCGGCAGAGATACCAGATCTCGCGCGCCTTCTTGTGTCCCACCACGCGCGCCATATAGGTTGAGCCCCAACCAGCGTCAAAGCTGCCTACCCTGGGACCAGCCTGGCCAAAGCGCGCGTTGTCGGCGGCAATGGTCAGGTCGCAGAGCAGGTGCAGCACGTGGCCGCCGCCGATGGCATAGCCCGCGACCATAGCAATCACCGGCTTGGGCAGATATTTAATCGAGCGCTGCAAGTCGAGCGCATTCAGGTTCGGCACGCCATCTTTGCCCACATAGCCGCCGTGACCACGCACGCGCTGATCCCCACCGGAGCAGAAGGCCCGCTCGCCCGCGCCGGTCAGGATAACTACGCCAATCTCCGCGTCAAGACGGCAGCGCTCAAACGCATCGATCATTTCACTCAGCGTCTCAGGACGGAAGGCGTTATGCACTTCGGGCCGGTTGATAGTGATCTTGCCGATTCCTTCGGCTTTTTCAAAAATAATGTCGGTGTAATCACACACCTTTTCCCATGTGACTGGCATTTTTTTCTCCTTGTTCTACGGTAGTCTAAGATTAAGATAACTCGCAGCAAAACGTATTGACCTGCTCTGCGAAGAGCGCAGGCTGTTCCAGGTGAATTGCGTGCCCTGCTCCTGGCACAATCTGTAGATGGGCCTGCGGTATGCGTTCGGCCATCTGCCGGGCGATCTGACGAAACTTATCATCCAGTTCACCTGCCAGCAGGAGCGCGGGCAGGTCGAGCGCGGGCAGGCGCTCCTGCAACGCTGGCTGAACTCCCGTTCCCACACCGCGCAGGCTATTGGCCAGGCCGCTTGCACGATTGGTAAGGCGCTGAGCGCGTAATGCAGCTCTGGCCTCCGGTGATAGGCTGCGCTGGCTAGCAAAGAGCGGCAGCTTTTCCCAGAAATCGATGAATGTCTCTATCCCTTCATTTTCAATGAGTTCGGCCAGGGCCTCGTCGTTCAAGCGGCGCTGCTCGCGCTCTGTGGGATCAGCCAGCCCGGGTGAAGCGCTTTCCAGAATAAGCGCGCGGAAAAAGCCGGAAAAAGCGGTGTAAAGCGCGATACGTCCTCCCATTGAATATCCAAGCATTATGGCCTCGCCCGGCCGTATCCCCAGGGCCTCCAACACTGCAAGTATATCAGCCTGGCAATGCTCGATGCTGTAGCGTCTCGGATCTTCGGGCGCGTCGGAATGGCCATGGCCCAGCATGTCGAGCGCGATCAACCGGCGTCCTGGCCTTTCCAGTAAGGGAAACAGATCCCGCCAGCCTTCGGCGCTACCGGTGAAGCCGTGCAGCAACACGAGCGTTTGCTGGCAGCCCTGTGATTCGCTGCCTAACAAGACCCCGATCTGCACACCATTGACCTCTATGCGCTGCTTCTCCATGCTATTGCTAGCTCCTCACCAGTATGCCGGCTGCTGTCAACGCTTGATTAACTGCCCGCCAGAGTTGGCGGTGCATCGCGACATTGCTGGCCCGATCCGTTGGCACCTCGATCACATGCAGGCCGCCTTCGGCCAGACCTACTTGCAACGCGCGCCGGAAAGTTTCCCAATCGGCAATACGCCGGAAGGTGCCTCCGTACATCTCAACCGCCGGGCGGAAATCCAGGCCAGTTGGCGTGCCGAAAAGCTGCTCAAAATGTTCGGAATAAGCGGCCTGGGGCAAAAACGAGAAGATCCCGCCACCATCGTTATGTATCAGGATGATCACCAGGTCCAGTTTGTGCAGACGCGCCGCGAGCAGGCCGTTGAGATCGTGAAAGAACGAGAGATCACCAACCACCAGAACGGCCGGCTTCTCTGACCCTCCTGCGGCGCTGGCACCCAGTGCGCTGGAGATCACGCCATCGATCCCATTGGCCCCCCGGTTGCCCAGGCAATAGGGCGCGTGTGCTGGCGGCCAGAAGAAGGTATCCATGTCGCGCACGGGCATACTGTTGCCAACATATAGCAGCGAAGGGACAGGCAGTAATTCCGCCAGTTCAATGAAGACACGGCCCTCGAAGAGAGCCGGCAGGTCGTTGATAGCGGTAGAGAGCGCCTGGCGTGTGATCTGATCGGTTTCCATCCACGCGTTTGTCCATGCTGCCCGCCCGGCTTGCATTATTCTATCGTTGTATTTGAGAGAGGACCGGCGCGGCCTATCGATTGAATTGTCCAGAAGGTGATTAAGCGTAGTGGTAAGCTCTGCGCAGAAGGTTTTCGCTCCACTATAGAAAAACTGCGCGGCAAGCTGCGTTGGCTCTTCCCAGCCGTAATGGGCATCGATGAGTATCTGTTTGCATGTAGCGGCGTGTCGCTTCAAATAGAGCAGAAGCGGCTTGGAGGTTGGCATAGCCCCAAAGCGCAAGACAAGCTGCGGTGCATAATGTTCGCAGAACTGTTCGTTGCGCAGGAACGCATCGTAGCTGGAAATTACCGGGTGATACTGATTGCTCATTCCCCTGCGCATCTGCGAGAGCGGATCGGCCAGGATGGGGTAGCCGGTTTCGTCACCGATTTGGAGTAGCGGGTCAAATAACTCAGGATCGGTCTGTGGTCCAACGATAATTAATCCACGCGGGCTGTTGCCGATCTCTTCCACCAGTTCCCGAAGCATGTGCTCCGCGCCGATGTCTTTCCGCATGTGTACTGTCGTATAGGGTTGGTTCTCAGGTCGCCCCTGCCAGGCCAGGGGATCCCGTTCTGAGATTGGAGGCAACGGTTGGCCGGGGATAGGAGCAGGCGTTAGCGGTTCGCGAAATGGCAGATTGAGGTGTACCGGTCCAGCAGGTATGGCGCGCGTCTGAGCCAGCGCGCGGCAGGCGATTGTGCGGATATAGCGCAGGGCCTCATTGCTCGCTTCGGGCAGCGCAACTTCCATGAACCACTTGGCATGTGTTCCGTAGAGGCGATTCTGATCAATGGCCTGGGGCGCACCGCACTCGCGCAGTTCCGGCGGGCGGTCGGCGGTGAGCACCAGCAGCGGCACATGAGTCAGATGAGCTTCGACGATAGCAGGCAAGAAATTTGCGGCGGCCGTGCCGGAGGTGCAGAGCAGAGCAACCGGTTGATCAAGTCGTTTTGCTAGGCCCAGGGCAAAGAAGGCTGCTGAACGTTCATCAATGTGCATCCAGGTACGGATGGTGGGGATCGCTGCGAGCGTCATGGCCAGCGGCGTCGAGCGTGAGCCAGGACAGATCACCGCGTGACGCAGGCCGCCGCGCTGGAGCTCATCGACAAACGCACCGACATAGGCGTAGGTTGGATTAAGCGGTTCGGGCACGATGGTAGAATTATCTGTCATAGATGTTCTTCTCTCAACCTGCTTCTGGTATGCGTGAGCAAAGAGCTATTCCTCCTCACTCAAGCTGCGCAGGATCACCTGAAGTTTCAGGCACGATTCGGCGTACTCAGCCGCGGGATCGGAGTCTTTGACAATGCCACAGCCGGCGAAAAGCCTGGCCTGGCTCTTCTCCAGCAGGGCCGAGCGTAAAGCCACGGCAAATTCCCCGTTGCCGTGCAGATCAACCCACCCGATGGGGCCGGCGTACCAGCCACGATCCAGGTTTTCATAAGCGCGAATAAAGGCCAGGGCCGGCTCAGTAGGCGCACCTCCGACAGCTGGAGTTGGATGCAGCGTGTGCAGAGCTTCCAGCACACTGCGACCCGGCAAGAGGTCGCCGACGATGGCCGTTTGCAGGTGCTGGATATTTCTCAAACGCAGCAGTTCGGGGGTATCAGCCACCCATATTCTGGAACAAAGATCGGCCAGAGAGTCGCGAATTGTTGCCGTAACAATCTCGTGCTCCTCGCGATTTTTCGGGCTATACAATAATTCACTGCCCAGGCGTCTATCCTCTTCCTCGCTCGCTCCACGTGGGGCCGAACCTGCCAGTGCCATCGTATGTAGCTTGCCGTCTCGTGCGTGGACCAGCCGTTCTGGCGTCGCGCCGATAAAAGCCCGTTCGCCCCGCTGGAAGGCAAAGACACAAGCACCAGGATAACTCTGGCGCAACCGCTGGAGGGTCGCGACCAGGGAAAAAGGCCGTATTCTGGCTTCAACATCGACCTCGCGAGCTAGAACGACCTTGACATACTCTCCCTGCTGGATGGACCGGACGGCCAGGCTTACCAGAGCCTTCCAATCTTCTGCCGGCCTGGCTTCGTGCAAAATATAGGCCGGGCCTTCGGCGGAAGCGCTGCCCGGTAAGTTGGTTGGCGTTGTCAGGATCTCGGAGAGGCGTGCGATTTCCCCGCCTATGCTGTACATCAGGTTGTCGAGATCATCGCTTGCCCGCACGAGACAGTTCAAAGTAAGCGTCTGCTGATCATCGTGCCGGCTGAAAAGTAACCTGGGCAGGATAAGCAGGCCGGCGGGAAAACCGTTCCACAAGGGAGTGCGTGTACGCAGAGGATCAAAGCTAAAGCCTCCAATGAGCACGGGACCGTTCCCTGTATGGGGCAACTCTCCCGCAAAGCCTGGTAGGGAGCGAATGATGGCCTCACGGCGCAGCTGTTGCCAGGCCAGAGCTGCTTGTGTGAAGCACTCTGCTCCGGTGGTTTCTATACTCAGGACCACACCCGCGCCAACCAGGGCCATCTGTCTCGCAGGCTGCTCCCAGTAGAAGCACTCGCCGGTATGCAGAGACTGATAGAATTGGAAGATTCGTAATGGATCAATGGCTGGAGCGGGCAAGACCAGGCTGGCGGGCGTGACCTGACCGGTTAAGGCGGCCTGCTCGGCGGCCTGGCTTAGAAGAGCGTGTATCTGTGTATAATCACAAGAGACGGGCCAGGAATCTGCTACCCTGCAAGAACCCGTGTCATTGAGGAAGACTCTATCCATATATTGTCATCTATATCATCGCGTAATTACACCATCTGGCAGTAGATGCGCCAGGCGAGGCATGCCCTACGCAAGAGTTGTGCGCGAACTCGCTATTCTCGATAGCAATGCCTATAATATTATAGCGCTTGCTAAAAAATATGACCAAAACTTCTGGTTGATGGGCAGAGCCATTGAAGAAGGGTCATTCATCGTCGGGAAAGCACTCATCTGGTGAAATCTATTCCTCAGGCTCGTTTCCTGCGGCGATTCCGCGTAGTCCAGAGCAGCAGTGTGACGCCTGCCAGAGCTCCGGCCATGATTTTCTGGCTCCTGGAGAGCTGCCGGGTGAGTAGCGAGAAATAGATAACCAGGGTCTGGAAAATCGTCTTGAAATCAAGGGTGCTGAAGAAGCCATCGGCCAGGCCAAAGGGAAAGAGGGTGAGCAGCGGTCCGCGTGCATACTCGACCATCCACACGTGGTCAGGGTAATGCATGCCAGCGCTTTCGCCTCTGCCAATAAAAATATAATCGCCGGGCGTATAGGAATCGCGCTGAAATTGGCCCTCTTTGTAGTACCAGGCTTCTCCATCGAGAACAGTATCATGAAATTCAACCAGATGCCGCCCGGTGTGCCCTTCGCTCCCAATGGGCGTGCCCCAGATCATGATGTACTCTTTTGTCGAGGCGTGAAACAATTTCATTTGCAGCATCACGCCACCTGCGTTATTAAAAATCCAGGGCTTGGATGTATCAATTGCGCCGGGGTAGCGTTCCGCCATCTCTTTACCAAAATCGTCAAACATCTGCTCAAGGGGTTTGCCAAGCTGGTTACAACTGATTTCGTGGATAACTTTGGGGTCAAATATATAACCCGCCATACCGAGTCCTCCCTTTGTCAAGCAAGCAAAATTCTCTTCTATTGTGTACTATAGAAGAAAAGAGCGTCAAGGATACGCAATGAAGGAGGCAGAGGGAGTACTGATGGATTGTTTGCCGAATCTCGCGCCTGTTCTCTACTACGGCGATAATCTGTACATTCTACGGACTCATCTGGCCGATGAGAGCGTTGACCTGATCTATCTCGATCCTCCTTTTTACTCGCGGCGCAACTACCAGGCTCTTTTCAGGAAAACGCTGCCAGAGGTGAATAGCCAGGCCAGAGTGCCAGCCTTTGGAGACACCTGGCGCTGGGATACTGAGACTGAACAGGCGTATACGGAAGTACTGGCTGGCTCCCCGGAGCCGGTCGTGCGTGCGCTGGTGGCTCTGCGTTATCTACTAGGACAGGGTTCCCTGCTGGCTTATCTGGTGATGATGGCACAGCGCCTGGTCGAGTTCTGCCGCGTGTTAAAGCCTACAGGCAGCGTCTATTTGCATTGCGACCCGTCCGCCAGCCACTATCTCAAGCTGTTGCTGGACGCTGTGTTCGGCCCGGAGAACTTCCGCAACGAGATCGTCTGGTCGTATAAGACCGGCGGCGCATCGCGACGGCATTTCGCGCGCAAGCACGATCTGATCTTTTTTTATTCAAAGAGCGACCGTTATATATTTCACGTGCTCAAAGAGCGATCCTACATGATGCATCGCTATGGGTTTAAGAAGAGCGAATTTCTCCGCGACGAGCGCGGTGAGTATACCTGGGTTTACATGAAGGATGTCTGGGATCTGCCGGCCCTGGGTGCGGCTGATGGCAAACGCCTGGGCTATCCCACTCAGAAGCCGGAGGTCCTGCTGGAGCGCATTATTCTGGCCAGCAGCAACAAGGGAGATATCGTACTGGACCCGTTTAGCGGGAGCGGGACGACCCTGGCGGTTGCGCAGCGTCTGGAGCGCAAGTGGATAGGAATTGAGGCCCATGCCCTGGCCCTTGTTTACCAGCGTTCCCGGTTATTCAGCACTTTTCCTGATCTCCACTATACCTTTAGTGGTGGACCGGCTACCCTGGCTGAAGCCCGCCGGCTTGCTCAGGTGGACGCGGCCCAGTTTCGCTGGTGGGTGCTCGCGCTCAACTATCACCCGCTTACGTTTGCCCTCTCGTTGCCAGTAACGGTGCAGATTTTTTTAGTTATGCGTCCCTGTAAAAGGTGGTGCTGCAAATCTGGAAAGAGACGGCAAGCCCTGCTGAAAAACCTGTGAGAAAACAGTCAAGAATGACGTATATTACGTAACGTCTTGTAATCTACATAAATAAATATTTAGATGTAGGCGTGCGTAGTACTGTCTCGGCTGTATTGGTGTCATCCGGCGGCAGGAAGGATTGGTGAGCGCCGGGCGGCATCAACAGGTATCCTTCTTCGATTTGGCGAACAAGATTCTGGCTATCGCGCAAACGAACTGCTGAAATGCGGTTCCTGGCAACTTGCCTGGATCAGAGTTTCTTTCGCCAAATCGAAGCAGAAAGGATTATTTAGTATTTCTTTTAGGAGGACATGATGCTCAAAAAGCCAAGAGCGCATATGCTGATGCTATCCCTGTCCCTCTTTTCTGTGCTCGTGCTCTTACTCAGCGCCTGTGGAGCCTCCGGGACTCCCACGCCCAGTAGCAGCACCACTCCAGTCAAAGGAGGGACCTGGACGGATGATCTCTACGAAGAGCCAGATTCGCTGATCCCTAATGCCTCTTCGGAAACGTTCTCAGATTTAGTGGATGAGACTATCTGGGAAGCCCTCTTCGTCGGAAATTATCAGGGTGGTCTCGAACCTGGCCTGGCAACAGAAGTTCCGACGGTTGCCAACGACGGCGTGAGTGCTGATCTCAAGACCTGGACGTTCCACCTGCGCAAAGGACTGGAGTGGTCCGATGGCCAGCCGTTGACCGCTCAGGACGTAGATTTTACCTGGAGGTACTGGATGAACCCCAAGTTCACGCCGGCCAGCACGACGGGAATCAACCTGATCACCTCCACGACGATTTCACCAGATAATCTCTCCATCACATTCCATCTGAAGCAGCCTTTCGAGCCATTTGCATCGGTTTGGGCAGATGGCCTGAGTGCTCCTATTCCTGAGCACATTTTCAAAAACATTCCTCCTGGCTCGGCGCTGACTTCTCCGCAAAACCTGGCTCCGACAGTTGCCAGCGGTCCGTTTATGCTGACTTCCAGCAAGCCAGGCACCAGCTATACTGTTTCGCGGAATCCTCACTACTTCCTGGCGTCGCAGGGTTTGCCATACCTGGATAAGATCGTCTTCCGCATTGTGACTAACACCAACACCATCCTCAAGGATTTGCAGGCGGGGACGATTGACTCCTCCTGGTTCCTGGATGTTACCCAGGTTCCGGCCTACAAGGCGCTGACAAATTACACGCTTACTGCCAACCCGAACGCGTCTAACTTCGAGGCCATCTACTTTGATTTCCACAACCCGATCCTGGGGACAGACGTAGATGTGCGCAAGGCTATCGCGATGGCTATCGATCACCAGGCACTGATTACGACGGCCAGACGTGGCGAAGCAGTCCCACTGTGTACTGACCACGGTAAATCCTACGTACCTGGCTACCAGGCTAACGCGCCTTGTCCTCCGTTTGATCCGCAGGGAGCTATCGCCCTCTTGAAATCGGATGGCTGGACAGTGAATCCCGGTGGTGTTGACACCAGGGTTGTGAATGGCAAAACCGAGCGCCTGGAGTTCCAGTACTCGACAACCGCCAACAACTTCTGGCGTGCAGATGATGAGCTGGTGATGCAGTCCGACATGTCAGCCATCGGTATCAAGCTCGATATCAGCAACTATCCGGCCAGCACGTTCTTCGGACCGTTCCTGACCGGTGGCCAGCCAGGCAAGTACGATATCGCTGAGTTTGAAGATTCTTTCTCCTATGACGCTGATGACTACTCGTTGTTGGCTTGCAGCCAGATCCCGCCTGCAGGGTTCAATGTCACATTCTACTGCAATCACCAGCTGGATAACCTGTTTATCCAGGAGGAGTCGACAGACAATCCTACTCAGCGCCAGCAAATCTTCGACCAGATTCACCAGATCTATCTGACCCAATTCCCGTTCATTACCCTGTACGGTCCGGTCGACCTGGGAATCCATAAAAACAACACCCACAACTATGCTCCAGGCCCAGAGGGCGCGTCAGAGACGATCGGCGTCCAGAACTGGTGGTGCAGCGGTGGGCAGTGCTAGTTGAAGGACGGCCCTGCTCGTCTGAGAAGGATAGATAGTAGGTAGGAACGTGGCCTCCGGTGGGGTACCCGTCTGGAGTATCCCGCTGGAGGTCTTTTTTCAGAAGAAGTACAAAGTATTGACGCAAGTGGAGCGTTGTATGTACACTATTCTCAACGTCTCGTATCCTCATTGTCGACTCGCCGGAGGTGTCTGTCTATGGGACGATATGTGATAAGGCGCATCTTGCAGGCTATACCCCTGCTCTTCCTGTTCTCCATTTTTATGTTTATCCTGATCCACCTGATGCCCGGAGGACCTGATGCGGTTATCTTTAATCCGCACCTGACCCCTGCTGCCAGAGCGGCGATGCGCGCGCGCTTTGGACTGGATGATCCGCTGCCCATTCAGTATCTCAAGTGGCTGGGAGACTCCCTGAGAGGCGATTTTGGTTTCTCCTTTGCC
>DATGKW010000089.1:0-3079 GCA_035294465.1 Ktedonobacteraceae bacterium | reverse complement strand
ATCAGGGTCAGCGCCAGCAACGGGAAGCCAGCAATCACTGCCTTATACCCCAGGGCATCCGCTGCCTCCGCCGAAGGCAGCCAGCGGTAGCGTTGCCCTTCACCACCCTGGATCAGCATAATCGCTCCTGCCCCAAAGGCCACGCAGAAGAGAGCGTAGGCAAAAATCGCTGTGGCGACATGGATGGTCAGGATAGTCTGGTCCTGCAGCGCGGGAATCAGTTGCTGGGAAGGGCTGATCATACTATAGGTAAAGCCCATATAGAGCGCGATTCCTAGCGTAATCACCGCCAGGACACACACGCCCAGGCCCCAGGCGCGCACGCGTTCATGGAAACGCGCCTCGAAGATCAGATAGCAGACAAGCAGCGCTGCAGTAAAGCTCAGGCTAAATTCGTAGAGGTCGCTCCACGGGGCGTGCTGCTCCAGAACAGCACGAAAAACCAGCCCCAGAATAAAGGCGACGCTGGCCAGCCAGCCCACAGCAGAGCCGACGCGCCCGACTACAACGAGACCGCGACTAAGCGCGATAGGCTCCTCGCCGTCCGGCTGCTCGTTCAAGATTACTTCGCTGCGTACCAGCGTAGCCACTCCTCCCGCCTCGCCACCAGCGGCGAGACTGCTCTTGCTGGCCTTGCTCGCGCGCTTGCTGACAGCACGTGCAACTTCTAATCTGTTTGCCAGCCGCGCGGAACCTACGGTATACCAGAGATAGGCCGCTGTCATCACAACAACCAGACCCATCCCTGCAACCAGGAAAAATTGCGAAAGAGCCGCCAGCTCGCCGGAACCGGTCGTAGCGGCTATAGATGCGAGATACATAAGCCAACCTCAACTATGCAGGACAAAAATAGATGCAAACTATCTCAAAGTTTATCAAACGCGCACGACTCAGAATCCAAAGGCTCGCACCTTCAGAAATTTCTGCCTGACAGATAGTAGCATAGCTAATAGCTTTGCGCAAATTCCGCTTGCAACTGGCGCAACCAGTCGAGGAGGGCACGAGTCTGGTAAATCCTGCTGACCAGCACAACCTGATCGAAGGTGGATTGATCGCGGATGCTGACAGGCCCCTGGCGCTGTGCCTCCAGGAAGGCCAGGAAGCGCCCGCAGGTCTCAATCTCTTGCTCGATCACTCTGGGCAGTTGCTCAGGGATCTGACGCTGGACAAAGTAGAGTTTGATGAGGAAGAAGATACGTATATCGCGAGGTCGGGCCACCGGCGTCGTCAGCCATCGGTGTAGCGCCTCGCGTCCGGCCTGGGTCAAACGGAAGACTTTGCGGGGCGGGCGTACTCCCTGCTGCTCTAACTGAGACTCGATCATGGCCAGGCGCTCCAGCTTTTTCAGAAAGGCGTAAAGCTGGCTCATTTCGACATGGACAATCTGGCCAAGCACTTCGTTCTGGAAGCGCTGAAATAGCTCGTAGCCATGCATTGGCTGCTCTTCCAGCATCCCCAGGATTGCGTATTCAGCCGGTTCACTGATCTGCATCGTCTCTTCACCCCTTCTGGTTGCAGGATTATACCATAGTTCTTTCTTTGAGTGTACTCGATTTCTGTCTCGCGCTTCCTCGTGCCTGCGACATTCGTTCCTCCTTGCACAGTAATGCCGCGCAAACATCCAACGAAAGAGAGAAAACGTCGAAAAGCGAGTATATTTCAAGCTTAACGTTGACGTAAACGAAAGTAATATGGTATGAATTACTTAAGGAGATATATCCGATTTTATGAGTCTATAGCCAGGTTGAGTGGTGAGAAGTATCGTCGAATCCCTCCTCTATCGACCATCTGCGGAAAGGAATATCATGGTCACTATCTCACAGCAAGAGAGAAGAAAACGCCCGGTCGGCCCGGCCTACAAATGGATTGCGTTATCGAATACAACACTGGGTGTCTTGATGGCCAGCATCGACTCCAGTATCGTCCTGATCTCGCTTCCGGCTATTTTTAATGGCATCCATGTTGACCCGCTGGCTCCCGGAGAAACGAACTATTTTCTCTGGCTCCTGCTGGGTTATATGGTCGTCACAACAACGCTGCTGGTGACGTTTGGTCGCATTTCTGATATGCTTGGACGCGTCAGGATGTATAATCTTGGCTTTCTGATCTTTGCAATAGGGAGTATTCTGCTCTGGTTGACACCCGGCACAGGGAATACAGGAGCAATTGAGCTGATTACTTTTCGTCTGATTCAGGGAATCGGGTCAGGCTTCCTCTTCGCAAACAGCGCCGCGATCATCACCGACGCGTTTCCCGCCAATCAGCGCGGGCTGGCCCTGGGCATCAATCAGATCGCGGCCATCCTGGGGTCGGTGATTGGCCTGATTCTGGGCGGTATCCTCGCGTACTTTGATTGGCGCCTGGTTTTCCTGGTCAGTGTGCCAGTGGGCATTACAGGCACTATCTGGGCCTACCTGATGTTGCGCGAGATCGCGACGATTCGCGAGCATCAGAAGATCGACTGGCCCGGCAACATCACATTCGCTATCGGGCTAACGATTCTCCTGCTGGGCATCACCTATGGGATTGAGCCATATGGCGGTTCGCCTATGGGCTGGGGCAGCCCGCTGGTACTCGGCATGCTGGGCGGAGGAGTCGTTCTCCTGATCGCCTTTATTGTGATCGAGCTGCACGTGGAAGATCCGATGTTCCGGCTCGATCTCTTTAAGACACGCGCGTTCGCGGCTGGCAACGCAAGCAGTTTCCTGGCCAGCATCGCGCGCGGCGGCTTGCAGTTTATGCTGATCATCTGGCTGCAAGGGATCTGGTTGCCGCTACACGGCTACGATTACGCAGTTGCGCCTCTGTGGGCTGGCATTTACCTGATGCCGCTTCTAGCAGGCTTTGTGATGATGGGACCTGTGAGCGGCTGGCTCTCAGACCGCTATGGAGCGCGCTTCTTCTCGACGGTGGGTCTGCTAATCCAGGCAGCAGGTTTTGTGCTGTTGACCATTCTGCCAGCGAATTTCACCTATATCTGGTTCGCTCTCATCCTGTTTATGCTGGGGCTTGGCCAGGGCATGTTCTCCTCGCCAAATACCTCTTCCGTCATGAGCAGCCTGCCACCTGAGCAGCGCGG
>DATGKW010000088.1:0-6421 GCA_035294465.1 Ktedonobacteraceae bacterium | reverse complement strand
GCTGGACTCGGTGAGCTTGAGCGAGGAGCGTTCGTACTCTCCCCAGCCGCGCAGGTAGACCGATTGTCCGACGCGTCCCACCTCGTGCATTCCCAGCACGTCGCGGAAGAAGCACAGGCTCTCCTGGGGTTTTGGGCTGAGTAGCTCAATGTGCCCAAGATGCGCAATGTCGTGAATCGGCTCTGAAAAGTCACTCATAATGGCTGCATCCTTCCATGGTTGTCTTGATACGCCCTGCTCGTCTGATTCAGAACTGTTTCCGTTCTAAATCGGTTATGCCTGATGAACCATTATATTATTACGGATGGCCAGAATGTACCCGAAGGTGGATGGTGCAAGGGGAACGGCGAAGGCTTATAATAGACAAGGACACAAACCTTTTAGCTTGCAGAGGAGAAGAAACCTATGGCCAGCCAACCCATCAATCAATTCCAGGCTCATCCGGCGCGGAGGTCCCGCGTTGAGATGCTGGGGCATAAGGCAGGCGCGTTCATGCTGAAGCACTGGGCGCTGATGATTACAGCCTTTTTCGGCCTCCTGGTGTTACTGGCGCTGAGCGCCCCGGTTCTCACCTATTTCGGCCTGGATTCCATCTCAAAACCCATCTTCTATGGACTCCATCTGATCTGCGGGCAAATTCCCTCGCACTCTTTCTATATCGCGGGGCATCAAGTTGGCCTCTGCGTACATTGCCTGGCCATTTATAGCTCAATGTTTGGCCTTGGCCTGACATTTAGTCTGAGTAAGAAACGCCTGCCCGGTATTCCCTGGTGGATTCTAGTCCTGATGAGTTTACCTCTGGCCTACGACGGGTTCACGCAAATGTTTGGCCTGCGCCAGAGCACCTGGGAGATTCGCCTGATCACCGGGGCACTCTTTGGCCTCGGCGCCATGTGGTTCGCGCTACCGTTGATCGAAAAGACGCTCAAGGAAATGACGCCTGCACCTGCTTATAGCGCAAACTCAGGTTCCGGTAACTGATTCTCCAGGCTTATGGATAAGTACAGACGGCAGCTTGCCCGAATTATCGCTGCCGCCGGCACTTTGCGTCTGGCACAAAAAAATCGGCGGATCTTTCCACCGATTTCTGGTCATTTCCTCATCAAAATACGCGCTTATCATAATCTGGCGGTATTGCCTTTGCGCTGCTGATCCAGTAAAGCAATTTCTCTTACCAGAGGATCTAAAAGATTCCCGGGCGCGGAGGGCCATTGAACTTGCTGGCCGGAGCGCGCGGCGTGTATAAGGGTGGTTAAAGTCTGGATATCTCGTGCCAGTTGTTGGACCCGCTGCTCAGTGAGTTTGCCACTTTGCCAGCGAGCAAAAAGCACCTCGATGGCCTGCCCGATGCGCCATAATTTGCTCTCTTTCGGCAAAGAAGGCTGCGCAGCTCTGCCATTGCTCATCTCCGTGAGCACTCGCACCAGTTCTTGAATACCCTCTTCTAATTGTTGCTTCTCAACAGCGATTGACTCTTGCAGGTTGGCGATAAACTCTGCCCGATCAGCGCGCAAAATAGCCTCATCAGCCGAGCGAACAGCCAACCAGCAGAGCAGGCCGCTTCCAAGCTGAACAATCACCGGACGCGCAAACGCAATAGCCGGACCGTGCCAGAGTGCGATAAGTGCATTGAGATCGGCCGCGTGAGGCAGCAAATAAAAATCGGCGAGAATGAAGCCAATATGCAGGAACATAAAGAGCAGGATAAAGCGCCGGTTGAGCAGGACACCGGCCGCGATCAGTGGGATGACGAACAGGTCAAAGGTCAGCAGCCAGCCACTTCCCAACGCGCCCGCCGTCAACAACGACCCTTCAATTACGGCATCCATGGCCAGGACCAGAAGGATAGCGGCTACTACTTGTTGACCAAGCCGATTAAAAAATAGGGCAAGCAGGGACATGCCCATGAGAACGACAATACTCGCGGCGGTCCCGATATTGCCTGACGCTTGCTGCAGAAGCAGCAAAGGAGCAAGAAAAACAAACGGAGCGACGTAACTGGTGAGTTGCGCGTGCCTGAGTTTTTCTCGCTCCAGGCGACTGGGTGCGTGATCATACTGGCTGGCACCCTGCGGCGCAGTCAGGCGAAGCCACCACCCTCCGCGCCGGGATGTGTCAGTGTGAAGCAATTCGTACATACTTCTTACCTTTCTTACCTTCTTAGGATTTGGTACGAGTGATGCGTCTGACAGAGAACGGCTCAGGCGTAGCTGAAACCCATGGCAAGCATTCTCTGCGCTCTCGCTTCATCTCCCGCGGCGCGGATACGACGAATGGTTCCCATGAGATCGATGATAACCAATGTTGCGTTCGGAGCGACGCACAGCGAGTGGAAAGCGAACTCGGATCGCTGCATAATTTTCATATACTGAGGATCGACGGCCGCGACGGCCAGGGTTCGCCGTGTTTGAAAAGCCACGGCATAAGCGGCAGCATAGGTCAGATCCCGCGCAGTGATGCATGAAAATCTCTGCTGGCCCAGAGCAGGATACCAGCGCCCGCGACGCACACAGAAACGGGTAATTTCGATGTACTTCTGAGCGTCCTGCCAGAAGAGCGCGCGGAGGATTGGCGCGGGAAACATGGAAACGAATTCGTTTGCTAGCATCGAATCCTGCCAGCTTTGCAGCGTCAGCAAACGTAGCCCGCCCAGGAGAAGTTCTGTCTGTCCTGCCTGCCCGTAAACGCCGTAAATGTTCACATGATAGCGTTCCTGCTCGATATCGTAACGATCCCGCTCCCGACCTTGAGAGTCTACGGGAATACGCCAGCCCATCGCTTTCACAAAAACATCAGCGCGCAGGCGTTGATATTCATCCTGGCGCTTCTGATCGTGAGAGGGAATGTGGCGGATCAAATAGGAACAGCCTGACTCGACGTAAAGATGCTTCCTGCCTTCAAGAACTGAGAGATTGTGCATTCATTGCCTCACTCAAGAAATCTCTGTTTATTAAAAATATAAGCGAAATATTGCCCGTTTGTCAAAATAATGGCCATTCTGAACCAAAAGGGCTATTTCCGTCACTGTAGTCTATTCTATCATGAGAGTATTGAGCAATTTGATGAAATCATCCTCTTTAAAGCAACAAAAGATACGAGTTGTAATGTACTGAATTCCACAGAAGGAGTTGCCAGTATACACACTTTTTGAAGAGAACTCTCCCAGTCGCTTTCACTCACCGGATCAGAGTCCCAACAACTCGATAGTGTTCAAAACTTCCTGGGCGTGCTCAGCGGCTCTGACTTTATGCCATATCTTGCGCACGATGCCTTCTTTATCGATGAGGAAGGTTTCGCGGTTAACGCCCAGATATTTCTTCCCATACATGTTCTTTTCTTTCCACACGCCGTAAAGCTGCGACACTATGGTTTTGGTGTCCGCGAGCAATGGAAAAGGTAAGCCATATTTCTCGGCGAACTTCTTATGTGATTCGAGGTCGTCTGCACTCACACCAAGCACAACGACGCCTTTTTGCTGCATCAGGTGGTTTGCATCACGAAACGAGCACGCTTCGGCTGTGCAGCCGGGGGTATCGTCTTTGGGATAGAAATAAAGCACAACAACTTTGTTTTTGAGAGTGCTTAATTGCACCTTTCCATCTTTTACTACATCACTCTCACCAATGGCTGGCAGGATGAAGTCAGGAGCGGGCTGCTGCTCCTTCACCTGTGTCTCACTCATAGAACAACCTCACTTCAAAGCAATTTCAGAACCAGCGTCAGTGTATCACAAGAAGAAGCCGACAGTCACCACATAGTAAGACGGCACCGCATTATAGATTTAATTTCGTAAAGTATCGAAAAATCTGGTAGCCAGATCGATGGGTTAGAGCCGATAGGGCCAGACACGGCGTGTCTCTGTCTCCAACTACGGTCCAGGAGAGCCGTCTTGTTCTTTTTAGAAAAGAGCAATTCTCGTTTTTGAAGCAAAAGAGGCTGCTCAAAAATCGGAGAAAAGCGAGGAGCAGAAAAAAGGCGGGCGAACCTCTTGACAATCTGCTTGAAATTGACTATAGTCGTAAGAGTAGTTCCGATAATGATTTCGTAAAGTATCTGTCGCTTTGAATGTGAAAAGGCGGTTTCCTGGTTTGCGTTTCAGTGGATCTGCGCCATACCAGGGTTACGTCTCTTGATCGTACTCATACACGGCATTGTTTGTTCACAGCAAGGAAGTAGGGATCTGGCATGCAAGGAAAGCTGACTATCCAGAACTTTGCCCGACAGGCAAGATTCTCAGGTACCTCCACACCGCAGGCTTGTAGCCAGAATGCCATCGTTCCCCTCGTACTGCGTAAATGCGCCTCATGTGAGGCATATATGAACACAGCTTTCTTCGCCTCCTCCTCCACCCTTCTTCTTGAAATTCAACGATATTCTCGTCGTCCGGTTGTGTTGTTGTCCTGTTTAAATTGCGAGAAAGGAGGGCACAAAGATTTTTGCTGGTCTTCTCGCCTGCGATAGTCATCCATCTCTCGCCTTGAGGGGAGAGCCAGATCCACAAGGAGGGTTTGGATGCGCGTTTTCTGACTAGTTATTGAAGAGGAGTATTTCAAAACAGATGAGTAACGAAGAAGTTCCTTCACGTCAGCGACGGAAATGGTTCCCTTTACGCCTGGCAGCGCTGCTTGCTGTTGGAATCATCCTGGTGCTTGCAGCCGCTTTAGGGTTTTTCTCTCCAGGCAGTCTGACCAAAGCTCACGCGGCAACCTGGACCCAGGTCTTTGACGCCAAATTCACCGGGGCCAGTGGCACCGGCCTCAATACTTCTGTCTGGAAGTATGATACCGGGCCAGGGAGTTCTTTTGGCACCGGCGAAATCGAGACCATGACGAATAGCACGAACAATGTCTATCAGGATGGTCAGGGACATCTTGTGATCAAGGCCCTGCGCGACTCCAACGGAAATTGGACTTCAGGGCGCATTGAGACGCAAGAAGACGATTTCGCAGCACCTCCGGGCGGCGAATTTGCTATGCAGGCGACGCTTCAGCAGCCCAATCTTTCGGGCCCGGCTGCGCTCGGCTACTGGCCGGCCTTCTGGTCGCTCGGCTCCGGTATACGGTCGGGAGGGTCCTGGCCTGGCATTGGTGAAATCGACATCCTGGAGGACGTGAATGGACTGAGTTCCGTCTATGGAACGCTGCACTGTGGCGTCGATCCCGGTGGCCCATGCAATGAGCCAGACGGCATTGGAAGCGGGCAAAGGGCATGCTCTGGTTGCCAGACCGGCTTTCACACGTACCGCGTTGAGGTTGATCGCAGCGTCTCGCCTGAACAGATTCGCTGGTACCTGGACGGGGTGAATTATTTCACCGTCAGCGCGAATCAGGTCGATCCGACCACCTGGGCTAACGCGGTTGATCACTCGTTCTTCATTATCTTTGACCTGGCCATGGGCGGAGGGTTCCCGAATGGCGTCAGTGGTACTACCACGCCAACCTCGGCGACTCAATCCGGCGGCGCAATGCTGGTGAGCGATGTGAGCGTCTATACAGCCAATGGCAATGTCACGCCCACGCCTACAGCCACAGCAGGGTCAGGATCAGGAAGCGTACAAATCAACGCGGGTGGACCGGCAGCCTCGCCGTTCGTGGCTGACACGGACTATAGCGGTGGCTCGACCGCCAGTGTTACCAATACGATCAGTACCAGTGGAGTGACCAATCCTGCGCCCCAGGCGGTCTACCAGAGCAATCGCTATGGGAACTTTACCTACACCATTCCCGGGTTGACGGCCAATGGCTCCTACACGGTACGCTTGCACTTCGCCGAAGAATACTGGTCGGCAGCCGGCAAGCGTATCTTCAACGTTGACATCAATGGCGCGCAGGTCTTAACGAATTTCGACATTTTTGCCACGGCAGGAGGTGAATACAAAGCGGTAGTCGAGCAATTCGGCGCGACGGCCAGTAGCAGTGGCACCATCACGATCCAATTTGTGACCGTGACCGATAACGCCCAGATCAACGGCATCGAGATTCTCGGTGGCGGTGCGCCACCGTCCGGCGGTGTGCAAATCAACTGTGGTGGCTCAGCGGCCTCGCCGTTCGTGGCTGACACCGACTTTAGCGGCGGTTTTACTGCCAGTGTCACCAATACAATCAGTACCAGCGGCGTGACCAATCCCGCGCCCCAGGCGGTCTACCAGAGCAATCGCTATGGAAACTTCACCTACACGGTTCCCGGACTGACGGCCAATGGCTCGTACACAGTGCGCCTGCACTTTGCCGAGGAATACTGGTCGGCAGCCGGCAAGCGGGTCTTCAATGTCATCATTAACGGCACGCAGGTCTTAACGAATTTCGACATTTTTGCCACGGCAGGAGGTGAATACAAAGCGGTGGTCGAGCAGTTCAGCGCGACGGCCAGTAGCAGCGGCACCATCACGATTCAATTTGTGACCGTGACCGACAACGCCCAG
>DATGKW010000087.1:0-33658 GCA_035294465.1 Ktedonobacteraceae bacterium | reverse complement strand
GCTTTTGTGCGAGGACGAGTCGTGGCACGGATATCGCTTTGCGCTGTACTGGTAAACTCAACCAGCGGGAAGGCACGATGGCGGCGCGGCGGGCACAGAAAGTTCTGGCGGCGCGTGGCTGTGAGGAAGCGCTCCAGCCCGTTGTCGTCAGAATCGACCGTCCCGGTGGGGCTGCCGCCGCGCCCCTGCTCGAAGGTCTGGTACTGTAAAGCGGCCTGGCTCGTGCGCAGAGTCTTGAAGAAATCGGCGGTCGGCACAAAGATCGTGAATTGCAGCTTGGGCTGCGCCGATCCATTGGGCACATCGCCGGAGCTGAAGCCGGGACCATCCATACGAATATGGATGGGCGTGCCGTCTGGGGCGCGCGACGTCTGTTGCAGCGCGGACAGATGCCCCATGCGCGGGATGACCTCACCAGCCTCACCATCAGGATTCGAGGCCGGTTGCGGATCGTTCACCGTGTTGGGGCTGGCTGCCGTCTGGCTAGCCTCAGTCACTCCCAATGCTTTGTATTTGAGGAAGACACTCGCGTCGTTGGCCAGGAAGGCCGGGCCGCCGCCGTTGGTAAACTGATCGCTATTGCCCAGCGCGGGGATAGGATCACTACGGAACATATACTGGACGCGTTCTGAGAACGGCTCATTGGGCCTGGCGTAGAATTGCGCCAGGTCCTGGATTACATGGGAAAGATGCTGCACGCTGCCATTGTCGAAGTAGCTACCGCTGGTGGCAGTGGTAAAGCGGGCCGAGCTATTTCCCTGGAAAGTGGTAATCGCGGCGGGACCACTGGCCGAAACCTGCTGATCGGAGAAACCCATCCACATCGGCGTCTGCGGGTTGATCTCGCCCGCGTAGGGTAGGTTGTTCTGGTTGGCAACCTGGCGCGGCAGGCCAATCTGCACAAACTCCGTGCGAATCGTGGTATAGTTGAACAGGCCGTTGAAGGCAAAGTTCGGCGAGTCGACAAGGTAGCCACCCAGCTCGTCGCTGCCCAGGAGCCAGTTGATAACATCATTAATGTTGTTGAGAGAGTCGCTGCGGAAGGTCCAGAGCACGTCGTTCGACTCGATGGTTACGGGAACATTAAAAGTTGCCTTTTGAATGTTGGGGTTCTGGGAAGAGACATCCGTAGGTCCAGGCACAGCCTCCTCCAGGACGTAGCGACTGTTGTCTGAGAGCAATCGCGGCATATAGCTGCTGACCAGACTGCCATTGAGCCCGCCGGGCAGCCTGCGGAAGTACGGCAGGCCATACGAGATAAACGTAAAGATCCCACCGGGGCTGAAAGGGTAGACCTCCTCAATGGTGGTGAGAGCGTAGTTCAGATCGGACTGGTCAAAGCGAGTCGGAGACCAGCTGAGAGTGGCCGTGAGGAAGACCGTATACACAGGCCCGAAGCGGAAAGAAATGCCGTTGATGGCCTGGGCCGGCGCGATGAAATTGCCGATATCGAACTGAATGTCTGGGAAGGACGTGCTGGTAGAAGCAGCCAGCGCCTGACGTTTGGGCAGCCATGCGAGCGCATCGATGCCTGCCACAGTAGCGGCAGCACCCACAAGACCAAGTTTGATGAGGCTACGGCGACTCACTGGTTTCTTCGGTAGCTTCTCGAAATCTTCAGGCCGGGACCGGAGGGATTGAGCGTCCATTCTTGAGAGATCCTTTCTTGGCGTCACAGTTTCCATGCATCAAGATACGGCAATGCACAGATCAGAGTTTTTATCGGGACAGGTTTCTGTGAGCGCTTTTTTTCAGAGAAGGGAAATGGAGTCAAGCGGTAGCAAGGAAAGCAGATGATGCCCTGTACTTGAACAAGAGCAAAACATCGTTGTCTCTGCTCCGCGGGAATCACCTCCTTTCTTCAATGGAAAGGCACTCTGCTCCCAAAAACGCATAGCATCCATGCGCAGACGTTTCTGGATCAGGGAAGGCAAAAGGTATAGCAGCACCCAGAACTATACACTCGACGTAGTTACTAACTCAAGTATACTGAGAAACATCGAGTTTGTCAAGAGGAAAACCTATTTTTCTTAGAGGAAAATTTCTGATTTTCCTGGAGCACGCGGACAAGCAGGCGACTAGCAAGGGCTGCGCCTACGGGTGTTGTGGTATCCCCAATACGCAGGGTGAACACATCTCCATAAGATGTTCTGGCTTCCAGACGCACAACGGCACCTGGAACCAGACCGAGGGATTCCACATAGCGAATGAAGTCCGCGTCCGCAGTTGTGAGCCGCTGGATGATCACAAGCTGACCCACCTCGACCTCCGTGAGCAGGATAGCGGGGGCGATGTGAACGTTGCCCAACGCGTCAGGGATAGGATCGCCGTGCGGGTCCTCGCTAGGATAACCGAGAAGCGCGTCGATGCGTTCCTCCACGATCTTAGAGAGGGCATGTTCCAGCCGTTCGGCTTCGGCATCCGCCTGATCCAGAGGAATGCCCAGGACGCGCACCAGAAATAATTCAAGGAGGCGATGATGACGTATCAATTCTGCCGCAGCAGCTTCGCCGGCAGGCGTAAGCTCTACACCGTGGTAGCGCGTGTGGGAGACATAACCGAGTTCATGGAGACGCTCGAAAAGATGGGTAACAACGCTTCCGCTTAACCGTCCCGTTGGCTCCCTGGCTTCCAGCATCGTGCGCACGGCCTGGGCGGTCATTGGCTCTCCTCGTTCGCGCAAGAGATAGCAAAACTTCAGGCAATCGGCCAGACGCGGAGGCAGAGCATGTATTTCATCGGTCATTGTGACATGTACTCCTTTTCGAGAAACGGTCGAGAGAAGGCGCTCGCTTGAGAAAAGGCGTCCAGGAGCGGATCGAATGAGAGGCCCGGGTGAGAGATGTGAGTCCCGCAGAGAAGCAGCCAACGCATACGCACGTGCTCAACTTCGGCAGACATAACCAATCCCCTCTTGCTAATCGCTCACTATTCTTCTCTTATTATTCGTTCGCAGGTTACTATTTATTCACAAACCACTTTCTCTCAAAGATACCCAAAAAGCCGGAGAAATACAAGCATTCCAGGGATAAAAACACCGCTTGCAAAAAAAATTTGCAACAACGAGAGAAAGCTCCAGGGATGTTCAACGAGCAGAGAGTATGGTACGGTATGCTTAAAGTGTATTGCCGCTTCTCTATGATAAGGAACTATGAGAATTGATAATAATGGAAAGCGTGCTTTCTCTACAAATACTCATCTTACACTATACCTTGTACCGGCATATCCAGAGAAATAGTTTCTCAAAGATTTTCCCACGTGAGAAAGGCTGGCGTCTTGAGCGTTCTATTTGAGAGGGAATTTGCAAGGCAGGCGAACTATTCATTTTAGAGCGACTATGTTATACTGTATGCGAATTTATGCTTTGACACGTTTCGAGGAGATAGCGAAGATGAGCCAGAATCCCAATGATCCCAACTATAACCCCTACGGATCAAACCCATCCTACCCCAATTATCCTGGCACTCCCCCACCAGGTACTGCCTATGGCCCACAACCGCCCTCCAGGCCAGATCCGCATACTCCCTCCCAGCCGTATGGGCCGGGATACAATAATCCCTACGCGCCGCCACCACCACCACCACCAACGGGACCCTATGGCACGCCTCCGCCGACGATGCCGTCAACCAATCCCTACGATCCTTATGCTCCAACGATCCAGAGCCAGGGTCCTTCCAGCCCGGGGTATCCGGCCTATAACCCGCCGTCTGGCACGCCAGTCACTTCCCCGCCTCAGAAGAAACGGAACACAGGCGCTATTGTCATCCTGTCAGTCATCGCGCTTCTGATCATCGCCGGTGGAATTATCGGATTCGTTGTCCATAACAACCAGGTGATTACGCAAAACGCCAACTCCACAGCTACAGCCATCAGCGAGCTTCATAGCACAGCTACAGTTCAGGCACAGGCCACCGCGACCGCTTCCGCCATCGCAAGTACCTACCCGTTCAGCAATGACCTGGTGTTGAACGATCCGTTGAGCGCACAGGATGGCAACAACTGGGATAACGACGGAAAATTCTGCTTCTTCTCCGGCAGCGCGTATCATGTCTTCAATAACGAGACAGAGACCTATCAAACATGCGCATCAATTAAAACAAATTTCACTGACTTCACCATGCAAGTTGAAATGCTCATCAAAAAAGGGGATGATAATTCGGGCGGAGGGTTGATCTTTCGTGGTGATGAGGCCCACTCCAAGTATTACCGGCTCTACGTCGATAGCCAGGGTGATTACGGTATTCTGGTCTCCGTCGATAAGACCGGCTCTAATGGCAACGCACGCGTTCTGACAACGGGTGTGGCCACACAGTTCACCCCAGGATTGCAGCAAACCAATACGATTGGTGTAGTAGCGCGCGGCGACCAGATCGCCTTTTACGTCAATGGGCAACAGGTCACAACCGTCACCGATAGTACCTACACTCACGGCCAGATTGGCTTCACCTCCGACGATGTAGACGCCGATACCGAAGTTGTCTACAATAACTTGAAGGTATGGAAACTGGCGTAGCGCATGTACAGCTTTCCTGGCCTGGTTCGCACAGTTTCGCTCTTTTTAAGAGATAATACGGTAGATGCACAGCATGTATTTACCGTATTTTATTGCAAGGAGTCAACACAGATGAGCCAGAATCCCACTTATAATCCTTACGGGCCAGACGACCCTACTCAGCCCGCTTCTGGCCAGGGGTTGTTCAACGCCCCGGTTCCACCTCCGCCGCCGCCAATTACGCCGGTGGTTAATCCTTATGATCCCTATGCACTAACCACTCCTCAGCGGCCTCCTGAACAGAAAAACCGGCAAAAAGGCGGCATGGTAATCCTGGCAGTAGCCGCACTCCTGATCATTGCCAGCGGTATCATCGGGTTTGTCGCCTATACTAACAACCAGAATACCATCCGCAATACCAATGCGACGGCTACCGCACAGGCGCAGATTGCCAGCACTGCCCACACGCAGGCGGCATCCACGGCCCAGGCGGTAGCAGCATCCACGGCCCAGGCGGCTACCGCCATTGCCTCGACTTACCCATTCAGCGATAAAGTTGTGCTCAAAGATCAGCTAAGCGACAGTAGCCATGTCTCACAATATGGGTGGAATGACGATGGAACCTATTGCAGCTTCGCAAATGGCAGTTATATCGCTACTGAGAAGACAGAGAATCTTTCCACAGCCTGTTATGCAGAGAAGACTAACTTCGCTAATTTCACCTTCCAGATTCAAATGACCATTCAGCAAGGAGAGGCAGGCGGCGTCATCTTTCGTAGGTATCCTGACATGGCCCAGTATTACGCATTTGTCCTTAGCGTACAAGGAAAATACGCTCTCTACATCCAGAACAATGCCAATGCAGCGAACACTCAAATAATAAAAGAAGGAACAATCCCCGGATTTGCTACCGGAACCCTCCAGCTTCACACCATTGGCATTGTGGCAAATGGCGATCAACTCTCGGTGTACGTTGACAATTTCACAACGCCGGTGATCCCACCGACCATCAACAGCAGCTTCACCAGCGGCCAGATAGGAGTTCTGGCCTTCGAAGGCACGAATACAACGACTGCGGTTGTTAGCTTTAACGCGGCAGAGGTATGGCAGCTATCATAGCATACAACGGATGGAAAAAGCCTGGGGAAGCTTATTTGAGTTCATTCCCCAGGCTATCCCTCTAAAAATTATCTGAACGCGGTCAGCAGGCTACTCGCAGCCGGATTGGTCAGGACCAGGATGACCGAGGCCAGGAAGGTCACAACAATCAGCGCTGCGGTGGTCAGAGTGATCGATGAGTTCAGGCCAAGCGGCGTGCTCAGGCGATCCGGCTTGAGCGGAGCGTCAAAGTACATGACCTTGACAACGCGCCCGTAGTAGACCAGCGAGACAACGCTGGTAAGCAGGGCAATAATCACCAGCCAGCCCAGGCCCTGGCCCCAGGCGGCAGTAAAGATAAAGATCTTACTGACGAAGCCGGCCATAGGCGGGATACCACCAAGCGAGAGCAGGCAGAGCGCTGTGCCGGCACTGAGCAAGGGAGCACGCTTAGCCAGGCCGCGGAAGTCCTCGATGCGCTCACCTCCGGTGGCGTTGGCCAGGGCGATGATGCCAGAGAACGCGCCCAGGTTGGTCAGCACGTAGACCAGGATATAGAAGAGCGCCGAAGAGTTGCCGCTGGGGTTCTGGCCGGCGAAGCTGGCGGCGAAACCAACCAGGATATAGCCAGCCTGAGCAATGCTGGAATAGGCCATCATGCGCTTGACGTTGCTCTGCACCGCCGCCACGAGATTGCCCAGCACCATCGACAGAATCGCCACCACCGAGATAATGAAAATCATCGAGTGGAGGTTGACCTGCCAGAGGCCGCCGTTCATAAAGACACGGATCAACGCGGCAAAGCCAGCTGCTTTGGAGCCAACCGAGAAAAAGGCTGTAGCAGGAGTAGGCGCACCCTGATAAATGTCAGGCGCCCACATATGGAAAGGCACAGCCGAAATCTTAAAGCCAAAGCCGGCCAGCGCCAGCCCCCCGGCCACGAGCACCATGATATTGCCATCCTGCACGCCGTGCTTGATTGAGGTGGCGATTCCACCGAGGTCGGTGGTGCCGGTCAGCCCGTAAAGCAGAGCGAAACCGTAGAGCAGAATGGCCGAGGAGAGCGCTCCTAACAGCACGTACTTGACCGCCGCCTCCGCCGAGTACTCGTCGGAACGCAGCAGACCAGCCATAACGTACAGAGGAATGCTGGCAAGTTCGAGCGAAATATAGATCGAAATCAGTTCGTTCGTACTTGCCATAAACATCATGCCGGTTGTGGAGAAAAGCAGCAGAGCATAGAACTCGCCCTCGGCCCTGACATACTTGTTGATATAGCTATACGATGCCAGAATCAGCACTGCCGCGATAATCAGAAAAATGACCCCAAAGAAGAGCGCGTAGCGATCTACGACAAACATGCCGAAGAACGCGAATTGCGGCGTATTGAACTGGTTGGAGACCGCCTGCGCGATCACAAAGGCCAGCGGAACAGCCAGACCAAGCAGCGCCACCGCGACCGTTACCACCCGACGCTTCACAAACAGGTCAACCGCTACCACCACCATGGCCAGCAGCGCCAGGCTTAGCTCCGGCGCGAGCAGGTAGAGATTTATTTGAGACACATAACACCTCCTCTATTTCAGCACCACGCCGAAGCCATGCATGACTGCTTGCAACGTCGGAGTAATCACATTAATCAGGACCGCGGGATAGACGCCCACGAGGACAATCAGCGCAGCCAGCACGAAGAGCGGGATTGCCTCGCGCACGCTGGCATCCGGCAGATGATCCCACTTCACGTTAAATGGTCCGTAGAAGACGCGCTTGAGCATCCATAGCAAGTACGAGGCAGTCAGGATCATCGTGAAGACGCTGATAATCGTCACAACCGGCCAGGAAGCATAGCTGCTGGTGAAGGTCATATATTCCGCGATAAAGCCTGCAAGGCCGGGCAGGCCCAGCGAGGCCAGACCGGCGAAAGTAAAGAGCGTCGCCAGCAGCGGCATGCGTTTAGCCACGCCGCCGAAGACCTTAATCTCACGGGTATGCGCGCGGTCGTAGATCACACCGACGCAGAAGAAGAGCATACCGGTAATCAGGCCGTGACTGAACATCTGCACCGTTGCGCCGGTGATGGCTGCCATGCGGAAAGCAGTGCCGCCTATGCCGGCTGCCGCAGCCACTCCCAGCAGGACCACGCCCATGTGGCTGACGCTTGAATAGGCAATCAGCCGCTTCATATCCGTCTGTGCCAGGCAGATCGCTGCGCCGTAAACAATATTGATGGCCGCGATCACAGCCATCCAGGGCGCGAATGCCTGCATACCGGCGGGCGCAATCGAGAGGCAGATACGGATCAGGCCATAGGCGCCCATTTTGAGCAGCACGCCCGCCAGGATCACACTGACCTCGGTAGAGGCATCGGTGTGAGCATCTGGCAGCCAGGTATGGAACGGGAACATGGGGATCTTCACCGCGAAGGCCACGAAAATCAGCAGGAAGATCAGCAGCTGCGCGCCCACCGTGATGCCCAGGAAGCTGATGTTGCCCGCTACCTGATGCTGCGCGAGGTAGGCCATGCTGGCAGTTGAGCCGCCTGTCTTGAAGTAGACCAGCAGGATACCGGCGAACATAAAGATGCTGCCGAAGAAAGTATAGAGCAGGAACTTCCAGGCCGAATAGATACGGCCGGGCATGCCGTGCTTCAACGTCTCGCTGCCCCAGATGCCAATCAGCAAGAACATCGGGCCTAGCTCAAACTCCCAGAAGAGGAAGAAGAGAAAGAGATCCAGCGAGATAAAGACGCCCATCACGCCCGTCTCCAGCAGGAGCAGCAGGGCCATGTACTCTTTCACACGTGGCTTCTTCCATCCGCCGATCACGGCCAGCAGCGAGAGCAGGCCATTGAGGATTACCATAGACATGCCCAGGCCATCCACGCCCAGGTTATAGTCAATATTGAAGCTCAGGCCGTTGACCGAAAATCTGATCCAGGGAACATCAACCGACATGCCTGGGCTGTTCAGATTGCCAAAGCCCAACCAGCCATTGCTGGCCAGAATGGAGAAGAAGATCCCCAGGACCAGCGCGAAGGTACCAGCAGCGAAGACCAGAGCTCCCCAGCGCGCGTAACGTTCGGGCAAGATCAGCGTGACCAAAGCGCCCAGCACTGGCAGGAGAAGCACCCAGGTAAGCGGGCTTGCAAAGACAGTTACCATAGTTTCACCCCTCCTTGCGCGAAGGCCATCAGGACAAAGACCACAATCGCCAGGGCCGCGATTCCGCCAAAGATCCCGTACATATAGGACTGTACTTTGCCGGTTTCAGTATGACGCAATCCCTTGCCAAGACCAGTCACAGCAAAAGCCACGCCATTGACAATTCCATCGATGATCGAGAAATCGAAAGCAGCCGCGATATGCGCGATGCCCAGGAAGATGTACTTCGTCAGCCAGTAGTAAAGATCGTCCAGGTAGAACTTGCGATTCGTCAGGCGATGCAGGAAACGTAGAAGCGCGTTGTTCTCCACAACATCATGCACGCGCGCCAGACCAACAAAGCCATATAGCCACCAGGCGCAGGCGAAACCGACGGCAGCCACAACAACACCCAACCAGGTGAACGGATCGCTCACCAGGTCATTCAAGCTAATGTTATGCGCCGTAGGTGACAGATAGTTGAACAACCCGAACCAGTAGCCCGCAAAGATCGAGGCAATTGCCAGAAGAACGAGCGGGATCGTCATCGTCAACGGAGATTCGGGCGGTGTGCCCTCGCCGCGATAGATCTCACGACTACCCCACAAGCCGAAAGCTTTACCGCCCTTGCCGCCGAAGGCCACAATATAGGCGCGGAACATATAGAAAGCGGTCAGGCCAGCCGTGCCCAGTGTAATCACGTAAAGCGCGATGCTGCCGCTTTGCAGGCAGAGGCCGATGATCGTATCTTTACTATAGAAGCCGGCAAAGAACGGGAAACCCGAAATCGTCATCGTCGCGACCAGGAACGTCAGGGCCGTGATTGGCATGAAAGCGGCCAGGCCGCCCATCTTGCGCATATCCTGCACTTCTTTATGCGTCGCGTGATGCAGATTATGGATCACACTACCAGCGCCCAGGAAGAGCAGAGCCTTGAAGAAGGCGTGCGTGAATAGATGGAACATACCGGGGCCAGGCCCCAGACCCTGTGGATTGTAAAAACCGGCCACGCCCAGGCCCACAAACATATAGCCAAGCTGGCTGATTGTCGAATAGGCCAGGACGCGCTTGAAGTCCGTCTGCGTCAGCGCGACCAGGGCCGCGTATAGCGCCGTAATCGCGCCGATCCAGGCCACCACCTCAAAAGCAGTTGTGCCGGAGGCCACAAAAAGCGGAAAGGTGCGCGCCACCATATAGACGCCTGCCGCGACCATCGTGGCAGCGTGGATCAGCGCGCTCACGGGCGTCGGACCTTCCATAGCATTCGGCAGCCAGATCTGCAAGGGCACCTGAGCCGACTTGCCAATCGCCCCGCAGAAGATCAGGATCATTGCAACGGTCAACAGCGCGCTATTGCCAGCGAAATGAGCCTGAACGCTCTGAGGACCTGTGCCGGAGAGCGCTGCGAAATTGTACGTGCCGGTCTTCCAGAACAGGATCATAATGCCGATGATAAAGCCTACATCGCCGATGCGGTTGACGATAAACGCCTGCATGGCTGCGGTTGCTGGCTGCGGGCGATCCTCATCTGGCTTGGCGCGTTTGTTGATCCAGTAGCCGATCAGCAGGTACGAACTCAGTCCGACCAGTTCCCAACCGATGAAGATCACCAGGAAATTCGCGGCAAAGACGATCACCAGCATTGAGAACGTGAAAAGCGAGAGATAGGAGAAGAAGCGCGCGTAACCCGCCGAATTCTCCATATACCCCTGCGAATAGAAGTAGACCAGCAGCGAAACTGACGTGACCACCACCATCATGGCCAGCGCGAGATGATCGACATGAAAACGAATCTCGTAGGGAGCAAGATAGCTCGCGCTCGCCCAGGAATAATTAAAAATGTCGATCCCACTATAGGGCAGCGTATAGCCGCTGATCCGCAATGCGCCCGTTGAGTCCAGCAGAAGGAGCCAGGAATAGATGCAAGCCAGTAGCATGATCACCACAGCCACATAACCACTAAGCCTCGCGCCGGTGGTGAGGCGCGGCACCTGGGGATCGTCGTCATCGTCGGAGCCGTGGTCGGCGTGATCATCTCCATGCGTGTTATGGTCCAGCGCGTGAGCATCGTCGTACACATGAATCGCGCCGTTCCCGGCGGCCATGCGCGAGCGACTGGCAAGGTCCCACATACGCGTGCCGAAAATAATCACTACGAACGACAGCAACGGGGCGAAGAGAATCGTCCACGAATACTGATAGAAAGCCATAAAATCACCACTTCATCAGGTTTATTTCGCCAACATCGACCGTGCTGCGTTTGCGATAGATCGAAATGATCATGGCGAGCGCGACCGCTGCTTCAGCCGCGGCAACAGTGATGATAAAGATGGCGAAGATCTGACCGGTCAGGAACGTAGAATACGGCTTGACCGTGTTATAGAACGAAAAGGCGACCAGAGTGATATTAACAGCGTTGAGCATAATCTCAATGCCCATCAGGATAGCAATGGCGTTGCGTTTGGCAAGGGCGCCATACAGGCCGATGCCAAAAAGGACGGCGCCAAGGACCAGAAAATGAGTCAGTGTAGGATGTATCAGATCCATAAAGACTTTAATCCTCCCGGCCAATGACTATCGCGCCTACAATGGCCACGAGCAGCACCAGAGAGGCAATTTCAAAGGGGAGCACGTAGCTGTAACAGGTCGGGCTATACAATAGCTGGCCAATATAAATCACATTGTTTGGAGGCAGGGGGCAGGCGCCAGCACCATAGGGAGTTCTGCCGCCCAGCAGGGACGTAGAGGAACGCGCGAACGTGCTGGCGAAGACCACGCCTGCTGCCACCAGCGCACTCATCACCAGCGCCGCTAACCAGCCCTTACTATTGGGATTGGTATCCTGATTTGGGTTGGAGACGCGTGTGAGCATCAAGGCGAACAGGATCAGGATTGTTACCGCTCCAGCATAGATCAGGATCTGCACAATGGCAATAAACTCGGCATTGAGCAACAGAAAGATGCCCGAGGCCATCGCAAAAACGACGAAGAGGCCCAGAGCGCTATGCACAATCCTTCTTGCACTCACGACCCACAGAGCAGAACCGACCAGGATAATGGCAACAACCCAGAAAACGAGAGTGGCCATAAAAAACCTCCGGGTTTTTCGGATGTCCAGAAATACTTTCATAGACAGAGCGCATCCGCTTCTCAGGATCTTAGAGTACGTCTGCTCGCCATCTCGCTCGCGCCTGCGGCGCTTACCCGAACGATGATGTTCTCTGAGAAAGATGTGGAAACCGCATCTTTCTCAGAGAACATCATCATTCCTTTTACGCGGCGAGGCTGCGCGGATTCTCGCGGGAGAAGGCGAAGGCTCTGAGAAACAGACACATTCTAAGAGTATCAATGTAGCGTTCCCATGTCGCACACGGATGCCAAAACCTATACTTCTTAGTAATTGTAGCACGCGTATGCTTGTTTGAGCACCCAATGGTACCCCGTGGTTGATTCTAACAGAAGACTGCTTTTCTGAAAAGAGCTTCTCTCAGACCGAGGAACACGGCGAGAAATTGGGCCGCGTATGTAATGAATGATCCGGGGAGCTATGTTATAATTCAGTAGAGACATTCAGGAAAACTACTAGAGAGTAAGGCAAACAAGCAGCATGAGCATCTCGCAGAAGACACCCGAAGGGACCCTCGCCGACCAGATTTCCTGCCCTCAATGTAGTGCCTCATTACCTCTCTCTGCTACTTTTTGCGGCTTCTGCGGTGCGCGTTTGCAAAAGGAGAAGCAGGCCATTGACGCGGAAGGAGAGGACACGACAGGTCGCTATCGTATCACAACGCTGGTACGCAGGCATCCTCAGATGAATCTCTACTTTGCCCAGGATACCAGGCAAGCCCAGGAGCCAGGTCAAGCTCGCATGGTGGCTATCAGGGATATCGATATTACGAGCCTGGGAGACAAAGAGAGAGAACGCGCCAGAGAGCTCGCCCAGCAAGAATACGATGATCTGCGCTACTGGCATATCCCGCATACGCTGGCCTGCATTGATCTATACATTTCCCAGGGGCATCTTTTTCTGGTTTCGGGCCTGCCCATGCCCGCACCAACGGCTATGGCAGGCAGCACACAGCGCCTGTACACTTTGCAAGATTTTCTGCAGAGCGGCCTGGGTGTACCCAGAGAGACGCGCACGCTCGAATGGATGCGCAATCTCTGCCAGGCGGTGGAGAGCCTGCATCGTCACGGCCTCGTTCTTGGCGATCTGGATCCCTATACGGTCGTGCTGGACAAAAATAGCGCGCAAGCTGAGCCATATTTGATGGCTTGCTGGCTCCTACCCGCATTACAAGAGATGCTGGTGCCGGTGATGATAGCCCCTACGCCTCATGTCTCTTACTTTAAAGCTCCCGAAGCGCTGGCAGGCAAGGCCGCGGCGCGCTCGGACGTTTATAGTCTGGGCGCGTTGCTTTATCTGCTGCTTACGGGTACACCGCCTGATGAGTCTACTCTGCGGCACCGACGCCGCTTACGTACACCACGCGAGATCAATTCGCGCATCAACCAGTCCCTCGACGAGTGTGTGATGCAGGCGCTGGCGATCAGGCCAGAGGAGCGCTTTGCCAGTGTGCAGGCATTTATGGCTGCGCTGGAGAATGCGCGCTCCAATCAGCCTCCGCGTAAAACCTTCGCATCCGCAACACAGGCCCCAAAAGTTCCGGTTAGCGATATGGAAACTGTGCGCATTGTCCCGCTCTCGCAAAAAGACGTGGCCCGCTGGCGCGCGCTCAGGGAAGAAAAGGCCGGCAAGAACATATACAGAAGAGAAGACATTCATCTGATTGATACCATTGAATTAACTGAAAGGCAGAATTTACCACCGGGTATGGCCAGACAATCTACGGCAGATAAAGATAAACAAGCAACTATCTTGAAGTCCCCGCCAAATAAGGAGGTTTCGCCCCGTTCAGAATCAGGAGCCAGCGAAAATCGCACGACGCCTCCACCGGCCAGACAGCGCTGGCCACAGCGCATCACGGGCACACAACCAGAGGACCAGCCCTCGCAGAAACAAGCCAGTACGAAAGGCAAGAAGGCCGCGGCCAATGGCAAACAAAGCACGACGCCTCCACAGAATAAGAACGAAGGGGAACTCTCTCTGCTCAAACAGATCCAGCGCCTGTTGCTCGGTAAGAAGCAGCAGGCAATTGAGGCCGCGGCTATTATCGAAACGCCTATGCGCATCAGGCCGGACCAGCCATACAATCTGCGTCTGCATATTATGGGCCGCGACGAACCGACGCTTCCACCCACAGCCAAAAAGGGGATGGAACCGGCCGGATTGAGCGCGTTAATTCATGGCGATATCGTCCTGGTCGAAGTGCGCTCGGTTCTGCAACAGGGCTATACGTATGTCTTACAGCAAGCCACTGTTACCATTCCCGCCGATGGGTACGCGGCGGAAGTCACTATCCCAATGCAGCAGCAGCCACTCTCGACAACCGGTCGGCGCGATCGCTTGCATATATTTTTCCTGGACGAGCATCGCCAGCCGCTCTACGAAAAACCGTTTGTGGTAGAAATATTTGTCTCGCCTCTTGTACAATTTGGCCGCGAAGGGCATCAGGTCTTGACCATTCCGATCTAATAAAGAAATAAGGAGAACGTTGCCTCATGTCAGACTTTACGGATAGGGACAACGACTCGGGTCCCACGCCAGAGATTCCGGCGCCCCAGCAGGCAAGCCCCCCCACCTACAAACGTCCTGACGCGGTTGCTTATTTCTCTAGCCTTTTGCTGGATAAAGGCGATTCGCTCGTCTACGCGGCTGTGGGGATCTGCTTCTTTCTGGGGGCGCTCTTCGCCCTGGGCTACAGCTTCTGGGATTTTGGCCTGGCCATCCAGCATATTCACCCCGCAACTATGCAAGAGGATGTCGCCAACGCAATCATCAGATTGATCTCTGATTTATTGCTGGTGCTGATCATTATGGAGGTTCTAGGCACGATTACCCACTATCTCAGGTCACACGTGACCTCACTACACCCATTTCTCTTTATCGGCATTATTTCCGCGACACGCGCCATTCTCTCAATAGGCGCAAGACTCTCGATTGAAAGTGTGAGCGGCCCTGAGTTTGAGCGGATCATGATCGAACTGGGCGTCAACGCGCTGGCAATTCTGGCTTTAGGCATTACCTTAAAACTCCTCGGCAAGACGACCGAGGAGCATTAGGTCACTTGCTTGCATTTGATTCCAAACCCATGTATTATTTAGCTAGTTTTAACCCGTTTATCGTCGTATCTTTTGTAGCTAGCATTTTTTCTTGTCACCTGTGAGGTTGTTTGGTAAGCGAAGCGACCTTTGAACAACATTGAAACGTACTTATTGCAAGGAAGGTACAGAGGCTTATACTATGATATGCGCTACATGTGGTGCTGATAATCCCTCCGGGTCCGTTTACTGCGGCAACTGCGGTTCACGGCTGGTCCCAAGGGAAGATGCCAGCATGGCAAAGGAGCAAGCTGCTCCTGCCACCCCGCCCGCTGGACCGGACGCACCAGCGAGCGTCGAGGATACTCCCACTTTGCGAACAGTTCCTCCCGTTCAGGAGCCAGCGGCCGCGACTATAGCAGACGAGAACGTGCCAACGATCAGTATAAAACCTGAGCAGCAAGTTCCTCCCATCCCCGAGACTCCACAGCCCACGCCAGTCGCTAGCGAATTCTACAATTTTGAGGGACCTGGGGGCACGCCGGGTATAGAGGCCGGCCAGCCAGCTCCCGTACCAGGGTTCGCCAGCGGAACGTACCCTCCGGTGGCTGCTCCGACGCCAGCCTATCCTCCTGCACCGGCTCCTGGCGTAGCATCCCCCAGCGGAACGTACCCTCCGGTGGCTGCTCCGACGCCGGGCTTCCCACCGGCATATCCTCCTACACCAACACCTGGGTTGGCCTACTCCAGCGGCTTCTACCCGGCTCCTACGCCGCAAGTTGGTAGCCCGGTGAGCGGGGTCTATGGACCATTGTATCAGAGCCAGCCATCTCAGCCAGGCTGGGGAGCCTATCCTGGCACCCCCGGCGTGTTTCCCCAGGCTACACCGCAAGGGCCAAGCAAGCTGATTCGTCCTCTGCCAACCTGGGCCTTTATTACCAGCATTCTTGTCGTGGCGATTGTCCTGGCTGCACTGGTGTTCTTCACGGGTGCCGACTGGGCCGCTGGCTATCAGACCGCCGGGCTGGTAGCTCTGGTGGTGGGCGTGCTTGTCCTGATCGCTTTTGGTGTGCGAGCGGCTCTGGGCATGCTGGCCGCCACCAATCCACATCGCCGCTCGCAAATTATCAGTGCGATTCTCCTGGCCCTGTTGCTTTTCGTCTTCGGAGCCGTCGGCCTGACCCAGCCAACAGCTATTCACGCTGTCCAGGCCCACTTCCTGGAGAGCCAGCAGAAATATAGCGCCGCTATCCAGGAATACGAGGCAGCGGGTCAGAGCGCTCCTTCTTCTGAAGACATTGCCCGCACATATGACGAGTGGGGCGAGTCTCTGGTGAGCCAGAACCAGTACAACAGCGCAATCGGCAAGTTCAACACAGTCATGTCCAGCTACACCCAGGCTATCCCAGAGGTGACACGCGCCGAGAAAGATGCTGTCTCCGCTTATGAAGCCTGGGGGACGTATGACTCGCAGCACCAGAACTACGCGGGAGCGACCCAGCACTATGACGCGTTGCTCAACCAGACGTACTGCGATAGCACTTGCCGCACTCAGGCCAATAACGCCGATGCTGTGGCCTACTACAACCTGGCGGAGCAGCTACTCCACAAGGGGCAGTACGCCAGCGCCGTCGCGGCCTTTAACCAGCTCACTACGCGCTTTGGCGATTCATCATCGGCCCAGAAGGCGCATGCGGATTATGCAGCAGCTCTCTGGGGTGAGGGCCAGCAGCAGTTGACCTCCGCCTGCTCTTCAGCAGTGAGCACGTATCAGCAGCTCGCTACACAATTCTCCGATACATCGCAGGGTCAGGAGGCTGCGACCGCACTGAAGGCCCCGGTAGAGGTCAAAGGACATTTCACAACAACCGTCCCTGCCGCCAGCACACAGCCCGTGGTGATCCTGGGCACAAGCGACATGACCAACAACACCACAATAGATCAGTTCACCGCGCTCTACACAGCGTCACCGCATACACAGATCAATTCTGATGGCACGTTTGATCTTCCCAGCGTCAAACCTGGCAGCTATCAGTTTATCTGGGGCACGCTCAACGATCCCGATGGATTTATCCGTGTCGCGTGGCTGCCGAACCATGTCGCCATCGGAGCGCTCTGCACCTACGACTTTGGCGACATTCCACAGACGATTCCAAGCTAGATGGTGTTGACCGGAGCGTACAGATAGACATGCCTCGATGGGGAGATCTGGCGGGTCCCCCTATCGGGGCAGTACGTTGATATTGGCCTGCTGTTTGTGTATCATATTCGTGGTAACAATTCCCCATTCTTGAAAGACAGGGGCTTTCAGCAGCTGCTATTGGCAAAAGAAGAGATAGAGGGTCAGATCATGCTTTGTCTCAAGTGCGGCACCACCAACCCGGCAACAGCATCATCCTGTGCGAACTGTGGCGCTCCTCTGGAAGAGCAGCCCTGGTTCGCTCCGATTCCGCACAGCCCTTTCAACGGGCTGCCCGTGCCTCAGCCATCGGGATCTATGCCCACCGTAGTCCAGCCAGGCGGCGATATTGTGGCTTTCACTCCGCTTTCTCAGATCTCACCTGCTCGTGAATCTCTGGCTCCCCCTGACCCTGCACTCGCCACCACTCCGCCAGCTACCTTCGAGCATCTGGCAGATTATCCAACGGAGACGCAGGTACCCGTCGCGCCGACATTACCCACGCAAGTCAGCACCCCTGCTCCTGCGCCGCAACAGTTCGTTCAGAATGGTCCCGTTGCGCCCGCCGGCTCTCCCATTAGCTCACAGATAGCTGGCCCTGCCTTTCCGCAGGACGCCTATCAGGGCTGGAATGAAGGGACAAGCTACGCAACTCCTTTCTCTACACCGCCGACAGCACATACGCCGCAACATGCCTATCCAGTTTCACCAGAAAACGTGCTCGCGGCCATACGGGCGCGGAGCACGCTCCGGTTTCCTTCCGGCCCGGCAGCTGGAGCAAACACGTTTGTCCAGCCTCTTCCCAGGTGGGTCTTTTTCTCCGGCATAGCCGTGGTCGTCCTCTTGCTAGCCACGCTGATCTTTCTTAATGCTGACTGGGCCAGCGGAGCAATGGCCGCCGGTCTGGTAGCGATTATCCTGGCGCTGCTACTGCTGATCGCGGCAGGAGTGCGCGTGGCCCTGGGTATGCTGGCTGAGACCAATCCGCACCGGCGTTCTCAGGTGATCGGCACCGCGCTGCCCGTGCTGCTGCTCTTTCTCTTCAGTGGAATCGGCATGACTCAGCAGACCAGCCTGCATGCCATGCAAGCCCGCTACCTGGAAGGCCAGCAGAACTGGTCCGCGTCCATCTCCGAGTATCAACTGGCTGGAGAAACGGCCCCCGCTTCCGAGAACCTGGCCCGCGTTTATAACGAGTGGGGCGAGGCACTGAGCCACCAGCAGCAATATAGCAGTGCAGTAGAGAAATTTACTACCGTCCTCAATCGCTATACCGGAGTCCCGGACCAGCTTGGCCGGGCCAGAAACGATATGGTGGCTACCTACCTGGCCTGGGCGGATTACGCCTCGCAACACCAGAACTACGCGAGCGCGACCGCTTCATATAATACGCTGCTTACTCTCAGCTATTGCAACGCAAGCTGCCAGGCGCTCGCACTGCCAAAGGACGCCACAGCCTACGACAATCTGGCCGAGCAACAGCTTGGCGCGCAGCAATTTGCCCTGGCGGTGAACGCTTTCGCGACGCTGACAACGCGCTTTGCCAATTCACCTGAAGCGAAACAGCCGCAGACACATGGAGATTATGCGAAAGCCCTGCTGGGCCTGGGTCAGCAGCAGCTGCATTCGAGCGCTTGCACGAGCGCGGTACCCACGTATGAGCAACTGGCCCGAAGCTTTGCCGATACCTCCCAGGGCCAGCAGGCCGCGACGGCCTTACAACAGCCTGTGCCGGTCACAGGCCGCTTCACCACGACGATTCCTGGGCCGCCTTTTCATCCTACAGTCTCTCTGGTGCAGGGCCTGTTCGTTGGCATCCAGCAGTTCCAGTTCCCGCCCCTGCTGAAAGCCAACCTCACAGTGCCGATCAATAGCGACGGCACCTTCACCTTCCCATCTGTGCCACAGGGCACATATGAACTCGTCTGGAGCAGCGACGGCACTCTCCATTTCTATTACGCTTCCAACGGCCAGCAGGTGCTTTATACCGCGCACGTCGGCCCGCTCTGCCCCTACAACTACGGCGCGATCAATCAAACGATTCCCACAACCACGACGGCAGGCCAGTGAATTACACAGCAGTATGCACCAGTAACAGAAGTCCCCGGCCAAGCGAGACTCTGGCTTGCTCAGCCAGTAGAACGTTGCTGATGCCTCGTGGGCGGCCAAAGTGCAGCGTCTCGCCGCGCAGCGGATAATAGAGTTGCTCAGTTCTGACGTCTTCAGCCGAGGAGGTCAGCGGCAGGAGTGAAAGCAGGTCGCCGCTCTTGCCCTCGATCAGCGTCTCGCCCGGCCCCTGGAGCAACCAGCCGCGCGTCTGACCATCTACGATATCGATGGGAATTGAAGCAAAGCCGGCCAGAAGCAGGATATTTGCGATTGAATGCTCGAAACGTTCGCCGCCAAGCGCTCCCAGGATGGTAACGTGGCTTGCTCCCCGTTTCAGAGCCTCCTGGATGGCCAGTTCGGTATCTGTCTCATTTTTTTCTACCGGCGCTCGTACAATCTGGCTGCCCAGCCGCTCCGCTTCCTGCAAAATTTCCTGGGGCAGCGAATCGAGATCTCCGACAACCAGGGCCGGGGTATATCCCAGCGACAGGGCTGTGCGCGCTCCACTATCTGCCGCGATCACCAGTTCGCTCCCGGCCAGCGCTCGCTCCACTGCCACACCCTGCTGTAATGTGCCTCCTGCGAAGATAATGATGTGCATATCACAGATACCTCCCCGGTGCCATTGATTGTGGCTATGGTTCCATCAGCATCACTGTGCCATATCGATGAAGAAAAGTCAAAGTGTGTAGCGAACAGCAGCCAGGAGAATTGACAGGGAAGCAAGCCTCAGATATCATTGACACATCTTTGAAGATTCGTGAAAGAGGGTGTGGAATCTGTCAACTTCTGAGCAGTTGGAAAAAGAGGCAGGCGTAGCCGTTCAGGCGCAGGAGCCGCGCTTGTCCGGGCGTGGCGAAGAGGCTCTCTCGTGGGGGCGCTACCCTCGGGTCAAGCATACGCGGATTATTCCTATCTATTGGCGCAGCGCAGTGCCTGATCTGGAGAACATAGGGCAACCGGTGCTTCCGCATGCCTATGGGCGTAGCTATGGAGATAGCTGCCTCAACGAGAACGGCGTCCTGCTAGATGTCAGTCACCTGAACCGTTTTATTTCGTTTGACGAAGAGAGTGGCCTGCTCTGCTGTGAAGCCGGTGTCTCGCTGGCCGAGATCCTGGCGGTGATGGTTCCTCGCGGCTGGTTTCTGCCGGTGAGTCCCGGCACAAAATTTGTCTCTGTAGGCGGAGCTATCGCGAACGATATTCACGGCAAAAATCACCATGCCGGGGGCACCTTTGGTTGCCACGTTGTACGCCTGAAACTCCTGCGCTCCGATGGGCAACGCGTGGTCTGCTCGCCCACCGAGAATCCTGAGCTTTTCCAGGCCACGATTGGTGGGCTCGGTCTGACTGGCCTAATCCTCTGGGCCGAGTTCAAGCTCAAGCGGATCGCGAACCCATATATTGACGTGGAGCATATCCGCTTCGCCTCGCTGGAGGAGTTTTTCGCGCTCTCTGCCGAGTCTGACCAGGACTTTGAATATACCGTCTCCTGGGTTGATCTGCTGGTTGGAGGCGAGGCACTCTGTCGCGGCATTTTCACGCGCGGCAATCATAATACATCATCTGAACCGGCTCGCAAACAGCTGAAGAGGCGCTTGCCCCTGGCAGTGCCGTTCAATCTCCCGCAGTTCGTGCTCAACAAGCTCACTGTGAAAGGCTTCAACGAACTCTACTACCATAAACAGCTTGCCAAACGCGTCCAGACAATCACATCGTATGATCCTTTCTTCTACCCGCTGGACAGCATCCACGAATGGAACCGTCTATACGGCAAGCGAGGCTTTCTGCAATACCAGTGCGTGGTGCCTTTCGTCGGCGGACGCGAAGCTATGCGCGAGCTTCTTGGGCACATCCGCAGGTCGGGAGCCGGCTCTTTCCTGACCGTGCTGAAAGAATTCGGGGAAATCGCCTCGCCCGGCATGCTCTCGTTCCCCCGGCCCGGCCTGACGCTAGCCCTCGATTTTGCCTACGCCGGCCAGAAAACGCTGCGCCTGCTTGAAGAGCTTGATGCGATTGTGCGCCACTACGGCGGGGCTGTCTATCCGGCGAAAGATGCCCGCATGTCAGCCGAGAGCTTCCAGCAATTCTATCCCCGCTGGCAAGAATTCGCTCAATACATCGATCCACACTTTTCCTCCAGCTTCTGGAGAAGAGTCAGTGCCAAATCATCATAAGAAGAGAGAAAAAGACGCTATGCGTATTTTGATAATAGGAGCCACTTCAGCGTTGGCCCAGGAAACCGCGAAGCTGTTTGCCGGGGATGGCGCTGAACTCGTCCTGGTCGCCCGTTCACCTCTGAAGCTCAACGACGTACAGAACGACTTGCAGGTTCGCGGCGCAAAGCAGATCGAAACCATTGTGGCAGATCTGAGCGACCTCACACGCCACCAGGAGATCGTTGAGGCCGCCATCAAACCCTTTTCCGGCCTCGACATGGTCCTCATCGCCTACGGCACCCTCGGCAACCAGCAAACCTGTGAACAGAGCGTTGAGGCCACTTTGCAGGAGTTTACGACCAACTGCACCAGCGTTATCTCCCTGCTGACCCTGCTGGCCAACTATTTCGAGCAGCAAGGTCGCGGCTGTATCGCCGTCATCTCCTCCGTAGCAGGAGATCGCGGTCGCCAGTCCAACTATATTTACGGCGCGGCCAAAGGGGCTGTGTCGGTCTTTCTGCAGGGTCTGCGCAATCGCCTGGCGAAGAAAGGCGTGGCCGTCGTCACCATCAAGCCCGGTATGGTCGCTACTCCCATGACCGCGCACATGCGCAAGGGTCCACTCTTCGCCGATCCGCGCGTAGTCGGGCGCGGCATTTATCGGGCCATGCTGAGGCGCAAAGACGTGGTTTATCTGCCCGGCTACTGGCGGTTTGTAATGTGGGCTATTAAGAGCATTCCTGAGTCGAAGTTTAAGAAGATGAACATTGGCGGCTAAACACATGCGATGATAGTAACGGACGGCCCCAGAAGACCAGAGCGTGAATGGGTTCTCAAACGAGCTACGATTTGCTATGATAAATGAGATCAGTATTTCCGGCTGGCAAGCAAAGAAACAGAACTAACTGGCAAGCTCGCGTGGCGCGGGGAAGCCAGGGAGCATAGAGCGTATGGCACAAGACATTCAGGATCGGGACACGAGCGAGCGCAACGCTCTGGCGCTGGTGTTTCTCGTGACGTTCGGCATTTTAACCCTTCTCTCTGCCTGGTTTGTTTATCAGGAGTTCACCCAGGTTTTTACGCGCACGGGCCGCTGCACAGTTTTATCGTTTTCCACGCGCCAGGATATAGTTAATACAGATGATCCCACCGAAGGGGCGCAGTATTCGATTACTTTTAAGGTTCTGTTGCTCACGCCCGACGGGCAGCGGCTCCAGGTACCTGGCTATTATACCTCGGCCAACTATGATGCTTCCGATCAGAATACAATTAAAGCAATCGAGAAAAGCTATCCGGTAGGTCGCACAGCGGCCTGTGGCTATACCTATCTCGATCCATCGGGAATCAAGGCTATCTTCCAACCGGCTATCCCACTGGAAGGTTTTCTCTTCCCAGGCTTCTTCCTGGTGGTCTCCCTGGTAATCTCGGTGATCTGCATTGTGAATCTGCGCAAAAAGCCCGCACCGGAGATTCCTTTGCCAGACGAACTGGCCGAGGAGGAGAGCGCTGATCCCCAGCAGGTCTGAAATCGTATCCTCTCATACCTGGCGGGCGCGGGCGTCGGCTCAAATGTGATACTCTGTGCGCGAGGAGGTTAGGCGATGACACAAAGAGATAGGACTGATGCCGAGGAGCAGCGCCTGGAAGAGAACGCGCGCCACGAACGCAACTGGGAGCGCTGGGGGCCGTATCTATCCGAACGGCAGTGGGGAACGGTGCGCGAAGATTATTCGGCTGATGGATCGTGCTGGACGTATTTTCCACACGATCACGCTCGCAGCCGCGCGTATCGTTGGGGAGAAGACGGCTTGCTGGGGCTTTGCGACCGCGAGGAGCGGCTTTGCTTTGCGCTGGCCCTCTGGAACGAGCGCGATCCCATTTTGAAAGAGCGGCTTTTCGGCCTCACGGGTCCAGAGGGCAATCATGGCGAGGATGTGAAAGAGGCGTATTTTTACCTCGATTCGACCCCGACCCACTCTTATATACGCGCTCTCTATAAGTATCCACAGGCTGCATTCCCTTACGAGATGCTACTCGCGGAGAATCGCCGGCGCAGCCGGGAGGAGCCAGAGTTTGAACTGCTGGATACGGGGATATTTGACGAGAACCGCTACTTCAATGTCTTCGCCGAATATGCCAAGGCTGACCCCGATGATATTTTGATCCGTTTGACAATCGAGAATCGCGGGCCGGAGGCAGCTATGCTGCACGTGCTGCCGACGCTATGGTTTCGTAATACCTGGTCCTGGGGCCAGACGGGCGAGGGCTACGGGCCGAAGCCGCGCATCAGCACCATCGCCTCCGGCTCTCTGCTGGCCGAGCACGATACGCTAGGGCACTTCCACCTGGCCGCACAGCCAGATCCAGAGGCGCTGCTATTCACAGAGAACGAAACCAATTTTCAGAAGCTTTTCAACGTGGCAAATCCAGGGCCGTATGTGAAGGACGCTTTCCACGAGCGACTGATCTCCGGCAGGATCGAGGCGGTTAATCCTGAACAGGTAGGCACGAAGGCCGCTTTCTGGTATCGCCTGGAACTTGCGCTTGGGCAGAGCAAGACGTTGCGCCTGCGCCTGTGCCCGGAGAACGAGGTGCCTCTGCAAGCCTTTGGCGAGCACTTCGAGCAGATTTTTGAGGCCCGCCGGCGCGAGGCCGATACGTTCTATGCCACGCGCACGCCGGGCACGCTCTCGGATGACGCTCGTCGGATCATCCGTCAGGCATACGCAGGACTGCTCTGGAGCAAGCAGTTTTATTATTACGATGTAGCCACCTGGCTCAAAGGCGATCCCGCGCAGCCGCCGCCGCCTGAGCGGCTGAACGGGCGCAACCACGAGTGGGAGCACCTGTATAACCGCGATGTCATCTCTATGCCCGACAAGTGGGAGTATCCCTGGTACGCATCCTGGGACCTTGCTTTTCATATGCTGCCGTTCGGGCGAATCGACCCGTCCTTTGCCAAAGAACAACTGATCCTGTTGCTGCGCGAGTGGTATATGCACCCTAATGGCCAGATTCCGGCCTACGAATTTGCTTTCTCAGACGCGAATCCGCCGGTGCATGCCTGGGTCTGCTGGCATCTCTACAAGATGACGGGCGGACACGATAAAGGCGACAGGCTCTTCCTCGAACGCGTTTTTCAGAAGCTCCTGCTCAATTTCACCTGGTGGGCGAACCGCAAGGATATCGCGGGCAAGCATCTCTTCTCAGGTGGATTTCTGGGCCTGGACAACATTGGGCTTTTCGACCGCTCGAAGCCGCTGCCCAACGGAGGTCAGCTTGAACAGGCCGATGGTACAGCCTGGATGGCCTTCTACTGCTCGATCATGCTGGCGATTGCTCTGGAACTGGCCCATTTTGATCACGCGTATGAAGATATTGCCTCCAAATTTTTCGAGCATTTCGTGACGATTGTCGATGCGATGAATACGATAGGCGGCGAAGGACTCTGGAATGAGGAGGACGGCTTCTACTACGATCAGCTCTTGCTCAATGGAAAAACCTCTCCTCTGCGTATCCGCTCAATGGTGGGCCTGATTCCGCTCTTTGCGGTGGAAATCCTGCGTGAGGAAACGATTGAACGCCTGCCCGGTTTTGCCAAACGCATGCACTGGTTTCTGGAGAATCGCCGAGACCTTGCCTCCTACACTTCTTATATGGAGAAAGGAGAGAAGCATATTCACGGATACCGGCTGCTGGCGATTCCATCGCGCCAGCGACTTGTACGCGTGTTGCGCTACCTGCTCGACGAGGAGGAGTTTCTCTCGCCCTACGGTATACGCTCGCTCTCACGCTATCACCTGGAGCATCCGTATAGCTTCCGCATCGATGGTCAGGACCTGGTCGTTTCCTATACGCCCGGCGAATCGACCACTGCCCTTTTCGGAGGAAATTCCAACTGGCGCGGGCCAATCTGGTTTCCGGTAAATTATCTGCTGATTAGAGCGCTTGAGCACTACGGGCGCTTCTATGGCGAGACCTTGCGCGTCGAATGCCCAGCCGGCTCCGGCCACATGCTTACCCTGGACGAAGTTGCCCACGAACTCTCTACACGCCTGGCGCGGATCTTCTTGCGCGATGATACTACGGGCAAGCGGGCCTGGTATGGGAAAGAAGAGCGTTTTGCCAGCGATCCTGACTGGCGCGATCTCCAACTTTTTCATGAATATTTTCATGGCGACACTGGGCAGGGTCTGGGCGCAAGTCACCAGACCGGATGGACAGCGCTGATTGCTCTGCTGCTAGAAGATATCGGGCACAGGCACGCCAGAACCGCCGCAAGATCGGTGCCTGTACCCGCAAAGGATACCCTATGAAACGATCATTTTTAGCCCGCCTGCAAAGGGCGGCGCTTTTCAGCCTCATAGGAGCACTGATGCTGCTGCTGGTTGTGCCCACCTTGCAACTGCTGGTGCTTGGGCCGCAGGGCTATGGAACGGCCCTGACCAGCCCGCAAGCCAGTCTGCTCTGGATTCAAGAACACACGCTCCTCTTTCTGCTCTACCGCCTGGCGCTGATGGTGGGCTTTGCCCTGTTGCTCGGCGTGCCGTTCGCGCTCTTTCGCATCATTGTTGCCCAGGAGATCATAGGGCGTGAAGAGATAGAACGCGAGGAGAAAGAGGAGAAAGCAGCGAGTGAAGAGAACAGCCTGCCGCCATTTGCCTGGCGCGGCAAGGGCTTTGCGGTGATCGCGGCCTGGCTAGGACTGCCAGGGCTACTACTGGCAGCAGGTGGCACGCTGGCCAGTACTATCTATTTGTGGAGCAGTGCAAGCATTGTCACTGCGCAGACGCCATTGCCGGACAACTTCGCCAGCGTTACTGGCATCTTCTCGGTGCTCACTTATACAATCGGTGGCGGCTTCGTGGCGCTCTCGTGCATCTTCTTTGGCTTTGTGATTGCGCGCAGCGGGCGCAAGCTCTGGCCGGATAGCTGGGTAGCCTTTGGCTACGCAGGACTGGCAGTAGGGGCGGTAGCAAGCGGCAGCGCCGTTCAGGTCGCACTGACCCCCCTGGGCAGCCAGACCGCTATTACAACGTTTGCCGTTCTGTTCATCGCGGCCTGGCTCTTCTGGTTCAGCCTTATGGTAATCTGTCTAAAAGCAGAACAGGGTTAGCGAGCTACAGGACAGGAGAAGCTTCCGGGCTGGCATAGGCAGAATAGGCAGATTTCCAGTAGGCAATCGCCTGGCGCTGCTGGCCGGAAGTTTCCAGAAGCTGAGCCAGCCGACCATAGACCTCGGCAAGTTCAGCCCCGGCATGAATGGATGAGAACGCCGCTTCGGCCTTCTGATACCACAAAATAGCCTCCTGCACCAGACCTTCTGCCTGCTCACCAGTAAGCTGCTTTGCCTCGGCTTCGGCCACTTTTCCGCAGCCGATGTACAGCGTACCCAGGCTGCGCTGGTCTCGAATGCGATCTGCGTAGGCAAGAGCCTGCTCACAGCAATGGCGCGCGTCCTTGAGCAACCCCTTTTCCCGGTAGATGTCGGCCAGGGATGTGAAAGTGGTCAGAATCGTTACCGGCTCGTCGAGGCTGGTAGCCAGGGCGAGAGCCCGCGTATAATAAGACACAGCGCTGTCGAAATCGCGTGTCTGGAAGCAAATATGGCCCAGAGCGGAGTTCACGTGCAACTCCAGCTGCCTATCAGCGCGCGCAACAGCAAGCTGTAAGGCCCGCTTGCCATAATCCAGGGCCGGAGCAAAATGATCGAGATGGCTATGAGCATCACAAAGACCGGCGTAGATCTGCGGCAGGTCGGGATGCGTGTTATCCTCTCCGGTGAGACGCAGAGCATCCTCAAAATGAGTAAGCGCGACGGTGTAAAAGCCGGTGCGCGTATAGGCGATGCCCAGGCCACAGCGAGCCTTAATGCGCACGCTGACGACATTCATGCGCCGCTCATCAAGGAACCTGATACACTGCGCATAATGGCGTGTAGCCTCTTCATACCACCCCAGATCGACGGCAGCATCCCCTAACAAGAGCAGATAGACGGCCCGACGCCGTCGTTCGGTCTGGCCAAAAGATTGAAGATCTTCGATTGAATGTTCATCGGAACCGGCCGAGAGGAGAATGTGGGCGGCTTCGTCCCACTGTTCGCGCTGCATATAACACCATGCGCGCAGGTAGGCAAGCTCGCGTTTCTGCGGTAAATCGCTTGTCTGGACTTTTTCCAGGAGAGCCAGAGCCTCCTCCACTCGCCCTTCAGTAATAAAAAAATGTGCCTGCTGAATAACAGTGGTATATTCTGACATAACTACTCAATCTCCTCTCCCCACTAAATAGATATGTTCAATCATAGCATTATTCTTATAGAATGAGAATAGCAAAAAGGGTGAAAATATAAAAGTGCCTTATGGCACTTTTGTCCAATATTATTCGCCCGGCGTCTCTTTTGCAGAGCTTTTGTTCTCCCAGATCAGATTTCGCGCAGCTTCGCTGCATTAAAAAATCCTCGCAGGTCGTGAAAAACGTATGCAGCCTATTTTTCGCACCTCACTGAAGAACAACGAATTCTGCGGACCCTCGTAAACAAGGATGATAGAAATAGGATAACATTCTTAGAGAAAAAGTTGCAAATTATCCCATCATATCTGGCTACTGGGCGGGCGGGTACTTGCCATCTGAATCTCGTGACGTAAGTGACGAATGCGTTCCCGATAAGCGTCTTCGGGCTGTCTGTAGCCCGACTTGGGCTTATCGCCCATGCTCACATGCCATTTGCGAAAAGCCAGCCCGATTTCAGTCTGGTAGAGGGCCTTCACCCGCAGCCACTGGCGAAAGCCCTGGGTACGCAACACCTGACGTTCACGTTTTGTGCGCTGAAACGAGTTTTGCAGAAGGGCATATTCGTCGACAAGAACAATGCCATTGCTGACCTCGACCGCCAGAAACTCGCGAATGACTGCGGCTTCGTGGGAAAGGCTCTTAATCAGAATATAGAGCAGCGCCATCTGAGCCAGGAAAGGCGGGATATAGTTGCCAATAATAGCCGCCAGAGCATAATTGATGGTCGTGCCGTTGGCAACCGAAGTACGAATCACTTCGCTGGCCTGGAGATCGATAAAGTCGAAGAAGCTGTGCAATCCGATAGCCAGTAAGTAGCCAAGCAAAGGGATGCTAATCTGCTTCCAGCGCGAATGGTTATGGCGAGTATAGCCCAGTGCGGCGCCAAAGCAGGCGGTAAAAGTAGAGTGGCCAAGCCAGCCCAGGACAATCCTGCCGATGATCAGCAGGCCCAGAAAGTTCTGGCCATTGGAGGCAAAATAGCCAAAGTTCTCAACCATGGCAAAACCCGCCCCGATCAATGCGCCATAGATAATGCCATCCGTCACGTTGTCGAACTGGTCGCGAAGCACGATGAACAGCAGAAGCAGCCCAAGTCCCTTGACCGTCTCTTCAGTGACACCGGCGTTTAAGCCCTTATAGAGCGCCTGAAACACCGCGCTATTGGTGCCGTTAGCCAGCCAGGTGCCAATCAGGTTATTCACTTGCGTTTCGATGAAGAGCGCTGGCGGAATAGCAATGAGCGCGCCCCAGAGAAAGGCCGCCAGACGGAGAAACCAGGGTTCGCGCTCGTAACGATCCATGAAGTTGACCAGCAAGAAAATTCCGACAGCTGGAATAATTGGAATGGTCAGAGCAAGGAGGATGCTGTTTGCGCCATTCTGCTCCAGCGCGGCGAAGCCGATCAGGCTATTGAGGATAATCGTGATCATTGCGCTGATGATCAGAATTGCGATCCCAATGCCCGCGATCAGCCAGCGAGCGCGCGGGCCCATACGCTGTGGAAGAACGAACTGCATAGTAATGCCCGGCCCCAGGACGCTTTCCGGCTCTTCCTCATCCCAATGCCGGCCATCCTCCACCCCTGGCAGCGGAGTAGGAGAGAACGCGGCGATTTCCTGGCGTGCTCGTTCGGACAGCTTCTCCGGCGTTCTGGTACTTGCCCGCGTGGTCTGATGGCCTTTGCTACCATCCAATTGAGAGATCGTCTCGCCAGAGAAGGAGCTGGTTGTTCCCTGTGTTCCGCCTGCCTGTTGTCGAGAATCTTCATGCGCGCAAGAGAAAGCTGGCGGGTTTTGAGGCGCAATCAACTGGAGCATTGTGTTGCCAAGAATCAGGATATCCTGGGGATAGACGGGCAAGCTTCCCCCGCTCGGAACCGGGCGGCCATTCACGCGCACCACATTCTGTTCGGTCAAATTAACAATCTGCCAGCCATGAGGGCCAAAAAGCAAACGGGCATGCTCACGCGAAACGGTGAGATCCAGCAGGATAATATCGTTGTTTAGCGCCCGCCCGATGGTGGTATCTCTACGCGTGAGTACATGTACCAGCCCTTCGGCAGGTAGCCAGCCACCGCCGGATCGCTCCTGCGCGGCACTTGCCGATAAACGGCTATCCGGCAACATGCGCACCACTCGGAGCGCTCCATACTGTTCATTCATGCGCTCTTTCCCTGCTGTCCCTTATATAGTTGCTTCTCTTTACAATATTGATATTTTATCAGAAAAGGAGAGATCTGGCATATCCTGGGCCATTCATCCCACCGGCACGATAGGACATCAAGCTTAGCGGAAAACAAAAAAAGAAGAGCGGCCCAGCCACTCCTCTTTTTTGTTTCTCACCAGGCCCGGTTGCCTTAGCGCCTCCCTTCTTTCTCAATCAGCTGTTCATCCTGCGCCATCACTTGCGCCTCATCCTGCTGCGTTCCAACTACCTGATAGCCAGCAAGCAGGAAAGGCTGGACAAAGAAGTCCTGCGGGACCAGATGATGAATACCATGCAGCGGGTGACGGTGATGGATATCGCAGAGAACCATCAAGTTATGCTCGGAATCGACGAAAGCCTCCAGGCTGGCCCGATCCTTGACTTCAGGGAAGACAACTCCCACTTTCGCAGGATCACAGGCATCTACCAGGCTACGCTCAATCGGATAGTGGTGCGTCTCGATGGCCGTCGCGCCGAAGGGATTCTCTTTGGGATCTTTGAGGGTTGACTGGCGCACGCCGCACATGGCGCAGGGTGAATCCAGGACATAGACCAGGTGATGGTGCGCCTTCGCGTACTCAGGCGTTTCCTCGCGAGGCGGATGTGGCGGCGTCATCTCGACCGTAGCCACACCCTCGGCAGTGGCATGCACATGAGAGAGCACCTCAGTAGTCTCTTCCCCATCGGGCGTTTCCGCGCCGCCATTCTTCTTGCGAGCCGGAGCAGTTCTTGTCGTGACCTCCGCTGTAGCCTCGACCTCAGTTGTTGTATGCACCCTTCCGTGCCCGGTAGGCGTCTCCTTCGTAGTAACATCCGCCTGCATGACCTCTCTGGTAGTATGGGCCTGCCCATGCTCAACAGTTGTGGTCTCTTTGACTGTCTTCAGCAGTTCCTCGTGGGTCCGACCATGTACGAGTTTACTGGCAACGCTGTCTTCATGCGCCTTGTTGGGGAGTGCCTTGAGCAAGGGATTGAATCGATGTGGCTTAAACACACAGCACCTCCATCTAAGAAATACATAAACATATAGCAATAGAAGCTGCTGCCGAGGATGCTATACCATATGTAAGAAGCGAGGGTTGGATAGCGACCGCAGCCTTTATGAGATCGCGGAGCAAGCGAGGCGGTATGCCTCCTTAGCAAGCACCGCTATTGTATTAGGTCTGCTGTTTGCTGTCAACCGCCAGCACACTCAAGAATTTGTTCCAGAAGAGTTGAGGAATGGGCCGTTTATACGGTATGATGTAGCAGTGAAAGGAAAAATCATGCAACAACACATTCTAAGAGATGGACAACTGCTCATCTTGCGGGAAGCAATGCCAGATGATGCGGAACGATTGCTCGCGTATATAGAGCAGATTGCAGGTGAAAGCGATAACATTACGCGCGGGCCGGGCGAATTCGCAATGACCGTAGAACAGGAGCGTGAGTTTCTCCAGGCATCGGCAGCTTCCCTGACAAGCCTGTACCTGGTGGCCGAGATCAAAGGCGAGATAGCAGGGGCGCTGAGTTTTCGAGGCGGGGACCGCCCGCGCCTGCGCCACGCTGGGGAGTTCGGCATTTCGGTGCTGAAAAAGTACTGGAACCTGGGAATTGGCAGCCATTTGCTGGCCTATTTGATCGATTGGGCAAAGGGAACCAGAGTGATTCGCAAAATTGATTTACTGGTGCGCACCGACAACTATCCGGCTACCCATCTCTACGAGAAATTCGGCTTTGTGCGCGAGGGCCGCATTACTCGCCACATGTATATACACGGCGAATTTATCGATTGTTATGCAATGGGCCTGGCTATTGACCCTCCTGCTTCGCAAGCTCGGTGAGAAGATCGTCCAGCAAGAGCTTTTCTCGACGTTCTTCTCCTGGGAACAACAGGTGCTCCGCCGCCTTTTGCGCCCGCTGAATGCAGAGACGGGCCTTGTCCGGCTTCTGTTCCACGATAAGGATCGCGGCCGCCGCGCGCCGTATAGAGCAATGGCTGGTTTTGAGGGTTTTTGCCTGTCCTCCCCAGATCAGCGCTGCCCTGGGATTCTGATGGTAGCGGGCCTCGAAGTAGGCAGCCTCAGCCGCGAGCCGGCTTCTCGTATCGGCTGAGGTATTTTTGCGCACGGCAAGCATATGTTCGAGCAACGCTTGCGCTTGCACAATGTTTGCTTCGGCGAGCGCGCGATAATAGGCAAAGGTACACCCCTGGACATCTTCCGGCGTCCCATCGGGCAGCGCTGTAGCTTTATCGATGAGGGCCTTCGACCACTCCAGAGGTCCGCTTCCCTCTGCCACACTCATCCGCAAGAGGGTGATTGCCATCTCGCGCTCAAGCGGCGGCCCACCCTTGAGGAAGAGCAGCATAGAAGCGCCATCAGAAAGCACCCTGCTCGACACGCGGTGAGGAAAGCAGTTTCCAAAGCAATCAAGCAAAGCGACCCCGGCGATCAGGCGCAAGAACCAGCATGGGCCAGGCGCGATTCCTGGCAAGAACGAACAGGCGCAATAGACCACAGATTGAAACGCGTCTGCCAGAGGCCCACCGGCAGCGACAAGCAGCCTTCTTCTCCGCAAGTGATTTGAGTCGAGCGGAAGCGAGCTAAGCCATCCCTGAAAGAACTGACGACCTTTATTCAAATGGACACGCAGCCCCTGCCGCGTACGCTGGATTCTCAAAGGACCAGCGCTGTAGACCAAGATTTGGCAACGTGTGAGATACGCGCTGATAGCGTGGCCGCATTCGTGAAGTAAGAGAATCACGTACATGCTCAGCAGAAGAAGGGCAAGGTATACAGGCAAATAAGGTGTTGCTATATAGTAGCGGGAAAGTAACCTGAGTATTGAGGGAAAACGAAGGAGAAGGATGACCTCGCTGATGCCAAGTGCGGCGCACAGGATCACAATAGCGGCCAGTTTTGCTCTCATTCTGGTTCGATACGTTTCTACGGGACTACCCTTGAGCGTTGGAAGAGAAGGAAGATTCAAATCCATATGAGTCTCCAGAAAGTCCTTTACTTATTTTCTATCGATAGTATTCTGCTGGCATATATTTTTCTCTATTTTATACCACACTCATTTTTCATCCTGTTCATATTATTTTCTGCGTTTTGCTATTCTCTCTTCGGTGGTACTACTCGTTACCAGTTCATAGAGCAGCGCCTGGCCGGACTTTGGGCGCAAGATACGGCCGAGGCGCTGGATATATTCGCGCTTCGTGCTATTGCCGCTGACAATAATTGCCACGCGGCAATCCGGCACGTCTACGCCTTCGTTCAAGACGCGACCTGTCACCAATTTTGTATACTGGCCCGAGCGGAAGCGGGCGAGAATAGCACGACGTTCTTCCGCCGGAGTTTTGTAGGTAATGCTGGGCAGGCAGAAACGGCGGCTGATCTCGTCTACGACCATGTTGTATTCCGAAAAAAGAATTACCTGATCGGCGGTATGTCGTTGCAAGAGGCGCTCGATCTCGCTATATTTAGCGGGCGCGTTCATGGCGATATTGCGCGCCTCCCGCCAGGCTAAGAGCGCGGCCCTGGCTTCGGGATCGCGCGCGCTCAGATAGACCAGTTTACGTTGGAAATCTTCGGGGGTGCGAATGATGATGCGGCGGCGCTGCAAGAACGTCCGGTAAATCTTATGCTGCTCCGCATAGCGAGCCTCATCTTCCGGGGACAACTCGATAGCAATACGTTGCTCGCTGTATTGGGCCAGGTAGCGGCCTGCGGTCAATTCGCTCGCGGAACGCCGATAAACTTCTGGCCCGATCAGGTGATCCAGATCAACATGGGTCATATCGCTGCGCTCTGGCGTCGCGCTCAGCCCCAGGCGGAAAGGA
>DATGKW010000086.1:0-15447 GCA_035294465.1 Ktedonobacteraceae bacterium | reverse complement strand
GGGATACGCGAGTTAATCACATCCCAGTTTGAAGAGGGACCCTCCGCGCGAAACACCAGGCCGCCGGAGTACCCTTTAAGGATCGTGATATCGACCTGGAGTGCAAAATTCGGCCCGAAGGAGGCGGCGTGAGCAAAGCATTCAGCCACATACTCTGTGGGCGGCAACAGCACATGATAGGCGCCCTGCTGAAAACTACACTGCTCGTTCTCATCCCATTGCAGCTCATCCTGCCGATTCAGCGCAGAAGAGAACTGGGCATGGTGGCACAGTACCTGGGTGTAGATCGTTGCGGGACTTTCGTAGGAGGAAGGGGTCTGGCAGGAGGAGGGGTGAGAAGTTGATGAAAGGACGTCCTGCCTTGCGTACCAGAAGAGCATGCTGAATAGAAGGAAGAGGCTCAGACAGGTCATCACGAAGAGCAAGTTTCTCCGTTGCCAGAACGCCGTGTTTCTGGCATGTGGGAGAGAAGCGGGGGAAACAGATACGAGTAAGGGCAGGGTATGTGTTGCACGTTGATGAATCAGCGATTGTTCTGGGCAGTCTGGCCCTGCCTGCTGGAGCTGGCCGGTGCTTTGGGAGTCTTCCTCATGCTCTGCTTGAGGAACAAAGCCCAATTCTCTAGGAGACTTGCCAAAGACCTCGCAAAGTTGTTGTTGAAAATGCAGGCTGGGCCGCGTGAGATTCTTTTCCCAGCGACCCACGCTCACCGGAGTCGTTCCAATAAGATGAGCCAGCTCAGCCTGGCTCCAGAGTCTGTCCTGGCGAAGCTGCCTGATGGTTTCGCCTAGAGTCTTCTTTGTGTCATCCGAAACATCGCGCGCCACTGCTGATCTCCTTTTTCTCTCTTCAAAGAAACGGAACACAGTTCACACTGGATGGTGTTCCTACCCTGGTTGCCTCAGAGAGAAACATGTTTCTCAAGAAAAAAAGATACAAAGATATAAAAGAAGTATAAATGCCCAGACCCTTTTCTGTCAACATGGTTAACGATGAAACAGAGAAAGGTAAGGGCTTGCCATTCCCATTGGTATGGAAGGGATGATAGGTTCCTGTTATGTTCCTGAGAGGGGAAAGATAGCGCCGTGTTATGGTCATGTCTTCCTTCTTTCATCTATACTTTTCCAGAACATATTCTTAGACCTGATCGTAGTGAGTCCTTTCTCGCAGTGAAGGTAAAGAAACAAACTGGTGGTGAATGAGCACAGGCTGTGCTCAATGCATCAGATGAATAGTAAGGAAGATACAAGAGATGATGCTATCTTCCTTTGCAAGGAGGCTTTATGCAAAGCAAAGGATACGTCCGGCTCCTCATGTTATTCGTTCTCGCGTTGCTCACTTGCTCGACCGCACTGGTTGTTGTCCTGCGTTCACCTACGCAGGCCCACGCGGCTGTATCGAACAGCGGCCTGCATGTCTCCGGCAACCAGATTGTCAACTCCTCCGGGCAGGTTGTGCGCCCGCTGGGTGTGGATCGGTCTGGCGCCGAGTACATGTGTGACGCGTCAGGCGACAATACGGTGTTTGATGATGGAGCGAACCCCAATAGCGCCGGCCTGACGGGGGCCGCGCTGGATAGTGCGTTCAACGCCGCAACCATCCCGGCCTTCCAATCGTGGGATATCCAGGCTGTGCGCCTGCCGGTCAACGAGGATTGCTGGCTGGGCATCAACGGCTATCCTGCTGCACAGTATACTGCCGCGACCTATCAGCAAACCATCGTCAACTATGTGAATCTGCTCACGTCCAACAATTTTATTGTCATCTTCGATTTGCAGTGGAGTGCGCCGGGAACCACGCAGGCTAACAAGCAAGTACCGATGCCCGATCTTGACCACGCTCCGGCCTTCTGGACCTCGGTAGCCAACACCTTCAAGAATAACTCCTCGGTTATCTTTGATCTGTTTAACGAACCCTATCCTGCCAACAACTCCGACACTACCCAGGGCTGGACCTGTTGGCTAGATGGAAGTACCGCTGCCAGCACGGCCCCCTGCCCTGAAGAAAACTACGCGGTCGCGGGCATGCAGACCTTGGTCAACGCTGTCCGCGCGACTGGAGCGACCAATATTCTGATGTTGGGCGGCCTGGAGTATTCTAATGACCTCTCACAGTGGTTGACCTATGAGCCGACCGACCCGGACCACAATCTGGTCGCCTCGGTTCACATCTACAACTTCAATGTCTGCTCCAATACCAGTTGTTGGAATGCACAAATTGCACCAGTAGCGGCGAAAGTGCCTGTAATCGCTGGTGAAATCGGCGAAAATGACTGCTCTGACGGTTTTATCAATACCCTGATGTCCTGGTTGGATTCCGAGGGTATTGGCTACCTGGGCTGGGCCTGGGATACCTATGACTGTAGTAGTTTCCCCTCGCTGATCAGTGATTACAGTGGGACGCCCACGGCCTACGGTGCTGGCCTCAAGGCTCACCTGATCGCGCTGGCCGGAGGAACAGTTCCAACGCCTACGCCGACGAGTGGAACAACGCCGACCCCGACGCCAACAAGTGGAACAACGCCCACGCCCACGCCGACCCAACCATCCGGCAGCTCAAGCTGTCACGTGGTGTATTCCATCACCAATCAGTGGCCGGGCGGCTTCCAGGGATCGCTCTCCATCACCAATACCGGCTCAAGTGCCATTAACGGCTGGACGCTGCAATTCTCCTTTGCCAATGGGCAAACGATCACGCAGTTATGGAATGGCAATTATACACAGAGTGGGAGTATGGTCTCCATTACCAACCTCTCCTATAACAGTTCTATCCCTGCCGGGCAATCGGTTAGCTCGCCTCCCGGCTTCCTGGGCACCTGGAACAACAGCACCAACGCAGTACCTACTTCATTTACCCTCAATGGAGTGACGTGTAGCTAAGGTTCCGTTAGTAAGCCGAAGGACCTGTCTCAAGACCGGGCAGGTCCTTTGTTTTGTTATGGAGATCGGTGTGCTCTCAAGCTACTTCGGTTTCTGATGTCTCTTCGCTCTCAACTGCTTGATAGACCTCTTCCAGGCTCTGCTCGCGCGCGCGAGAGATCCGCGCCAGGCGCTTCTCGAATTGCTGACGTGCATAATCGCGGATAGGTTCGGGGGTGCCGTTCTGCTCCTGATTGCGCTCTATACGGGTGAAGAGTTCCTGCATACGCGTTTCGACGACGGGCCAGAGAGACTTATCCTGAGCAACCAGGCGGGAGATCAGGAAGACTCCATAGGCGATGTGCCGGGACTCGTCGCGTTTGATCAGCTGAATCCCTTGCAGGAGGCCGGGCATCGTATTGGTTGCGCTCAGTAATCTTGAAAAGCTATAATAGCCAGTTTCCGCAAGCACTCCTTCGACGATCATGTTATAGATGATAGATGCCCTTGCCTGATTTTCTGGCGAAGGGTCTGTTAATAACAGATTCATCGCTTCTGGCAAATCGTCGGCGAAGAGATCGCGTGTGGTGGAAGTAGAGGCCGATACCAGCGGGTGCATGTCTTCCCGCTCTTGCAACACCTCATCCAGAACGCGCCTGAAGAATTCCGTGTGTTTGGCTTCTTCCCAGAGGAAGGTTGTCAGGAACATCTCCTCTTCCAGACGGCCCTCGCGAGCCATCGTCATGACGAGGGGCAGCAGGTCCAGTGTGACAGCTTCTTCGCCGGCTTGAAAGGCAAGGATAAGGCCGCGCAGGCGTTCTTTGTATTCATCGGGGAAGTTCTGCCAATCCTGGCGATCCCGCGTCAGATCGATATCACGCGGGTCCCAGATGCCCAGCTTTTTTGCTTTGTGGTACAGCCGCATCGGCAGCGTATCGTGACGGAGGCCACGATTGCTCAAGGTAATATAGGTTCGCTTGGGAGTGGTTGTCATGACGCTCTCTCCTTATTCTTTTTCATGCCACTCTGCTCCCTTCAGAAGAACGGAGCCTGTTGCTGTCATGCCGGCGTCTTTTGCAGATAATCCACCAGCATGTCTATAAACGGACGCGCCTGCTCTACCAGGGAAACGTTGATGCCGCGCAGCATTCTCAGCACGAGCAGGCCATTGATCTGGCTGTGCAGTAAAAAGGACAGGTGAAAATCGGGTAGGCCAACATAGTCTCTGATCGCCTGGCTATAGCTGTCCTCACCGGCCTTGAGAATTGTTCCCGCGGTGTTGCCATAGAGATCCTTATGCTGATAATAATCAAGAGTCACCAGGAGCTGCTTGCGCAAATTATCCTCGTGTTCCGCCAGAAAATGAAACAGAGCAACGAGTCGTTCCTCAAGTGTGGCATAGCGTTGCACCTGGGAAGCAGCTTCAAAGATCGTTTGTTGAGTCACCTCTTCGACAAGCTGCTGGAACAGGGCCTCTTTGGTGGGGAAGTAATGGTAAAGCGTTCCGGTTGAGACACCAAGCGCTTCAGCGATCTGGCGCATAGAAAGCGCACTATATCCGCGCTGTGCAAACAGATCGAAACACTGTGCGAGAAGTTGCTTGCGATAACTGGTATGGTCAACGAGCTTCGGCATAGATCTCTCGTGGCTTTTTATTTATATCAAACGTTTGATATAAATACAGTATAGTGGCTGGGGGAGAAAAAGTCAAGAGATTGAGGAACTTCAATGTATGGGGAACAGGCTCATAGTAGATAGAAAAAGAGACAAGCGGCTCAGCAGTCACGTTTCTTTGCCTGGCTGATAGAACTTATGGCCTGGCAAACCTGTTTAACATTTTCGTATGTTTCAAGCCGGGAGATCTCTCCTGAAGAGAACCAGCGGGCAAGCGAGACCTCTTCCTGGCAAATGTCCAGTGGCTGAGAGAGGTCGATCTCAACGACATAGACGAAGTCGATGTGGATATGCTCTCCTTCCTGCGGGCTGGCGGGAATTGTCTCAGATAGCATACAGAAAGGAGCGGAGAGCTGGGGGATAGCCCGTGTCTCGACCCGTGGCGTTTCTAGTAGATCGATAATCTGGCCCTCTACGCCGATTTCTTCTGAAACTTCGCGTAAAGCGCCCTTACCAGGTTCTTCCCCCTCATCCAGATGACCACCGGGAGGAAGCCATTTTCCCAGCTTTTTGTGGAAAATCAGCAAGAAACTGTCTGTCTGCTTATCGTAGATATAGGCAGTTGCAACGTAATGTTTGTATAGCGTCATAGGACAGGCTCATTCCTGAGCGCTGGTGCTTGTATCAAAGCTTCTGCTACCGACAAGAGAGGTCTGTACAGCCGTGACAAGCTCCCGGCTGGTAAAGGGTTTTGTAATATAAGCAGTGGCCCCTACCATTCTGCCCTTGAGCTTATCTACTACTCCATCGCGTTCGGAAAGAATAATGCAAACCGTGTTCGCGAAGCGCGGCTTAGCTTTAAATTTCTGAATCACATCATACCCATCTATCTTGGGAAGGCCAAGATCAACCAGCATCAGATCGGGAGTGCGCGCCTCCGGCTTTGCATACCATTTCATCGCGTCGATGCCATCGTGGAAGGAGCGAATTTCATAGCCCTCCTGGCGAAGGAGCATCTCGACAACGCGGCGAATGGTGGGAGAATCATCAATAAGGAGGATGAACTCGCCTCTGGTTGCCGGAGAGTACCTGTACATGGGGCTATGCTGGTCGCCTGACGGGAAAGCGCGAGGGAAACGAAAAGCCCTCTCTACTGTGTCTTGCATTTTCAACATACTCTTGCTCACGCCACCATTTCCTCCTGCTCAACAAATGTTACCGCGTCGGCAGACGAAAGGAATGTGCGCCCGCCCTTCTGCTCAATCATCCGCAGTAGCCTTTGCAGACGGTCGGGATCTTCATATCGTGTCCAGGTAGGGCTGTGGGGGGACCAGGAGACGCGTTTTGTCTGGCCTGGGACCTCCGCGAGAGCTGAGGGCGGAATGAAGCGCACAAAGCGGCCTTTCGCGTCGGAGTAGAGAGGCCCCAGAATAAATCCATCACATCCTGCCTGGATGCCTGCCTCCGCGATACAGGCATATTCATCATCGGGAACGTGGGGAAGGATCGGCCGCACGGCAATGAATGTAGAAATGCCGATGCACTTGAGGTTCGCAACAGTCCGTATCCGCTCTTGTGGAGAAGGTGTATGCGGCTCGACGGTTGCGGCGGAATACCAGCAACTCAGAGAGACCAGCGCACTGAGCTTTTTCTTTGAAGTGGCCAGCACGTCGCGGATATCGCTCAAAGAATCCAGTAGAGAGCCTTCTACCAGAGCTTTTGTACTAAAATTGACATGTTTGTCCATTTTCGCTAGCTGGTTGAGCAGCTCTATCCCGCGCTCAGGTTGTGAAAAAGGATCGCCATCATAGCCAAACTGAATCGTCTCGAAGGAGGCTTCACGAGCAAACTTTTGAAAATCAGAGAGGATATGCTCTACACTTAGACGTGCAGGTTCGATATCCCTGCCTCGTGTGTAACAATACCGGCAGCCAAAAAGGCAGGGTTTCCCAACGGGAACGAGAACCCGGTTCTTTTCCACCGTAAACCGAATGTGTTTTTCCATGGAGATCACTCGCTTTGCTCTGTAAAAAGTTGCCCGGAAAGCACCAGGAACACGGTTCATCATGCTTCCTCCCTTGCTCCACGTACCTTCCCTTACCAAAGAGAATAGAGCAAAACAAATGCTAAAGTCAAGACAATTTACAAAATTTGGTTAAATTTTAGCATTTGCGAGAAATCTCTGTTTTCGTTAGAGTGTGCTATCGTATTGCCAAAATGCCCTTCGATGTATGATAATAGGGCGAATGTAATCACAATGTACCAAATGGCCAGACAGTGGACAAACAAAATTTTTTGCGTTCAGGGGAGTACATACGCGCGATGAAAGAAAGGAGCAGGATGGATGCCAGAACACGCGTTTGTCAGTAACAATGAAACAAGACTTCTCAGCGACGAGCAATTTTTACGCAAGGTTGCCTATCTCTACTATGAAGATGGTCATTCGCAGGAAGCCATCGCAGAAATGGAATTTTGCTCCCGACAAACGATCAGTAAAGCCTTACAGAAAGCGCGAGATCGCGATATTGTCCGTATTTCTATTACTCCTGATCTGCGCTTTGGATATCTTCGTAATCTCTCACGTGAAGTGCGCGTAAAACTTGGTCTGGAGGATCTGCTGCTAGTAGCCGGGCGCAACATGAACGCAGTTGCTTCGAACGAGCACCTTGATGATGTGGTGACAGAAATCGCCATTGCGGCTGCCGATTACCTTGATCAGATGCTTACCGACGCAGACATTCTGGCTGTTTCTGGCGGAAGAATGTTTATGCGCAACCTGATACGGTATCTGAAGCCGGGGAGGGCGCTCCCGCATCTGCAAGTAGTGGCGACCATTGGGTTCGTTGAGCCAAGTACCAGTTCGGGTGACGCGAATATGATCGCGCATGACCTGGCCATGGCTTATGGGGCTAGTCATCTCTGGTTTCCTTGTCCAGCCTTTCTGACTACGAAGGAGCAGGTAGAGTATACGCGGCGGCTTCCAATCATCAAAGAAGCTTATGATATGATGATGCGAGCAAATGTGATTGTTCTGGGGTTGTGGACACCTGGTACGAACAGAGATATGTTGGCGCGCGGAATTTTCACGCAGGAGCAATTGACGATCATCGAATCGGCTCGACCTGTAGCGGATATCAATCACTGGGTATTTGATATATCGGGCAGATGTATCAATGATACGCTGAAAAACTTTCCGTATTGCCTTTCAGGGCTGGAGATTCCTCGCCTGCGAGAGAAGATCAAGGAGCATAATACCAAAGTGATTCTGATTGCAGGCGGAAGTCCTTCATACATTCCGGCCATTCGAGCCGCCCTCAATGCTGGCCTTGCGAATATTTTAGTAACAGACCACGTGACCGCGCAGCTCTTGCTAATGGGCAGCTAGCCTGTTTGAGTCATCTGGTTAGATTATTTCTCCACGCTAGCTCTATTGTAGGAAGCCCCGCTATCGTGCCAGGACGAATTGCGCGCTGCCAATCGCTTTTACCAGGCCTTTGAGTTCTAGCAGGGTCAAGGTTGCGGTAACCGTGGGAGCCGGGAGACCTGAAGCGATGATCATCTCGTTGATATGGATGGGTTCGTGGCCAAGCAGGGCCAGCAGGTCACGCTCTTCGGCGTTTTCCGGCAAAGCTTGCTGCATCTCCATCTGCTGAGGCAGCATGAAAAGATTAAGGGCTTCGAGGATATCCTTAACATCCAGAACGAGGTGAGCGCCCTCTCGAATCAAGCGATTCGTGCCCAGGCAGCGGCTGGCGAAGATACTCCCCGGCACGGCAAAAACCTCGCGGCCCTGCTTGAGGGCAAAACCGGCGGTAATCAGTGCTCCACTTCTTTCCCCAGCTTCCACCACAAGCACTCCCTGCGAGAGACCCGATATAACGCGATTACGAGCCGGGAAGTTTCCGCCATCCGGCTGCACTCCCACCGGATGCTCGCTCAGCAGCGCTCCCTGGTTCGACTCGACGATCCGCCGGGCCAGCTTCGCATTTTTCGCGGGATAGATGATATCCAGCCCGCAGGCCATCACGGCGATAGTGCGCCCTCCGGCATCGAGAGCGGCATGGTGCGCGATGGCATCAATGCCGAGGGCCAGACCGCTGACCACTGTAACCTGACCGCGTGCCAGGTCAGTAACCAGGCGTTCGGTCGCTTGCTGGCCGTAATGGTCAGCATTGCGCGTTCCCACAACCGCCAGCGCAAAGCGGTCGGCTTCGGTCAGTTTGCCTTTCAGGTAGAGCACTGGTGGCGCAGCATCGATCTCGCGTAGGAGCGCGGGGTAGGCAGGATCGCGCCAGGTCAAAACCTCGATCTGCGCTTTTTCCAGGCGCTCCACTTCGCGCGCCGGCTCGATCTTTGCGCGCTGATCTATAAGTGCGTCAATGGTTTTTTGATGCAGACCCGCGCGTGCCAGTTCTTGTCTATCGGCTTGCCAGGCTGTTGCGAGGTCATCTTGAAAATGGTTGAGCAGCAAGCGAAAACTGACCGGCCCGATACCCAACACGCGATTAAAGGCAATCCAGTAGCTGGCCGCTTCTTTATCTAAATCAGCGCTGCAAGGAGCCGATTGTAAGGAGAGATTTTTCCCATCAAGCACATCCATCTTTGACCCTCACTTATCTGTGCATCGTCTGCGGTTATAGACAGAGATATATCGGCGCATATTATAGCCGTTCTCCCTGGGCTAATAAAGCGAACTCTATCAATTCAAGATGAGCCCGTTGCTCATGGGCAGAATAGGGACCTATTTGCTACGTTGTGTTAACCTATTTCACGCTGTACGTAAATCTATATAGACTGATAATAATGCAAGAATATATGGAAGGTGGGAAGAAGCGAGAGGTGAGTGAAGCGAGCATTTCGGCGGATCGCGCCTGTGCCTGAAGGCGCCGTCCGTATGCAGATTCCGGTAAAAAGTAAGCGTCACAATAATTACCGGGGGTCGGAAATGCAACAGAAGGATGTAAGGAAAGAAGATGAGTAGCAACTTTTTGCCACCACAAGATAATCAACAACCACCGAAGCGTCGCACCGGCTTGCTGAGTGGCGGCTATGCGGGCCAGCAGCCACCATCGCAGCAGGCGCCGTCTCTATCACCCGGCGCGGGTACCGCGCCATCAGCTTTCCAGAGGCCGCCTACCGGGAACTTGCCCGGCCAGTTTGGTCCGCCGTCGCAGCTTCCGTCGCCTCAACAGCGGTGGAATGGGCCAGCTTTTATGGCTCGCCCGTTGCAGATGGTACAACGCTGGTCCAGTAAAATGGCGGCGCTGCGTCATTCTGCGCCAGCGGTTGATCCCAATCCGCTGGTGCGCTATCGTCCACACCAGCCGCCGGCGCTCTCTGGTGGCTATCCAGAGCGACCGGTCCCGACCCGCTCCGAGCCCTGGCGGCGGTCGCGCACGCAGAAAATCACGCGCATGATGCGCAACCGCCGTGAGCGCTGGTATAAGAACAGGCCCAGCAAGCGCTTCGGTACAATTGTTCTCAGCGTTATCGCAGCGCTGCTCGTAATCCTGATCGCTTCGGGCGGTATCTCCTCTTATGCGTACTATCAGAGCCAGCTCCCCAAGCTCCAGGGGTTGGCCAATTATCAGGGAACACAATCGACCCGTATTTATGATCGCAATGGCAACCTGCTCTATACGCTCAGCGGGCAATATGGACATAGTATCCCGGTTTCGTACAATGAGATTCCTGGTGTTATGCAGGATGCCCAGATAGCCACCGAAGATAAGACGTTCTGGACGAACGATGGCATTGATCCGCAGGCGATTCTGCGCTCAGCCTTTGTGGATACCAGTTCTCAGACAGCAGCAACAGGCGCGAGCACGATCACCCAGCAGGTGATTAAAAACCTGGATCATCAGACCCAGCAAAATCTTCAGCGCAAAATCAACGAGGCCGCGCTGGCTATTGGTCTCACCCAGGAATACCCCAAGTGGAAAATTCTGGAGATGTATTTCAACGTAGCTCCGTATGGCGACCAGGAGCAGGGCATTGAGGCAGCGGCCCAGGACTTCTTTGGCCTGCAACCGATGTGCAGCGCAAACTTTAACTGCGTACCTGCAGTAGCTTTTCTGGATCGCGATCTGACCAGATGCAAGGTGAGCAAACCTAAAATAGACGAAACTACCTGTGCGGTTGATCCGCTCCTGGCCCTCGCGCGTGCTTCGCTGCTGGCTGGTATTCCGCAGAACCCGCCCGACTATGATCCTCTGGCCAACTCGGACCATACGCTGCTCTTCGAGCGCCAGGATTACGTACTGAAACAGATGATGGCCGATGGAATGAGCATCAACCTGGGCCTGGGTTCCCATACGCAGGACGCTGGACCGATCACGCCTGCGGTGATCCAGCAGGTCGAGGCGCTTTCAAAGAAGATTACCTATGTAGGGTTTCAGAATACAGATAGCGCTCCCCATTTCGTCCAGTGGATCATCAACACGCTTGCTACTGCCCTGGGTAATGGTGATTACACGACAGGGCTGGAGACCCTGGAAACCAGCGGCCTCAACATCAGAACCACGCTTGATTCTAATCTGCAAACCTATGTTGAGAACGCGGTCAAACGCCATATTACCGAACCGGAATACCAGATGTTCCAGGGTGTCACCGTAACTCTCAGCACGGACTATCAGATTCACGATTCGGCGGTGGTGGTCATGGATGTCAAGACGGGTGAGGTGCTGGCGATGGATGGTAGCGTCAACTGGAACGATACCAGTAGAGCCGGCGGAGGAGAGATTAATATGGCTATCTCGCCACGCCAGCCGGGTTCGTCGTTCAAGCCAATCGTCATGGCTGCGGCTTACGAAATGGGTTACTATCCCGGCATTGTCCAGGGTGACTTCAAAACCTACTTCCCCCAGGGGTCCTCTAGCCTGTCGTCTGCCTTTGTGCCAACCGATTATGGCGATACCTATCACAACGAGTATACCAATATTGAGAACGCTATCTCGAACTCACTCAATATTCCGGCCATCAAAATGGGTTATTACGCTGGCCTGAAAAACGTCTACAACATGGCTACGCGTCTCGGCATCACTTCGATTGTTCCCGAACAGGGTGTTACCAATGGCCTGGTGCCTTCGATGCCAATTGGCGTTGATCCGGTTTCTCTGCTACAAATGGTCGATGCCTATCAGGCTTTTGCTAATCAGGGCGTGCGCATCCCGCCACAGGGCATTCTGAATATCTGGGACAATTATGGACACGAGCTATATCAGTATAACCCCGCCACTGCCGGTATACGCGTGCTCAGCCCGCAGATTGCCTACCTGGTTACAGAAACGCTGAATTCGAGTCCTGAAAACATCATCGACCGTGAGACGGAGTTTGAGAATGATCACGCTCTGGATATGACCGACTGGACTCTGCCTGATGGCACTCATCCTGATGTCGCTGCCAAGACCGGTACTACCGGCACGGGAACTATCAACGACAACTGGACGCTGGGCTACACTCCCAATCTGGTTGTTGGCGTCTGGTCCGGCAACGCCGATGATAGCCCGATGCTGCACTCCATTGGTGTCACCGGGGCTGCACCGATCTGGCACAGTGTGATGGAGTACGCCAGCGGGCACTGTGAAACCTATCTCGATGACGTTCCCTGCCCACCTCGAGATCTGCCCACCTATACCGAAGTTCACTTCCCGGTACCAAGTGGGATCGTGCAGCAAGAGGTCAATACCGTGAACGGGCTGGCCGGAACCGGCTATCTGAGTTATATGATCAACGGCGAACAGCCGCAGCAGAGCGGCCTGATCACCTGTACGAATACGGGCAACACTGGTAACGGGAATGGAAACGGCAGCAACGGAGGCACTGGCAATCCCACCAGCGCTTGCACCGGGAGCACTACGCCACCATCACAGAAACGGAGGCGAGGAGGGTGATGCCGCTGAGCATTGTTGCTGGGTAACGATGCGCGTCAGACCGGTGTGGTAGAGCGGAAAATAGATACGTTTTCCGCTCTACTACTTATTTTTGCGTTTTTGCGTAGCAAAAACGGGGTAAAGTGTTAGCAAACTTTGCCCTGGGCGTTTAAGCATCTAGACCTGATATTTCATACTCTGAATTATATGGACATTACGTAGTGGGGAATGAATGAGAAGGAACGACAGCTATTGATCCTTGAAACGGCTCGCGTACCTCGTTTTTCTGAGGGAGAGGTATTCAGGAGAGCATCTGGCCAGACGTGTTACATATGGAGTACCGAGTGCAGCCAGAAAGGACCTGCAAGGAAGTAAAAGGAAGATCTGATGAGTACAAACTATTGGCAATCGCGAGATAATCAGAATGACCCGGCAAAGCCATATGCGCAGGCACAAAGATCGGGACTACTTAGCAACTATGGGCACCAGGGACAGATATCGGCCAATAATCCGGCTCTGCAAGGGCCGCCACCATCATCACCACTTCCTCCGGCAGCCTATTCCGTTAATCAACCTGCTCCTGCTGGGCCAGAGACATCACCTTATGCGCCTGGAAGGGGACCCTTGCAGGCCGTGCCGCCCAGGCAGCAGCAATGGAATGGACCAGCCTTCATGGCGCGTCCGATGCAGATAGCGCAGCGTATATCCAGCAAGATGGCCGCTCTGCGTCGCTCTGCACCGCCTGTGGACCCGAACCCGCTGGTACGCTATCACCCGCCACAGCCGCCAATGGTCAGACCGGTACCCACGCGACCTACGCCGTGGCGGCGCTCGCGCGTTCAGCGCATCACCCATCTGAGAAAGCGCCGCCGCGAGCGCATGCGGCGCAGCGGCCCCGGCAGCAAACGTGTTCGCACCGCCGTATTATCCACGATAGCAGCGCTCCTCCTGATTCTGCTGACTTCGACTGCTAGCTATGCCTACAATTTCTATCAGAGCGCGTTGCCCCAGGTTCAGAGCCTGGCCAATTTTCAGAGGCCCCAATCAACGCGTATTTATGATCGCAATGGTAATCTGCTCTACACGCTGTATGCCAACTCACAATGGGGAGAAGGCGGGCGAAGTACGCCAGTTTCTTATAACTACCTGCCCGGTGTGCTTCAGGATGCGCAAATCGCCGCTGAGGATCCGACTTTCTGGACCAATAACGGTGTTGATCCGCAAGGGATGTTGCGCGCCCTTCAGCAATACATTTCTGCCGGGGGCCGGATCCAGAGCGGCGGCAGTACCATGACACAGCAGTTGATTAAGAATCTTTCGGGAAACAATCAAGAAACTTTCCAGCGTAAGATGAGCGAAGCGGCCCTGGCTATCGGCCTGACGGAGGAGTATCCCAAGTGGAAAATTATGGAGATGTACTTCAACGATACTCCTTATGGCGCGCAGGAAGAGGGCGTTGAAGCGGCGGTAGAAGACTATTTTGGCCTGCAACCACAGTGCAATATGCAACACCAATGTGTGCCCGCCGTGGCCTTCCTGGATCGTGATCTGAACAAGTGCAAAAATCCCAAGGACCAGTCAACCTGCGCCAACGATCCTACCGGGATGCTGGCGCTGGCCCGCGCTGTGCTGCTGGCCGGTATTCCGCAGAACCCGACCCACTTTGATCCCTCCGTTAGCCAGGCCAACTTCCAGAATGTGCTGACCAACCGTGTGCCCTATGTAATCGGTCAGATGATAGCAGATGGTATGGATCTCAACCTGGGACTGGGCACCCAGAAGCAGGACATGGGGCCGATTACGCAGGCGATGGTGCCACAGGTTGAAGAGATTATCGGCAAAATGACAATCGTGGGCTTTCACCAACTCCAGATCGCGCCGCACTTTGTCCAGTGGGTTATCCAGACGCTTTCCGATGCTCTCGGCAATGGCGATTACGATACGGGCTATGGTATTCTTGTCAAGAGCGGCCTCAATATCTATACCACGCTTGATCTCAACCTGGAGCAGTTCGTCGAAAAAGATGTGAAATACAATCTGACCCAGCCAAGATACGAACCGTATACCGGCTATGGCCCGCTCGATACCGTCTATAATGTGAACGATTCTGCCGTGGTGGTGATGAACGCCCAGACGGGCGAGGTCCTGGCTATGGATGGCAGCGAAGACTATAACAATAAGAACCCGGCAGTCAGCGGTGAGGTAAACGCTGCGCTTGCTTTGCGTCAACCAGGCTCCTCGTTCAAGCCGATTGAGTACGCCGCGGCCTTCGAGAAAGGCTGGTATCCAGGCATCAAATTGATGGATGATAAAACTTACTTCCCTCAGGGAGGTTCCACCAGTATATCGGCGGCTTATGTGCCGACGGACTATCAACATAGCTATCATCCGACCCTTCCTACGGACATACGCATCTCGCTGGCGAACTCCTTTAATATTCCAGCAATCAAAGCCTTTATGTTCGCCGGGGCTGATGATGTCGTGAGTATGGCCAGACGCCTCGGTATTACCGATATTGACACTGACCTGGCCTATGATCGCCAGCGCTTTCACAATCCGAATTTGACAATGTCTCAGGACTTCGGTCCCTCGATGGCCATAGGTACCGCTGGCGTCTCGCTGCTACAGATGACCAATGCCTATCAAGCCTTCGCTGATAATGGTATGCGTGTGCCGTACCACAATATTCTGGACATCTGGGATAACTATGGGCATAATCTTTATCATTATGATCCAATGCACCCCAATGCCACGCGGGTACTCAGTCCGCAAATCACTTTCCTGGTCAACAATATCCTTACTGACAATTACTCGCGCCGCTTTGAGTTCCAGGGTATTGATACCCTGACCATGGATAACTGGCAACCGAGCTATCAGGTAGCCGCGAAAACTGGTACGACCGATAATTTCCTGGATAACTGGACGATTGGCTTCACAACCAAGGTGGTCGTTGGTGTCTGGTCGGGTAATGCTGATGGCAATGATCCGATGCGGGGAGTAATTGGTATCAGCGGTGCTGGTCCTATCTGGCAGGATGTAATTGAATACGCCAGCGGAGACTGCGAACTGGGTATGTGCCCGGATCTCAAATTTACTCCTACCCC
>DATGKW010000085.1:0-31802 GCA_035294465.1 Ktedonobacteraceae bacterium | reverse complement strand
TACGTAGATCGAGACGGAGATGGAGATCAGGAGAGGGCCGGCAAAAGCGAGGATATATCCCACAGCAATTTGATTTGCCGGGCGCGTGGCCTGGCTTTGCTGCGTATACACAGTTGTAAGGCACACACTAAAAAATCAGAGGCAAGCGCATTGCTTCCCTCTGATTTTTCTCACGAAGGGATCCTGTCGATCCTGCGCCTAGCCACCTGAAGCCAGAAGCGCCTGGAGCAAGCGTGAGCCATCAGGTGTACCGAGGCCGGTGCAGGCATCCCAGCCGGGGCCGGCTGAGTAGGCGCCGTTGTTGCCGCTGGTGACATCGCGCAGGGCTTTACTCTGCGAGAGCTGCTGATAATTTTGATAGAGGTAGGGATTCAAGTAGCCAACGGCCTTGCCGCGTTTCTGATTGACCAGTGCGAGCAGACCCGCCCACAGAGGAGCGACTGCGCTGGTTCCACCGATGGGCGCGCTCTGGCCATCGACGTAGACCTGGTAGCCCGTTTCAGGATCGGCGTCACCAGAGACATCTGGCACGCCGCGCCCACTGTGCTGGTCATTCACCGAAGGCGGGACATGGGCGTTCGCCTGCCAGGTTGGCAGGGAGAAGAAATCGCTGACCCCCCCGCCGGTTGCCCCATCTCCATTCGCCGATTCATTCCACACCACCTCATCAACGATCTGGCCATCCGATGAGTCCAGCCGCGTACCGCCGCAGCCGAGCACATTGGGGCTGGATGCAGGAAAATCCACATGGGCTTTTTGATCGTTTACTCCATCGCTTGAACCATTGTCACCGGCAGCAACACATACCGTGATCCCCAATGATGCTGCCGCCTGAAAAGCCTGGTCCATCGTTGTCATAGCCTGGCTGGTCCAGCTTGCTTCAGGCCCGCCCCAGCTGATTGAAATGATCGACGGATTATTCGTCGTATCGTGGATGGCCTGAGTAATCGCATCCAGAAAGCCACGGTCAGTATTTGGCGCGAAGTACACAACGATGCGCGCCCCGGGAGCGACGGCTCCGACCACTTCAATATCTAGAGCTACCTCGCCATCCGCGCTGTTCGGGTCTCCAGAGGGGCTGTTCTGCGCGCCATCTACCGAGACACTGAGTATCTGAGGTTTGGTGAGGCCAAGTTGCTGGAAGAACGTTATGAGATCCTGGTCGTTATAGCCACCGCCAAGCTCAATCAGCCCGATACACTCGCCACTGCCATCTATCCCTGTGGGAAAGTCATAGAGCTGAGTAAGTTGCGGCAGGGTATACGCATTGCGGGGAGCGGCAAGGGGAGAGAAACGTAGATGCGCCCGCGCCTGGGGTCGATCATCCAGGCCAAAAACGCCCGTGACGATTTGATCAACATAGTCAGGTACGTGTAGATAGCCAGAGCGCCCGCGAAACCTCACGCCTTCATGCTCATAATGATGAAGCTGTGTAGCGAAAGCTGTGGTCAGATGGTGAACTGTGCCAGAAAGCACTATTTTTCGCGAGGTCGGGTCTACGTCAACAACTGTGAGATGATGCTCACGCGCAAACCTCTCAATCACCGCTATATCGTTCGGGTCAGCGCTGTGTCTGGCAATATACTCCTCCCTGCTCACCTGCGGGCCCGGCCGCCGGGCGTACACATCGACATTTCCCGCCTGATCGTCCGGTGCAGGATCCCTCACATAGACGCTCACTTCAATGCGCTGTTGAGGATCGACCGGTTCGATCCAGCGCGCATGAGGTGGTAATCTGCGCTCGCTACCGGCAAGTCTTATAAAGCCTTGTGGAATATCTGCCATATGTTACTCCTTCAGTTCTTATCTACTCTTTAAAATGACATGAAAGCTGGCATACCTAGCGCATAGCCAGCAGCACCCGGTTATCCAGTTCTTGCCAGCACACACCGACCTCGCGAAAGCCTGCATTGCGCAGCGCTGCCTCGTGCAAATCGAGCGTCTGCCAGATTTCATCGTGATCCCTCCAGCGGAAACGCCGCTCGCGCTCGGCAAACTGTTCAGCGAGAGACGGCTCTTTGGTAAGCTCATCCCACCACTGGCGCCAGGTCTCACTCTCCGGCTGAATCATCATTTGCTCGTGATGCTCGGCCAGGGCAAGAAAAGCTGGCAGATGGGGAGGGAAGCGCAAACGGTCTCCGTTGAGAAATAGCCCGCCTGGGCGGATCAGGTTAGCCAGTTGTTGGTAAAGAGGAAGAAGCGTCTCCGGGCGTAACCAGTGAAGCGCCGTAGTCGTCAGCACAGCGTCTACCTGAGCCACATTCAGCAGAGTAGTCCAGGCTGGATCGCGAATATCTGCCTCGATCCAGCGCAATCTTCCCCCCATGTCTCCCAGGGCGCCGCGTCCCAGAGTCAGAAGAACGGGGTCCAGATCAACGGCCAGACAGCGAGCGTCAGGAAAACGAGTGAGCAGGCGCTGACTCAAAGAGCCAGGACCACACGCCAGATCCAGCGCAAGGAAAGAAGAAGGTAACAGAACGTCCAAGGCTTCCAGCATTACCGTAAAGCGCTCTTCACGCGAGGGCATATGCCCCGCTTGTTGGCGGTCCCACCGCTCAAGCCAGGCGCAGTAATCGATGTCATGACTATGCTGCGTCGTATTCTCCACTAGTAGACCTCGCTTTCTATGGAGAAAGTGCCTGTCAATACTCAGGATTGTACCACGCCGGGGAAGTAACCCAGAAAATGGCCTACGGCGCTCACGAGCTACCCCTTTCTATCTCTCATGAGAATCAAGCGATACCACCAGATGAGCTGTTCATCTCTCCCCCTTGCAGGGTAAACTACAATAGAATTCTGGAACAACGTACTTCGACAACGAAGGAGAAGAGTCAGCACTTTATCCCAGGAATTAGATAGGGGGAAAGGGATATCTACAACACAATGCGCCATGAAAAGCCACCTGCAAGCGCTCCACTCGTACCACACCTTAACCCGTCACTTCTGCCAGATATCTACCGTGACCTTCTGGAAAGCTTCGCCGATGGGGCAGCGGTTCTGACCCCTGACGGGCTGATTGTGGATATGGATCAGCATTCCTTAGATAGCGCGCAGATCCAGCGCGAGAAAGTCACTGGCAAACCGCTCACAGATTTTCCTTCCTGGTCATATGATCCTGCTGTCCAACAGCAACTGCACAAGGCCATAGAACAAGCAGCAAGCAAGGGAGATATCGTGCGCTTTGAGGCCAGGCTTCGCTCCAAACCAGGTATCTACCTGGATATGGTCATGACGATTACCCCCCATTGTGATGCCAACAACCAGGTGATGTATCTTCTCTGTACCGGCCGGGATATTACAGAGCGCAAGCGTGCCGAAAAAGAACTTCGTACCCTGGTAGAGTCTATTCCTCACTTTGTGTGGATAATGCGCCCCGATGGGTCCGCTGAATATGCGAACCAACCATGGTGCGACTATACTAACCTGACCGCTGAACAATTACAGGGGAACGGATGGGTTCAAATCTTTCATCCCGATGATCGGCACCACGTTCTTGAGACGTGGCAAACTTCTGTCCGCACCGGTACACCTTATGAGGTGATACATCGTATCCGCAACGGTAAGACAGGGGAATATCGCTGGTTTCTGGCCAGAGGCAAACCGTTCAGGAACCGCTGGGGGACCATTCAGTACTGGCTGGGCACCTGCACCGATATCGATGAGCAGAAGCGAGCGGAGCAACGGCTCAAGGAGAGCGAAGAGAGCTGGCGAGTGCTGGCCGAAACGATCCCCCAGCTTGTCTGGACAACAGCGCCAGACGGCACAGCGACGTATTTTAATCCGCGCAGCTATGATTATTTTCATGCCTCTCCTGAAGACCTCCTGGGACAGGGATGGCGCCAATTTTTGCACCCGGATGATTATGAACGTGCATGGACACTTCGGCAGCACTCCCTTGTTACAGGAAATCCCTACGAGATCGAATATCGTCTCAGGAATGGCAAAAGCGGAGAATACCGCTGGTTTTTGAGCCGCGCTACCCCGGTGCGTGATGAAACGGGCCAGATTGTCAAGTGGTTTGGCACCAGCACCGATATTGATGAACAGAAACGTACTGAAGAAGCCCTACGCCAGAGCCAGGAGCGTATCCGCGCCCTGATTAATTCCAATATCATCGGGATCACCTCCAGCGAAGAGGACGAGGGAATAATTGTGGAAGCTAACGAAGCGTTCCTTCGCATGTCTGGCTATACCCACGAAGAGGTACACAACCGAGAGCTGAACAGAGCAAGGTTGACTTCACCGGGAGATATGCATCTCTTCGACTACGCGCTTCAGGAATTAGCTGTGCGTGGGCAGCATACGCCAATTGAAGTAGATATGGTCTGTAAAGATGGCAGCTGTCTTCCCGTTCTCATCGGGGGCATTCTCTTTCAGGACCATCCACGCCTGATTGTTAGCTTTGTGCTGGATAATTCCGCGCGCAAGGAACTGGAACGGCGCAAAGATGATTTTCTCAGCATGGCCAGCCATGAACTTAAGACGCCTCTGACCTCCTTAAAGCTCCAAACGCAACTGCTGGGCAAGCACCTGGCCAGGCAAGGCATATCCAGCGCGGCTCCTGCTCTTACCAGAATGGAGACGAAGGTTAAGCAATTGGAAAGATTGATTGGGGAGCTGCTGGATGTATCCAAAATCCAGGAGGGTAGGTTGGAATTCCTTCAGGAGACCATCAACCTGGACGAGCTGCTTCAGGACGTGGTCGAAACCATGCAGCAGATGAGCGAGGCCCATACTATCGTTGTTCATGGCGCGGCACCCGGTCCACTGATCGGGGATAAAAATCAGCTTGCCCAGGTTTTTATCAACTTGATTAGCAATGCGATCAAATATGCTCCTGACGCTCCTCTGATCGAGATAGAGGTGGGCGGCTGCCTAGAGGTGGTCACTGTTAAAGTGCGCGATCACGGCATTGGTATCCCTAAAGAGCAGCACGAGAAAATCTTCGAGCGCTTCTATCGGGCCTTTGATCCAAGCCAGAGGGCAGTTCCCGGCCTGGGGATGGGATTGCATATTGCGGCGAAGATCATTGAACACATGGGCGGGACCATCACCGTAGAAAGCGAGATCGGTCATGGCTCAACCTTCGAGGTAAAGCTTCCCCTTGAGAACCCTCTCAAAAACGCGAAAACACGGAAAGACCCGAACGTTCCCCAGGTCTTTGGTGCGACCTAATGACTACTGGCAGTCCTTTCTGAAGATTAGGTCAAATTGGCTTGACATTAGCTGTCAAATCTAATATAAAATATCCTTCGGTGTTCGATTTGGTAACACCGTGTAAGAAGCGTTGCCAACAATGGCAGTGACGCTGGCAGCGGCTTTGTTTGGTACAATTTAAGAGGAGAAAACAAAAAAGATGCTGATGCATTTGATGTTGGAGCTTTACGGGTGTAGCCGCGAGGTTCTAACCGACGAGCCGTTACTGCGGCGCGTGCTGGATGAGTACCCTGGTCGGATTGATATGGAGAAGGTCAGTCCGGTCCACCTGTACGACATTGAAACCTCTAACCCGCTGGATGCTGGTATGTCAGGTTTTGTTGTGATCGCACAGAGCCATATCAGCATGCATGCCTGGCCGGAGTACGGCGAGGTTGACATCGACATCTGTTCGTGTAAGGATTTCAGTCAGGAAGATGCTATCGCTTTCGCGAAAGAAATGTTCCAGACCGATGATGTGGAAGCGCATTACGTTGTACGCGCAACGCGCTCACTGCGGCCGGAATCGCCTGATCCTGACCGCTATGAAGCTGCCATGGCTGAACGCATGGTGAAAAGGGCGGTGCGCTAAGAAGAAGGAAGAGTGTAATACGATGACCGATTCGCCTGTCACCCAGTTTGGCGCGCCCGATGCGCCGCACTGCGACCCTGCCACAGCACGTGTGACGATCATTCCAGCCCCGCTTGAATATAGCGTTTGCTATAGACAAGGCACCAGACATGGGCCACAGGCGATTCTGGATGCTTCCAGCCAGATGGAACTTTATGACGAGGAACTGGACTGGTGCCCCATTGAGGTTGGTGTCTACACACGCCCTGCTCTCGATTACGCCGGCCTGGATCACGCGGCGGCTCTCGATAGAACTGGAAAGGCGGTACGCGAAACCCTGGAACGTGGCCAGCTTCCCTTGATCCTCGGTGGCGAACATTCTCTCTCCGCGCTTCCCATTGCCGAAGCGCGCAACTTTTTCCCCGACCTGACCGTTGTACATATCGATGCCCATGGCGACCTGCGAGATGAATATGAAGGTACGCGCCTCTCACATGCCTCGATTGAGCGGCGCGTGGTAGAAATGGGTATCCCTCTGACAGAGATTGGTGTGCGCAGCTTTAGCCCGGAAGAGGCCGAGTTTCTAAAGAGCAAGCCGGACGTCGCGATTGTCTGGGCTTACCAGATGGCCAATGGCACAGCAAACATTCCCTGGATGCGCCTGAGCAAGCATACCTACGTGACAATCGACCTGGATGCAATTGATCCCGCAGAGATGCCGGCGGTGGGCACGCCGGAACCTGGCGGACTACACTGGTACCAATTGCTGGCTCTCTTCCGCGAAATCTGCCGGCGCACGACGATTGTCGCCATGGACGTCGTAGAACTCTGCCCCACGCCAGGCCAGATATATGCTGACTTTCTGGCTGCTAAACTGGTATATAAAATGATTGGCTATCGCTTTTATGAAGAGTCTGGACAAGGTAACGCATGAAATCGCTACAGTATCTCGAAAACAAGCGCCTCCAGAGGTGGCCTGGGCGAGGTTACAGAGGTGGTATAGTACTCTGTCTTCTGGCCTTGTTCCTAGTAGCCTGCGACAATGGGCAGAATACCAGCCACCGCCAGACCATCCAGACAAACACCGGCAGCACCATTACCTATAGCACGCAACCCCAGGATGTCCTGATACGCCTGTTTTATGGCGGAGGCAAGGTTGGTGATCTGGAACTGACCCCTGAGATTAGCATCTATGGCGATGGTACCTTTATTACAGGGGCCGGTCTGCAACTCCAGAAAGGGTCACTGTCAAGCGATGCGATACAAAACCTGCTACAAATGCTGACCAGCACAGATAAGTTGCAACAGATGCATCGCCAAATTTTCGACGACCTTCCCGATCAGAATGTCACCCTACTTCAAGTTGCGCTAAACGGGCAGAACTATCAGTTTATTTATGGGCCTTTCGGCAATCTAGCAGAGAGTTCCCAGGATATGCAGGAATATCGTCAACTGGGCAACGCAATTAGCGCGATCAAGAGCGCATTAATCGGGCCAGAAAGCACGTATACCTCACAAAAGATGGCCCTGCTGGTCTATCAGACGTTCCGGGCCGACTTCACCGCTGCGCAGAACTTAGCCATTCCGCAGTGGCCGTTGACTGATCTAAGCCTGGCGAATACCGCGATCTACGAGTGCGGGGCTATCCCGCAGGATCAAACTGGGCCAAACGCAGACAATGGCTGCCTGACCTATACCGCTCCGCTTGTGGCCTATTTACCTAGCAATCAAGACCTGCAAGGAATCGAACAAGCCTTGCAGGGCAAGCAGCAAGGCATGTTTCTGGAAGATGGCAACTACTATGTCGTGATGCTACGCCCGCTTTTGCCCGATGAGATCGCGCAAAACAAGCTGGCAATGTATGGCAGTAATACCCAAACCTATGCTCCAGTGCCGCTAAAGGGGGGAGCAGTGCCCGTGCCAACGGCAACACCGTAGGCTCAAACTCTCCTTTCTCCAGCAGCACTCAAAATGAAAAATACCTCAACAATGAATAGTCATCGCCAGAAAAGACAACGTATGCTATACTGAATGCAGATGTTCGAGTCTGCTCTATCCTTGAAAACGTAAAACGATGCAGAGGTCGCGCTCGTGGAGCAAAGTAGTTGGGAATAAAAGCTACGCTTGCCAGCGTTTGGGAATAAAGAGCCGAATTAGCAACAAACGGCATCTCCCCTGTGCAAACGGTCACAGAGGAAAATGTGTGCCGCAACTATCAGGTGGACCAACGGGAAAAGAGAAAAAAGTCCTGCCAATCTGCTCTCCCCGTAGACCACAGCCCCCATTTTTGAAAGGAACGCATGACTAAAAACTTTCGTAATCAGCCGCGAGAGAACACAGGGCCTTTCTCTCGCAACACATCTTCAGGCAGGTACAGAGAAGATCAATCTTCCAGGCCCGCGCGCCCACGACTGAGCCGCGATGCAGTTGATCGCGGCTGGGAAAATGGTGCATCTCGCGCCCACGCGGATTACCGCCCACGTCAGAGCGCGAACAGGCCGCCCTTTCAACGCCCTGGACAATCCACTCCGGCGTTTGAGAGATCCAGGCAGCCATACACTCACCGCTCCTCTGAAGCCCGCCGGCAGAGCTATGACTCGCCTTCTTCCTCCTTCAATCAGAACGGATATCAGCCGCGACGCGAACCGTCACCGAGAACAGGCCCACGACGTTTCAATGAGCCTGAGCAGCGTGTACCGGGAAGTCCGCCAGGTCCGTATAACAAGCGCTGGACAAGAGAAGCAAGCACACAATCGAACGGCTCCACCAGCCACAACCAGAGTAGAAACCGATCTCAGGAGAGAGGGCCTTCGCGGTTCGACACGCGCCGCTCTGGCGGCCCAGGACGGCAGGATTACCGAGAAGAGTCCAGGCCCCGCCCTTTTGAGCGCTCCCATAAGGAAGAAGAAAATTTTGCACGTGGCAGACGCAGCTACGATCCACACAGGCAGAGCCGCCCCAAAAGCCGGCGCGGATACTCAGAAACTCGGCAGCAGTATCGAGGCAAGCCATCGGAGCGTGCGCTATCCTGGCAAGAGAAAACAAGTGATCGCGCTGAAAGCGCACAGTTCGAGGGAGACTATGAACAGTTCGATGAGCCTGAGCAGATGAAGTACTCTGAGCGACCACCGCAGCCACCATACGAGAAACACGTCACCCGCCTGCAAGATGGCCGGGTGTTGAAAGGCTCACGCCCTCAGCAGCGGGAGCAGGCTCGTTTCTGGACCGAAGTGGAAGAAGAGGCCGAGAACTTGATGCCGCATATTCCCGTAGCTCCGAAAAAGCGCGAACGGGAAACAACGGCAAAGCGACCTGCCCGGCTCATGAAGCAACCTGGAGGGCGAAAAGCGCATAAAATCAAAATGGTGAAAACGGCCCATACCAGAGAAGAAGCAGCAAGGGCTGAAAAGGCTAAAACTGGCAAGCAAAAGGCCAGCGACACGCAGGGACCGGTATTACGCCCTTTCCAGCGTGGCTATCGCTGGCCTGCAACTGGTCAATAGATCTCGCAGAGTGCGCGCACTTCTCCGCCATATATCTACGAATGTGCGAAAAACGAGTTTCACTCGTTTTTCGCACATTCGTAGATATATGGCGGGATAAGCAAATATCGCAGGCGCGAGCACGTGTTTATCGAGGGAAACAGGCAACAAGGGAGGTGAGAAGTATCCTTATGCTCTATCCAGGCTACCTTCAGCTCTATGAAACCGGGGAGTTGGCAAGACGCGCAGAGGCCGCGTGGGAAATTCTGCGTAGCTGCACCATCTGCCCACAGAATTGTCGCTGTAATCGCATCGCCGGAAAAACAGGCGTTTGCCACTCTAAAACCGAGGCGATTGTCGCTTCCTGGAACGTCCACCGGCGCGAAGAGCCACCCATCAGTGGAACACGAGGTGCAGGCACTATCTTTTTTGGCTACTGCCAGGCGCGCTGTACCTATTGCCAGAATTTTCCCTTGAGCCAGGGAGGACTCGGCCATCGCGTAGGACCAGAACGCCTAGCCAGCATGATGATGTCCCTACAAAGGAGACGCTGCCACAATCTGGATCTGGTAACTCCCACGCATTTCGTTCCCCAGATTCTCAAGGCGCTCGTAATCGCGTGCGAGCAAGGTCTGCGCTTGCCACTGGTCTATAATTGTGCTGGGTACGAGAACCTGGAAACACTGCAACTGCTAGATGGCGTTGTAGATATTTACCTGCCCGATGCTAAATATGCGGACAACAAAAACGCCCTGCGCACCTCGAAAATGCCCCATTATGTCGAGACCAACCGGCTTGCGCTGCGTGAAATGTATCGCCAGGTGGGACCTTTGCAGCTTGACGAGGAAGGAATTGCCCGGCGCGGTCTCCTGATCCGCCATCTGGTTATGCCAGAAGACATTTCCGGCACACGCGAAGTTCTGCGCTGGATCGCTGAAGAGTTAGGGCCAGACACGCCGGTCAGTCTGATGGATCAGTATTTCCCGGCCTGGAAAGCTGTCAATGATCCGGTGATCAATCGCCGCCTGACTTGGCAAGAATATCGCAGCGCCCTGGACGCCCTGGACGAGTTTAATATGACCGCGGGCTACGTTCAGGAGGATTTGATGGAACTGGATACGACCGCTAGCGTCTAAACCAGGAGCACTCAGACAAAGCCTCGATGGGTGAGGATGCTCATTCATTTTGACGACTGAGCCGTGTTATAATTTTATGTAGATAGAAAAAGAGCACAATATCTTGATATCCGAGGAGGGGATATCTTGTGCGACTCGCCTCCGCTTTTGAGAGGATACCAACATTGCCCGAAATGGAGAGTCCTGATAATGAATGACACGGCCACTTTGAGCCGCCTGTTTGCAAGTATCGAGCCAGATCTAGAGCAAGTAGATCTCACCTTCAAGGAACGAGCAACCTCTGGACTCGACATCCTGAATTCTGCATCTATGCATGCGTTGGGTTCACCCGGCAAGCGTCTTAGGACTGCACTCACCCTGCTTTCCGGCAAGCTGAATCACTATCGCCTGGACAAATTGCTTTTCCTGAGTGTTGCCTTTGAGATGGTTCATTTAGCGACGCTCATTCACGATGATATTGTTGATAAGGCCCTGACTCGCCGGGGGAATCCCACAGTCAATGCGCTCTGGGGCGACCAGGTCGCGATTTTGCTTGGCGATTACTATTTCGCCAAAACAGCCGGTTTGATCGCCGATATCGAAGACCCACGCATCGATCATCTCTTCTCGGATACCGTCGCGACCGTTTGTGAGGGCACAATTCTGGAGCTAATAACCGCCGGGCAAGCCGGCCTGACCCTGCAAAGCTACTATGAGAAAATCACTCACAAAACTGCCTGTTTGATTGCTGCCTGTTGCAAAGGCGGCGCTATCATCAGCGGGGCCTCAGACGAGGAAGTTGAGCTGTTGTATACATATGGTCTGAACCTGGGCATCGCTTTCCAGATTATCGACGATATCCTTGATTATACTGAAGATCAGAGCACTACCGGCAAGCCAGCAGGCAACGATCTGCGCCAGGGCATGGTCACCCTACCACTGATCTATGCGCTGCAAGAACAGCCGCAGAATGGGCACCACCAGCAGGTGCAAAGGTTGTTGCATGAGGCGAATCACGACGAGCGAGAGATCCGCGAAGTAATCGACTGGGTGCTGGCCGGAGGCAGCGTGGAACGAGCGCAAAAAGACGCCTATACCTACGCGGAGAAGGCGCGAGAGGCTCTCCTCCATTTCCCGGCCACTCCCAATCGAGACGTACTTGACGAGCTTATTGATTTTGTAGTGCAGCGCAAGCGCTGACTTCCATCAATCAGGACACGCAGAGTCTGCAAACGCAAAGAACGGACCTCCTGATTCATTGTACAGATAGATCCGTTTTTGCTTTTTCCTGCAAAGTGTTTCTTGCACAATGCACTCTTATCTCAGCGTTTTGCATTACGCCCGATGGGCGCTAATGCGGTCAGAAAGCCTTCCAGTGCTTTGGCCAGTTCATAGAGCTGGGTAGCCTCATAGACCGAAACTTCGTGCCCGGCGTGCGCGACCTGGTAGAGCAACGAAGCAGCCGAAAGCCTGACAGGCGACTCGGTTTCGCCGGAACTGGCCCCCAGTAATGAAGCACGCATGGCATCGACGCTGGCATTTACGTCCTCCAGGTTAGAAATATCGATAAAGCTAGCCGGCCGAGGGTGGGTACTTCCCCGGCTCGTTCCACGACTGGCCTGCCACTCCCGGCGAGCTTGTTTGCCCATAGCGCATGTGCAAAACTCAGGGTGCGTAGAGTCCGAGTTCTGTAACCCGGTATCATCGCAAAGTGGACAGATCGGCATAATACAACTCCTCTCAGCATTAAAACGCCACCGCTGTTTCGGATATTATATCCTGTAAACCGGTTCGCTTGCCTGAACTCCACCTCTTCTTCTACAACGCTGCAAAGCTTAGCATGAGGCTCCCTTCACGATCCAGGAAAAATCAGAAGAGACGCAGGTGGCCACTCAAAAAATCTTTTACCATTGTTTCGTTGTCGAAGGCCATGCGTCCAAAAATATCTGCCGGAGCTTGCCAGCAAGGTCGGCCTTCACCAGAAGAGTGTAAGGAGCCACTGAGTACAGTGCCCTTGTAAGTAATCGAAACAGACCGGAAACGAGAATCGCGCCCGTGGGAAGAGTAGATGCCTACCAGACCAGTAATCTGGACTCTATAGCCAGTCTCTTCGTAAGTCTCGCGCAGAACGCACTGCTCAACAGTTTCTTTCGAGCGAACGATGCCGCCGGGCAGGCCATAGCCTCTTCCATCGCTGCGTTCGATGCATAGAATTTTGCCCTCCCGTTCGACAATCACCCCCGTACCCAGGATTGGAGAGATCTGCCCGAACGTGCATAAAACAATGAGACGATACGCAAACGCTGCCAACCACCCTTTAACTCTTTCTTTCATTGCACATCGTCCTCAGGTGGCTCTTCCTGCTGCGCGCCAGATCCAGGTGAAGCATCGAGCAGAGCGGAGACTTGCGTGGCCAGAGCATGAAACGCACGGGCGGGAGAAGACGCCGCTAAACTCACCACTGCCGGCCGGCCGTTATCACCGCTGGCAGCAGTTGGGGGATGAAGCGGAATCGTACAGAGCACCGGCAAATCATCCAGGGGAGCGCCCGCCTCACGCCCGGATGGAAAAATTTCCACAATCTCTCCGCAGTGAGGACAAGTGAAGCCGCTCATATTATTGACCAGACCGAGTACACGCACCCCGGAATCACGAAACATAGCCAGCGCTCTGGCAGTATCAAGACGCGCTACATCCTGGGGAGTTGTCACCAGGATCGCACCGGCAAGTTCCAGTTCGCGCACCAGCGTTGCTTGCGGCTCTCCATTGCCCGGCGGCAGATCTATGATTAAATAATCCAACTGCCCCCAGTTCACCGTAAAAAGCAACTGACGGATTAGCATGCCCTGCACATCGGGCATAGGAGCGACTGCCTGCTCCTCGCCCACAAAAAAGCCAACCGACATTACTTTGATACCATAGCGCAAAAGTGGCTGCAGCATCTGTTCAGGTAAGAGCTTCTGCCGAGATGCCAGCGGAAGCGTGCCCTGCCAACCATGACTCTCATCACGCCTGCGAATACCTAGCATCAAGGGCACACTGGGGCCATAGGTATCGCCGTCAAGCAAACCAACGGCATACCCCTGTCTGGCCAGGGCAATGGCCAGATTGATACTCACCGTCGATTTCCCCACTCCTCCCTTGCCACTTCCTATCACAATCAGATGTTTTACCTGGTCTACACTTGCTCGTCTCACGTTGTTACTCCGAATAGATACATCTCACCACGATCAGAACAGATGCTAGTATAGTGCTGAGATCGGTATCTGGCAAGCAAGCAAGCGAAAAAGACCTTCTAAATATACTCTTTTAAAGAATGTCTATTGGCAGTGCGTGTTATAATGGATGTTAGCATATCAGATCAGATGAACTGATAAGGGGAAAGAAAGTAAGAATATTCATGTAAAACGTATAAACATATCTCTTCCCTGGATATATGGACACGAGAGGTGTCATTGGAAGTTGTAGTTGGAGACGGAGGAGGTTAACATGCATCCAGGACAGTCAGTTGATTTTAGCTACACATCTTTTCGGCGGCTTCTCTACGCGGCTAGAAGTCACTTTAGTATCCACCGCTTGAGCGAAGCGCCCAATGTGCTTCCCAATGTTGGCACACCCATCCTTTTCTTACGCCACGATATCAAGCTCTCCCTGAACAAGGGATTACGTATGGCGGAGATTGAGCATGAGCACAATCTTTCCGCCACTTACCTGGTACGACCGGATTCCCCGTTGTATTCACTCAATGGACGGCAGGCGCGAATCTTTTTATTGGAGCTTGTCCAGATGGGACACGAGGTAGGTTTACATTTCGATCTAGCTCACGAGACGGGCCAGAGTCCCTCGTACCTGCGCCTCATCGAAGCGGAGATTCGCGCAGCATGCGAACGTATTGAGCAGATTACGTGCAGGCCGGTGCGTTCCCTTTCGCTTCAGCGCCCTATCCCTCTGTTATTCGGCGGCCATTTGCTGGTAAACGGGCTGGTCAACGCTGACGCGGGCGAATTGCGCAGATGGTGTATTTCAGATAGTGGAGGCTCCTGGCGAAATGGCAATCCTATCTCGCAGATGGCCCAACCCGGCGGCCCGGTTTTACAGATGATCCTTCATCCCATCTGGTGGGGCGACGAGGATGCGCCTGCCCCAGAGCGCTTGCAGGAATTTTTTGATCTTGCAACGAGGGAACAGCCATTGTGCGATGCAAGTATTTTCGATATCAACCTGGCGAAAATCATCCCGGCTATCCGTCGTCAGGGAATCTCCGCGCTGGCGAGTGAAAGGAAATAAGGCATGACGGAGAGCTTTTATCGGAATATCGCTGCACTCCAGCAGGGTAGTACAGCCTGCGCCGAACATGAGAGAGTTGATTTCAATACCTGGGTCATCAACCAGCTAGAGGTACGCCAGGGAGACAGCGTCCTGAATGTTGGCTGCGGAACCGTCTTCCAGACGCTGACTCTGGCTCAAGCGGTGGGCTATGAAGGCCATGTTCTGGCCATTGATCGCTCATACACAGTGTTGCAAGCGCTCTCGCAGACCAGCCAGAAGAATGGCCTGGAGCAGCGTATCCGTTTTCTTTATCTTCATCTCGATGACCTCGGTGGCCACTTGCGCCGGGAGGATTTCGACCGCGCCCTTGGCACACGCGCACTCTATCATGTCAGGCAGCCACAGGAGGTTTTTCGCGCGGTCCATCAGGCGCTCAAGCCAGGTGGTATCTTCTTTTTCTATGGACCCTCCAGGAAAGATCTCGCGGAACTCAGGCTTTTCCAGGCTGCTTTACACCACGAGGCATCTCTGCAAGAAAATCGGGCTTTGCTCTTCATTGAAAGAATCGGCTTGCCATGCGCTCGCGATGTTTTCCCGCAGGTAGAGGTCATACCGTTTGAAAACCCGCTGAGATTCGACTCGGCCGCAGACTTCTATGCCTGCTGGCGCGAGAGCCGCCTTTACGATGAGACACTGGAGCAAGAGTTTCAGCAGGCCGCGGTATCTCATTTCCAGTCACACCCAGTCTTTGAGACCTCCCAACGGCTGATTGGAGTCAGAGCCATCAAATAAACACTACATTCCTACTCTGGGCCTATACTGAATGGCCTCGGCCAGATGGTTTGCCTGGATTAGCTCGCTGCCCGCAAGATCAGCAATAGTGCGGGCCAGTTTAAGCACGCGATGATAGGCACGGGCGGATAGATGGAGCTGCTGAGTCGCGGCTTTGAGCAGCTTCTCACCCGAGGAATCAACATTGCAAAACTCGCGGACCTCTGCCGGTCCCATTTCAGCATTGCAGGTAAGCCGCGTGCCCACCAGGCGTTGCAACTGGCGCTCGCGCGCGGCCTGTACCCGGGCGCGAATGGTCGCGGAATCTTCGGCCCTGCGCTTGTCGGCCAGCTTCTCATAATCGATGCGCGGCACTTCAACATGGATATCGATGCGATCCAGCAAAGGACCGCTGATGCGTTTCTGGTAACGCATGATCGCGGTAGACGTGCAGGTACACTCGCGCACGGGATCACCATAGTAGCCACAGGGGCAGGGATTCATAGCCGCGATAAGCATAAAGTTGGCCGGGTAGGTGATCGTACCCTGGGCGCGCGAGATGGTGACCAGCTTATCTTCCAACGGCTGGCGCATTACCTCCAGTACATTCTGCCCGAATTCGGGAAGCTCATCGAGAAAGAGCACACCGCGATGAGAAAGACTGATCTCGCCAGGGCGCGGCATGCGCCCGCCCCCAACCAGCCCGGCATGGCTGATTGTGTGGTGGGGGGCGCGAAAGGGCCGCTGTAAGATCAGAGGTTTATCAGCCGGCAGCATTCCGCTGACGCTATAGATCTTGGTGACCTCCAGAGCTTCATCGATAGCCATACGCGGCAGAATCGAGGGAGTCGAGCGGGCAAGCAGCGTTTTACCCGATCCTGGCGGCCCGCTCATCAACAGATTGTGCCCGCCGCTAGCAGCGACCTCCAGCGCGCGTTTGACATGTTCCTGGCCACGCACTGCCGCCATATCCTGGCCGTAGAGCGTCTGTTCAGTCTCTTCCAGCAGGCGCTCATCCGGCACATATGGCTCGATACGCTGCTCCCCGTTGAGATGAGCAATCAATTGCGCCAGCGTTTCCACCGGATAGATAGTCACTCCCTTGACAAGAGCAGCCTCCATAGCATCGGATGCGGGCACAAAGACCTCGCTCACCTGCTTTTCGCTAGCCAGGGCGACCATCGGGAGAATACCGTTTGTATGGCGCAGCGTCCCATCCAGCGAAAGCTCGCCCAGGAAGAGCATCTTGCGCGAGTCTTCCTCGCTCAGCATAATATGCTGGGAAGCAATCAGTATCCCTATGGCTATAGGAAGATCGTAGGCCGGGCCCTCTTTACGCAGGTCGGCGGGAGCGAGGTTGACAATGACCCGTTTAAAGGGAAAGAGGCAGCCGCTATTTTTAATAGCTGAACGCACTCGTTCGCGGGACTCGTTGACAGCAGCGTCGGGAAGACCGACGATTTGAAAGAGTTGCAGTCCGTTGGAGATATCCAGTTCTACTTCGATCAACGCCCCCTCCAGCCCAATAACCGCGCAGCTTTGCACCCTTGACAGCATGTTCCTTTCCTTCCAACCACTACGTGACAACTAAACGTGCTTGCGCAGCTATTATGCTGGAAACATTTTAAAAATGCAAGCAGTTCTATCTAGAGTAGTAGAAAAGTCGTATTTTCTTCACTCCACTTTGACTCTGGCCAGGCCTGGCACGAGCGCGAGAATCACAAGCGTAGCAAGAATACAGGCGAGGCCGCCGCTGACGACGGAGAACATAGGTGTGAAGAGGCCTCCAATCAGACCTGATTCAAACTGGCCAAGCATAGGCCCACCAATAACAAACATGCCGTTCACGGCGCTGATGCGCCCGCGAAATTCGTCAGGCGTGGTGAACTGGATGATAATGCCACGCAGAATCATGCTGACCATATCTGCTGCGCCTGCTCCTGCCAGCAAAAGCACGCCGAGCCAGAACGGATCGGGAAACAGGCCAAAGGCCGTAATGCACAGCCCCCAGATAATGACCGCCAGCGCCACGCCGAGCCCCTGGCGTTTGATATGCGTGAACACACCGGTAAAGGGGGCCAGCGCCACCGCCCCAATGGAGGTTGCAGCCAGCAATATTCCAAGCCCCTGCGGACCGACATGCATAATGTCCTGGGCATAGACCGGTAGCAGGGCGCGCGGTGAGCCAAAGAAAGTCGCGCAAAAGTCCAGCGTGAGTACCGCTAGAATGATCGGGTGGACGCGTAGAAAGCGGATACCATCAAATAGAGCGCCAAAGCCTGCGCGAGCACGCTTCTCTACTGGCACGCGCGGGACTACCATAAAAAAGAGCGAGCCAACCACTACTAGGTAAGAAACTACATCAAACCAGTAGGTGTTGGCTACACCCAGCCAGGCAAGAGCAAAGCCTCCCGCTGTCGGCCCAACAATTGAGGTGAGCTGCATCATAACCGAATTCAATGAAAGCGCGTCGGCCATCTGGTCGCGGGGAACCAGGGTGGGCACAATAGCCTGACGGGTTGGGTATTCAAAAGAAGAGACGGCAGCGCTTAAAAGAACCACGACGTAAATAAGAGGAATATTGATCATGTGTAGATCGGTACAAAGTCCCAGAATAGTAGAGAAACTCATCATGGCCAGATTAACAATCATGAGTATCTTACGCCGATCCAGAACATCGGCTAGCACGCCTCCCGCCAGCGAAAAAATCAGGCGCGGAATGGCCTGCATTAGACCGATCAGGCCAAGAGCAATGGCAGAATGAGTGAGCAAAAAGACCTGCCAGGCCACAGCCACAACTTGCATCTGCGTTCCTGTAGCAGAGATCAATTCTCCCCAGAAGAGTAAAGCATAATCGCGATCGCGCAGGACACGCCAGGGTCCAAGTGGACGTTTTGCTCTGGCGATTTCGTTGCCTGAAAGGACAGGGGAGGTAGATTGAGCAGCTTCCAGAGGTTCTTGTGGTTCAGTTTGCACCAGGAATCTTTCCTATCTATCACGTGGTTGCTGGCAGCACAATCACTTCCTGGCCAGGGTTAAGCGCGATATCTAGATCATCGTCGCTCGTAACCAGCGCGTTATTCACGAAGATCTTAACGTGATCACGTACCTGGCCATCGGTCGTACATAGATACTGCCAGACAGCAGGATGCAAGCGTGCCAGTTCCGCAAGCAACTCCTCCAGCGTGGTTGCATGCAAAAGGATCTGGCTTTTTCCGCCACTATACGTGCCCAAAGTTGAAGGCAGGCGCAATACTACTGCATCTTGTCCTGGTTCATCCATGCTCGCGAATCGTCTCTATCTGACTTACCTGAATATGCACCCTATTGGCACGAAAAAAGGCTCCAGGAGCACGTTCGAGGCGCTTTCTGTTGGACGTGGATTCCACTGCTATTTTCGCTTTATTATAACATGGAAACGGTCATACAGATCCAGACAATCTATCGGCCTTCCTTCACAAGAAAAGGCTATGATCCTCCCGAATCATATGCCTGGCATACACCACTGCCTCACCTGCGGTGGCGATAAGAGTTGCTCCCGCCTCCACAAGTTGACAAAGTAATCTGGCTCCTTTGCCATGCGCGTAATCACGCTCTGGCGTGTTCAAAAGGCGGGCCAGAACCTCCGGCGAGAGATCTTGCGTTGCTGCCATGCCGGGTCCGCCGGGAGAAAGCAGCAGAAGCACCGGTATACCTCGCCGGCAAACAGCCAGCGCCTCTTGCAAAAGGACCAGGTTGCCTGGTCCAACAGGCATGGGACAGAGGATAAGCAGGGAAACCGTTCGCAGGCATCCCCGCAGGCGCAGGCACGCGGCCTCGGAAATAGGGGCAAAAGGTTGCTCGGCAATGACTTCGGCAGCCAGGCGCAAGGCCAGGGTATAATCGCTGTCACCAATATTGAGCACCCCCGCGCTAAAAGATAGACCGGCATCGGCCAGCGCGCGCATGACCAGCCCTCCAGAGCCTCCTCCAGCCATAACATGGATTTTGATCGGTTCTTCTCTCCTCTCTTCAGAAGAAACCGGATCACCCGGCGGCAACACGCTTAAATGTTCCGCGCCCGGCATCACACCAACCTGGACAGCTACGCCATACACTCGCTGGAGCAAGCGCGGCTCCAGGACTTCCGCCGGACCACCATCGGCCACGATTCCTCTTTGGAAAAGCAAGAGACGCGGAAAATAACGCGCGGCCAGATTGAGATCGTGCATGGCAGCGATAACCGTCACGCCAGTTTCGCGATTGAGACGCCGCACCAGTTCCAGCACCTCAATCTGATATTTTATGTCAAGATGAGAGGTGGGTTCATCGAGTAAAAGCAAGCGTGGTTGCTGCGCAAGAGCCATGGCGATCATAACGCGCTGACGCTCGCCTCCACTTAATTCGTTAAAGACACGCTCGGCCAGCGGATCAACCTCGGCAACATGCATAGCCTCTCTCACGATCTCGCGATCCCGGCTGGTTCTGGTTCCTAACAGGTTGATAAACGGAGTACGGCCAAGAGAGACCATCTGCTCCACAGTGAAAGCAAAGGGTACCTGCAACTCCTGTGGCACCACAGCGACACGCCGCGCAGTTCCGCGCCTGCCCCAGGCCGCCAGATCGCGCCCGTCCAGCAGGATACGCCCCTGTTGAGGATGTAAAATGCCGCTGAGCAGGCGCAACAGAGTGGTTTTGCCCGATCCATTTGGGCCAAGCAGGCCCACCATTTCACCACTCCACACGCTCACCTGCACCCCATATAAAAGCGGCTGGTTTGTGTATCCAAAGGCGAGGTCATCTATTTCTACCAGAGGAGCAGCTCGCGTGCGCTCCTGTGGTATAGATTGGGAAACCTTTACCATTTATAGGCTCGCTTGGTATTTTTCAGCAAAAACAGAAAGAAAGGTGCGCCAACCAGGGCGGTAAAAACGCCTACCGGAAGCACATTAGGAGCCAGAACTACGCGGGCCAGGAGATCGGCCAGTACCAGGAAGATCGCTCCGCCAAAAGCTGAGGCCGGCAAGAGCAAACGATGGCGCGGCCCCAGCAAGAGACGCATTACATGGGGAATCATCAGGCCCACAAAGCCGATTAAGCCGCTAATCGAGACTGCTGCCGCGGTGATTAAGGAGGCAAGAGCGATAGTCAGGAGTTTATAGCGCTCGACGTGCAGGCCCAGATAAGCCGCGCTCTCCTCACCCAGGCCGAAAGCGTCCAGCACACCAGCCAGGCAGAGCGACAGAGCGATACCTGGAACGATGATCGCGCCTACAACCACTACGGGCAGCCAATCCACAATCGAAACGCCGCCGGAGAGCCAGGTAAACAGGGCAACAATTCCCCCAAACTGGCTACCTGAAGCCAGAGTAAGCAGCACCGTTTGAGCAGCGACCAGGACAGCATTGACGACCACTCCAGCCAGAATTAGAGTAACTACCGGGGTCTCACCGCCAGTGCGCGCAAGCAGGTAGATGAAAAGGATCGTCACGATAGCCCCCACAAAAGAGAAGAGCGAAGTCAGCGGAAAAAAGACACCATAAATCGTGTTAAAGGGCAGGATGAAAGCTATAGCCGCTCCCAGGGCCGCGCCTGATGAGGTGCCAATTAAAAAAGGGTCGGCTAGCGGGTTGCGCAAAATCGCCTGGAAAAGCGCGCCCGCCACAGCCAGGGCCGCGCCTACCAGAGCCGTACCAACTACCTCTGGCATACGAAGCTGCCAGATGATCAGTTCGATGGAAGAATCCCAGCGACGCGCAAAATGAAACAGCCCGGTGCCATTCAATAAGATCCGTATAATCGTGCTCAGGGGAATTTGAGTCGTACCAAAGCTTACACCAAGCACGATCGAGGCCAGAAGCGCCAGGAACAGCAAGCACAACGCTCCCCAGGCAGGCAGCGCTCTGACACCTTTCAAGAGACCTTGATAAAAATAGGCTTTTGTATTCTGCAAGAGCTTCCCGATTGCTAAAATAGGCTGCGGCATCTCGGATACCTTGTTCAAATATATTATCATGAATATATAATCTGAGAGAAGGGTGCAAACAAACCAGGTCTACTGGTGCCGCTCACCTGTTCTATTTTTCCCCTCTTTGCGATAGATCTTAAAAAACCCGAAGACCGCAAACTCAACGGGATTGCCCTCCCTGTCCGAAAGGTCAGTTGACAAGGCGCGTTTGACGCACGATACTAGTAAAGCAAGCAGAGGAGTTATCGCTTATCACTTTATCGATGTTTCAAAGGAAATTCGTTTTAACATGGCTCTCGATACAGATTTCTTCCGCAAGGTCATGGGGCAATTTGTTACAGGGGTAACTATTGCCACAACCAGGAGCCAGGCGGGCATAGCCGGATTGACTGTTAATTCGTTTACGTCCGTCTCCCTTCATCCCCTCCTGGTGCTGATCTGTGTGGATGCACGTAGCCAGGTGTTGCCGTTTCTCCGCGAAGGGGGAGTCTTCGCGGTGAACATTCTGAGCCAGGAGCAGGAGACGCTTTCCAACGGTTTTGCCTCGCAATCTGAAGAACGCTACGTCCACTTCTGCCACGCCAGCTACCATGTCGCGGCCACCGGGTCGCCCATCCTTGACGGAAATATAGGGTTTATCGACGCACGCGTCGTCGCTGAATATCCCGGTGGGGATCACGTGATCCTTCTGGGGCAGGTCGAAGCTATGGGCTACGAGGGACACACACTCCTGCTTCAAGGAACAAACAGTGAACGGTGGACGCTACTGGAATCAACTGCTGAAGCAAATCACACTGGCAGCAATGGGCATAGCGAGAACGCCCGCCCGCAGTCATCGCCGCTGCTCTACTACCAGGGCAGATATCACCACCTGTCCAGACATTACGAACACGAGCATCCTGAATTATCTCCTACCCCAGGCCAGCATGGAAAAGGCATTTGAGAGCGAACGCGCTGCCGCGCTTGCAGCCCTGCAGCAGCGCATCCTAGCCTGCCGCCTGTGCCAGGAGCGGCGGTATATCGCGATGGCCTCTCCGCTGGTGAGCGGACGCCTCGACAATCGCGTAATGGTCATTGGGCAGGCTCCTGGGCATCGTTCTGTAGCCAAAGGTCGCTCGTTCAGCGGTCCGGGCGGCAGTATCCTGCAGAAGTGGCTGGAGCAGGCCGGCTTTCCTCCCGGCTACCTGCATGCTCACACGTATCTTAGTTCGCTGACACGCTGCGACCCCGGACGTAATCCCAGGGGAGACGGTGATCGTCGCCCTTCACCGGCCGAACTCGCGCTCTGCCGCCCCTACCTCGACGCTGAATTGCGCATCCTCCGGCCCAGAGTTGTGCTGCTGGTCGGCAGCATGGCCATCGAGACCTTTTGTGGCAAAACACGCCTGGAAGAGATCGTTGGTACCTATCAAGAACGCGGAGAAACGTTTTTCTTGCCGCTGCCCCATCCTTCCGGCGTTAGTCGCTGGCTTCTCGTGCCGGATCACCAGGCGCTTCTGCATAAAGCCCTGGCACAGCTTTCTGAATGGCGTGTCATGTATCGTTTGTCATGAAAATCTTTTTATTACTATACATGGTCTTTTCTGAATCGCCAATTACTCGTATCTTTAAAAGGCACTGACTGACTACAATATCCGCGACATATGCTGAATTATTCGTTTTTTATCTTTCCTCCAGCAATACGTTGTATTATATTAGATATGCTCAGCTATATCTGTTCTTTAGGAACCACGTCCTACAAACACACAAAACATAGGTGAGAAAAAATGACATCGCAAGACACACAGCCTGAAGGCTTACTCCCAGCAGTTCATTCTGCTTCTCAAGAGGATGCCAATCAGACAGGACAGCCGCCAGTAGGCACAACCGGTGACACAGATGTTCCTCTCGATCCGATACAGCAGCCTGACCAGCAAATCAGCGTAAGGCAATCCGTCCCTCCCGGAGATATGCCAGGCCCAAATATACCACAACAGGTCTTGATTACACCGCTTACCCCTCCTGCCCAACAAGCACGAAATAAGCGCCTAGATCGCATGGCTATTGGTGCGCTCTGCATCGCCCTTGTACTCTTGCTTTTTGGGGCAAGCGAATTGATCTATGATCTGACCTACTATCAACCCAGCCAGGCACTTCTAAGCGCAACAGCCACAGCCAATGCTCAGGCAACCGATACCGTGAGTTCAGTACAAACCCAGACGGCAAATTTTGACGCAACCGACACCGCGCGGGAACAGGCTACAGCCCAGGTTTATCAAGATATCTATCAGCAGGCTACCTCCGGCAATCCGTATCTGAACGAGTCTTTAGATCACCAGAGCAGTAGTGGATGGGACGAAGGCCCGAACTGTAGTTTCAAGAACGGGAGCTATAACGTATCTTCATCTCAAACGAATTTCTTCTACTATTGCACAGCGGAAAACCTGTCTTTTAACAATTTCGCCTTGCAAGTTGATATAAACATTCTCCAGGGCGATTACGGCGGGATTGTTTTCCGCGCTGATATTGACAGCGGAGCGCTCTACATGTTTGAGATTAATGAATCTGGTAGCTACAGTCTTTACATTTACACTGGTCCCAATGCTTCTCAATCTCAAACACTTTTATCCGGTTCCACAGGTCTTTACCAGCCAGGTCAAGCAAATCAACTCACGCTGATAGCCGAGGGTAACACTTTCTATCTCTACCTTGATCAGCAATTCTTTGATAGCACAGCCGATGGAACGTTTAAAACTGGCCTGATAGGTCTGATAGCTGACGATTATCAGCAACCCACGGACGTTGCCTTCAACAATCTGAAGCTCTGGTTGCTTTAGGAAAGATAGGTACCGTCATGACCTCCTCATCGATTTATTTGATGTCGGCCAACTGCTGAGCATCCATCATCTTCTCAGCACTCTCAGACGTGGACACCGTTCTAACCGGACTGCCTGTTTCTCATGAGAAGGTTTGATCGGCCTGATTCTCGGCATTGTAGCAATTATCCTGCTCTCGATAGGCTGAGCACGGTCTTTGTGTAAGGGAGGACAGGATATTGCAGCTTGCCCTTCATTGATGTATGATAGGAGCCGTGGAAAGGCCGGAAGAGAGCCTGTAGAAGCTCTCTGAAACCAGCAAAGAGGGCCTGGACACGCAGAAAACTGCTCGCCGGGGTGAACATACCCTGTGAAGAGCAGGTTTTTGTCGTGTTCATTGGGAGGATTACGTGACACTCAAGGGATTACTTGCACTTTTAGCACAACGGCCAGAGTTTCGCCGCCTGGTCAAACATCTTCAGGAAAACACAACAGTTCCGGCTCTGACCGGGATCACGGAGGCAGCACGCCCCTATGTTATCGCTGCGCTGGCGAAAATGCTTCACCAACCACTGCTGATCGTTGCTGCTACAGAAGCAGAAGCCAATCAGTTGACAGATACGCTAAAGGTCCTGACCGAACAACCAGAGGATGTCTTTTTTCTTCCCGATCGCGATGCTCTGCCCTATGAGCGATTGATCAGCGATGCTCTGACAACTCAGCAACGCATGAACGCTTTGATTAGCCTGACGGAGCGCGAACGCAACGCAATTGTTGTTTGCTCGGCCCGCGCACTCACCCAGCCAGTCATTCCTCCACAGGAACTGTCTTCAGCGCTCTATGATTTAAAGCCGGGTGAGGAGATTGACCTACCGCTTTTGCTAGAGCATCTCTACAACCTGGGATACGAGCCGGTAACTGAGGTGGAGGAGCCGGGACAGTTCAGCCATCGCGGAGGCATCGTCGATCTGTTTCCGCCAACGCTGATTCGGCCTGTGCGCGTTGAGTTCTTTGGCGACGAGGTGGAGTCTCTGCGCAGCTTTGATCCCGCCACGCAACGCTCACTCAATCCACAGCCAGATTGCTTGATCGGGCCTGCACGCGAGGCGCTGCCCGGACGCGGTCCCGAAGCAGCTAAAGAATTAGAACAGCTTCATATCACGATGCTGCACCACGACGCAGAGGAGCGCTGGAAACGCGACTTGGAGGAGCTGCGCCAGCGCCGTTCGTTTGACGATATTGCTTTCTACCTGCCCTATCTGCATGCTGAGGCCAGCGTCCTGGATTATCTGCCCAGGCGCGGCCTGTTAATCCTGGATAACCCCGAAAGCCTGCATAACCATATTCTCGACCTGGACAGCCAGGCCCAGGAGGTAAAAGTTCGCCTCGAACAGGAGCGCGAGAATCCAACCCACCTGCGCGACGCCCACCTTTCATGGGAAAAGCTGGAGCCACGCCTGCACCAGCATCGCCAGCTGCGCTTTGCTGGTATCCTGGCAGGCGGAGATGATTTCGCTCTGGCCGGGCCAGATGGAAGTGAATACCTGGTTCCGCAATTTACGACACCCAATTCCTATGGCGGACGCCTGCGCACTTTTGTTCAGGATTGCCGCAAAGCGCTGGATAACCGCGAACGCGTGGTCATCGTAACGGCTCAGGCCCGCCGCCTTTCTGAAGTCCTGGGAGATGAGGCAACCCTGGGCGAGTCGGCTATGCATGTGAGTCCCGGCAGTAATATCAACGAGCTACCCGAAAGCGGCAGCCTGATACTAATCCAGGGGCAGCTCAGCGAGGGCTGGCAGTCCCACGCGCTGGCTCTGCAGATTTTCACCGATACGGAGATTTTCGGCTGGTCGCGCCACCAGAAAACCCCGCGACGCAAGATCATTACCCCTGCCAACTTCCTGGCAGAGGTCAATCCCGGTGATTATGTTGTTCACCAGGAATATGGCATTGGGCGTTTCGAGGGCCTGGTCAAGCTCGACTCAACCGGCGTGGAACGTGAATACCTGCTGATTCGCTATGCCGGCACCGACAAACTCTATATCCCAACCGATCAACTCGACCGCGTGACACGCTACATTGGCATGGGCGAAGCGGTTCCGGCTCTGAGCAAACTGGGTACCTCCGAATGGACGCGGGCAAAATCGCGTACGAAAGAGAGCGTTCAGGAGATCGCGCGCGATTTGCTCAACCTCTACAGTGCCAGAGAGGCGATCCAGGGACACGCCTACCCGCCTGATTCCGAGCAACCCTGGCTCCAAGAACTGGAGGATGCCTTTCCTTATGAAGAGACGCCCGACCAGGCGCGCGCTATTGAGGAAGTAAAGGCCGACATGGAGCGCCCACGCCCTATGGACCGGCTCGTCTGTGGCGACGTTGGCTATGGCAAAACAGAAGTGGCCTTGCGCGCCGCCTTCAAGGCTGTGCTTGATCAGCGCCAGGTCGCTATCCTCGTGCCGACAACCGTCCTGGCTCTTCAGCACTTTAATACGTTTAAAGAGCGGCTGAAAGCCTATCCCGTGCGCGTCGAACTGCTCAGCCGCTTTCGCTCAGAAAAAGAACAGAAGCAGGTGCTGGAAGATCTGGCTCTGGGGCGCGTTGATATCATCATTGGCACGCACCGCCTGCTGCAAAAAGATGTTGTGTTCCTGAATCTCGGTCTGCTGGTGATCGACGAGGAACAGCGCTTCGGCGTCGCTCACAAAGAGCGGTTGAAACAACTACGCCATGAGGTCGATGTGCTGACCATGACGGCTACGCCCATTCCGCGCACGCTGCACATGTCACTGGTCAATGTGCGCGATATGAGCGTGATTGAAACGCCTCCTCAAGAGCGCCTGCCTATCCGCACAGCAATTCGCGAGTATGACGAAAGTTTGATCCGCGAGGCGATTCTGCGTGAAATAGATCGCGGCGGCCAGATCTTCTTTGTTCACAACCGCATCCAGGGCATTCAGATAATCGCTCAGAAATTGCAGAAGCTCATTCCGGAGGCGCGGATTGTCGTTGGGCATGGACAGATGCCCGAAGACCAGCTGGAGCGCGTCATGATGGATTTCTCAGCCGGAGAGTACGATGTACTGGTTTCGACAACCATTATCGAGAATGGCCTGGATATCCCGAACGCTAACACCATCATTGTCAACAATGCCTCGATGTTCGGCCTCTCCCAGCTCTATCAACTGCGCGGACGCGTTGGTCGTGGCACCCACCAGGCTTACGCCTACTTCCTCTATAACAAGGACGCCCGGCTTACACCATTGCAGGAAAAACGCCTGCGCGCAATCTTTGAAGCGACAGAACTGGGCGCGGGTTTTCGCATTGCCATGAAAGATCTGGAGATTCGCGGGGCCGGCAATCTGCTCGGTGCCGAGCAATCTGGTTTTATGAACTCGGTGGGCTTCGATCTGTATTGCAAGCTCCTGGCCGAGGCTGTGGAAGAGCTGCAAGGCAAGCGGGTTGAGACGGCCACCGCTCCGAGCGTCCAGGTCGATCTCCCACTTGACTCGTATCTCCCCGATGAGTATATTGGCGACCGCACCTTGAAAGTCAGATTCTACCAGCGCCTGGCCAATTTAAGCACACCTGAGCAGGTTGAAGCCATGGAGGCTGAACTCACCGATCGTTTTGGGCCGCTACCACGCCCTGTGCAAAATCTGCTCTCTATGGTGCGCCTGAAAGTCGAAGCCGGCCAGCTGGGCTTTGAAGCTATCGCAGCCAGGGATAATGACTTCGTTCTGACAGTCAAACGGAGCGTTGTTCCCAATCGCATTGTGCTTTACCGTCGGTTTCGCAACGAGGCGCGCGTCCAACAGGGTGTTATTCGTATTCCTCGCCGTCTCCTGGGCAGTAATTGGATGGAACAGTTACGCGAATTGCTTCCATCGATTACCGCCGCCGCCTGAGATAAGAGACAAAGCAAGCGTCGTAATCGCTGTTCGCTCTTAAAATTAAAGAGGATTGGGAACGAGAAAAAGCACCTGCTACTGGTTGCCAAAAGCAATAAAACCTTGCTCTTGCAATTCGCCGAGAATCAACCTGACATCCGACATGCTCTTACTGGTAGTACGCGCGATATCGGCCACTGTGCGTTGTCCATCGACCAGGAGATAGATCACACGTTGCCGACGCGTCAGGGGTAAGGAGAGAGGATTTTGCTCCGGTCCGATTTTTCTGGGTACCAGTCGTTCCATTCCGGGCACATCTCTCTGTGTGGGGAGTGGGTCAGGACCGGTGGCAGGATTTCCCGCTGGCGGCGTCAACGCGGGGAACGGCGGTGGGGTAGTCACTCTCTCTGTGGTGGGTCTTGGAAGAGGACTGGTTGTCGGGCGGAATGAGGAAAGGGCATAAGGAGAAGGAATAGCATCAGCGCTCCACCTAGCGGTAGGAGCGAGATTAGCCATTGGCCGAGGTTCATCAGAGGTAAAGGAATAAGAAACATTTCGCCAGCTCAACAAGCGATTCAGGGCCTCAGGTCCAACTAGCGTTCCTATACGAGCATAAATTGGCCTCCCGGCAAGCAGGTAAAGCTCTCCCTCTTCCCGGACCTTCCCCTCAGAACATTCTGCTCTCAACATGCCACTTCGTTGGTACGTATGCGCAGCTTCTAATATACTACCAATATCCTCGGCGGTCATATCTCCGCTTCGCGCCATCGCCTGTTCATACCCCCTTTCACAGTCAAGGCCGTAGAGCTTGTTTCTCCCATATATTTCTGATAAGTCATGCTCTACATACGTTGTATGGATTATCCCACCTATCCATACACAGATATATGCATACATATTTATAGCATGAATTAAGCTGACAAAGGAAGAGAAATCAAGGGAATTTCCAGCCTGTCACAGAAATCTTAATGACTTTTTTATATAGCGCTCAAAAAGAGGCCGATATCCAGAAGATACCGGCTTTTCATTTTTCCACTTGAAATATTGACAGATGGCCTATGTGTCGTTCCAATTACATCATATATTGTGCAGCATATCAGCGATTGCCTCGCGTATGCATCAAATAGAACATCATAGCCTGTCTATAATCGAACAGAGTAGCCCGGCCACTGGTAGTGATCTGATCGCACATATTAAGCAGAGTAGAGACTACCTGGAGACGAGCCATATCCACTCCTTCCTCGCGGCGAAGCGCCTCGATGAGCTGGAAGGCTCCCTGGCCACTCTGCTCAATCCCCAAATGCACGGCCTCAACCTTTAACCAGACAACCAGTTGGTAGCGCAGTTGTTCAAAGATAACCACATCTTCATCGCCGACCAGCACAGTAGGGTTCTCCGACTGTTTTACACTTACGCTCGCCCCCGGCGTTGCTGAAGCTATTGGAAGTGCGGATGGAGCAGCATTTGGAGAGGGCAAGGGCTGAGAGGCTGAGCGATGTGATAGCACCATAGAAGACGCAGTTGACCCTAGAGCAGCAGCATCGGCTTGCCTGCCCCGTCTCTGACGCGCTGGTATACCCGGAGATACCTCCGGTCTGGCAGTTGATGAAATACCTGCGGACGTGTTCTCAGCCTTGCTCAGAGGTAAAGGCATCGTTGGCAACGCATCGGCCGAGTTCGGGGAAGACGGAAACTTCGCACGAGCCGGCTCAGCCTCTTTTGGAGCTGCCGAAAAAGGCCCTGACGCGCGTACTTCACCCGGCTTTACTGGTCTATTTTCTGTAGCACTCCAGGCTCCCTCGCCTTCATGGAGGCCGTTGCCACTCCCGGTAGCATCATTCGCAGTGAACCTGGACGGGCGTGCGCGCCGAGGAGAGATGCTTGAACGCATGGTAGCAGCGGAGGGCACAGCGCTCACCGGTGCAGCCTCTTTCCTCGTTTCTAGTAATTGCTGCTGCAATTGCATGGTGCTGGCAAGAATCTGTTCCCAGGCCAGTTCAACCTGCCCACTTTTGCCGGGCGCGGACCAGGAAGAGACGGGGCGTGGACTGCCAAAGGGCGGATTTTCCTGCTTGCCAAGCAAGTGGGTACGCAGACCATCGGCCAGCGCGATTGAGCAGCTAGTAATGAGCGCGCGTACATCGGCCATACGTTTACGTCCCTGCTCGCCAAAAAAACTGCGATTTCGTTGGACGAAATGAATAAATAAACGCTCCACCTGGCGCTGAAAATCGGGCGAATCGACGTCCACACGCCCCCACACGTTGAAATCAACTGCGTTCAAATATTGCCAGACCTCCTGGCGTTTGGCACGGTCTACAGGGCGCGTGCGTAGCTCATTTATCCGATAATCATAAAAACGCGGATAACAGAAATGAGCGATCAACGTCTCGGCCAGTTCGGCTTTTAGACGCGCAACTTCGGTCGGCGGTAGCTGATTCAGGTATACGCCCATACCAACACCCCTTTCTGGTGTGTACCTACTCCTGGTGTGGCCTCAGAGAAGCTTCAGATTACCAGGACACCGTAAACGTTTGCAACTGTAAAATATTCTTCCCTGGCAAAGCATTTACCATCTTCGGGGCCTGCACGATTTTAAATGGTAATCCCTCACTCTTGCCATTTATTGTAGTAGAGGCTGGATTATTGGGCAAGAGAGCAACGGTTACGTGAGCAGGCCCATCTGGCACATTGCCAATATAAAGCACGCTTGTCGTCATTTCAATCACGCTGCCTGGCTGCCAGGTAGTAGTAGGGCACCAGTACAATCCCGAAAAATCATCGCTCGCAAACATCTCTTTCCCATTATTGTCAACCAGAGAAGTCTCGATTTTCAGCCAGGGAAGCCTAGTCTGACCCACGCGCCAATATGTTGTCACTTGTAGTTCGCGAGTAATAATGCTAAAAGTATCCGGCAGCGCTACATGATACCCAATCAGGCTAATGTCTGTATCGGCCTGATCGGGCAAGTTAAAATCTACCCGCATTGGCGCCGTTACTTGCTGTTCTGGCACATGTATAAACGAGCAGAAGGCAGCAGGCATTTTTGGAATGGCATCACTGCCGGAAACTACTGGTGAGATTGGAGAGAGGCCCGGTGAGGCCAGACCTCGTTTCAAAAGAATATATCCATCCTGCGCGGCAATCAATCCATAATTGCTATGCAAGAGGAGACTCTTTACTTTACTGACATATTGGCTGGAGTCATAGGGATAAACAGAGTTGCTCGTCACATCCAGAAAAATGTAATCGGCAGCACCAACTCCATAAGGGAAGAGATAAATATTTGTGCGATTGCTAATGTGCGGCACCAGATTGTCTTGAGCAGAGACAGAGGCTGAAGCAGGAATCATGTCGATAAAGCGTTGAGCTAATAGATCATGAGCGGTTACACCCGGCTCAGCAAAGCCACGCGAATAAGGCAAAACCCCGTATGACTGGTCAACCCGCAGACTACTGAAAAGTAGCGCACACAGAAGTAGAAGCAAAACTGCCGGCTGGAACCAGCTCAGTCGGTAACTGGCCAGACTGCCATTTCTCTGTTTGCAGGCAGCAATATCTCCAGAACCGCCAGCAAGCTTAACCTGAGCCTGCCGCTCGCGCAGGCGTCCTTGTGTCCACTGCATCACCCATACAATCAACACAAGTGCCTCAATGGTTGAGAAAATCAGGATGGGAACAATCTCCGCGTTATATTGAAACACCCCCAGGTACATGTTGCGATCACTACTAAGGAGGTTTAAGGCAACTGAGGGAATAGCCAGGA
>DATGKW010000084.1:0-56654 GCA_035294465.1 Ktedonobacteraceae bacterium | reverse complement strand
CCATCCTATTTCACGCCCGCGCAGTCGTACAGCAGCAGAGAGCCGCCGCGACCGGTCACGGCAGCAGACGATTGCCATTTGCTCGCTGGCACCGTCGCACAGTGTTTTGTCACCCAGCTCGTCAATGCGCTCTGCGCGTTTCTACCAAAGCCAAAAAAGCCCGGCACCTGGCCTTGTGCTGTGGCGGAGAGCTTCCCATCGCCAGACCCTGAGAGCATCCTTCTGCCAAATTGTTGCAGGTACGATGGATTGTTGAGCAAGAAGTAATGCACAGAGCCATAGGCAACCAGCGAGGCTAGCTGGCTCGTAGTCAGAATAGGATCGGCCCCGGCGAAACCACCCATCGCCATAACCGGCTTGTTGGTCGCGAGAATGATAGAGTCCGCTGACATGGAGCTGGGCGTGGCAACCAGATATTTCGCGTTCCCCTGGTTGGCTTCCAGATAGTCGATCAAGCTGGCATTGGCGGTAGTGTTGCCGCCGGCGAAGTGACCAAAGCCAGATTGCCTGCTCGGCCCCGCGCTGGGTGTGCTGATGGCAAGATTTTGCAGCGCGGGCAATGCCGACCAGACTGCCGGAGTAAGCAGCAGCGCCGCGATTCCAAGACCCAGAGCGGGCACGAGTGTATGCGTATTCATTTCGAGACGTGAGAGCAAGCGCGCCATAATCAGCAGCAGCGCCACAAGCGCGCAGGGAATAGCAATCAATGGGATCAGCCAGACTCCCCAGGCAGGATTGCTGGCGATAAAGGAAATCTGCTCACTCGCGGTCAACAGAATCGCTATCGGCAACAGCCAGCTCCGCCAGCCGCCGCGCCGGTAATCCTGCCACATCACTACAATGCCGATGCCAAAGAGCGCGCAAATGGCCGGGATAAACGTGACCATGTAATACTGGTGAAAGAAGCTAGCAACGCTGAAAAACACCCCCATGGTCAGCACCCATGTTCCCCACAGAAGAAGCGACTGTTGCTGGCGATCCTTCTGGAAGCGCGGTCGGCGTTGCCAGACCAGGGCCAGTATTCCCAGGAGCGCTATCGGCAGCAGCCAGGAGACCTGACCGCCGGTCTGCTCGGTAAAGAGGCGCAGCGGGCCGGGCGAGCCCGCACCAAACATTCCGCCTCCGTGTCCGGCAATGTTGGCCTCATCATTATTCGCCCTATCCGCCCCATTGCTTGTAGTGCTGCTGCTTACACTGCTAGAAGAAGGCCGATGTGATTCTACGGCAGCGCCGTGATCTCCCCCACCAAAGCCAAAATGACCAAGCAGGCGGTCAATGCCATTATAGCCGAGAGCCAGGCTAATCTCCGAATTGTCTTTGCTCGAACCCACATAGGGGCGTTGTGACGCGGGAGTGAGATCGACTATCACAGCCCACGAGAGCGAGACCGCCAGCAGCACCAGTACAGCCACGAGCAACTGCCCGATACGTGTCCAGACAGGGCGCGGAGCTGCCAGCAGATAGAGCAGGCCGAAGGTAGGGATAACAAGATAGGCTTCGAGCATTTTCACGTTAAAACCAAGACCCACCAGCACCGCACTGAGCAGGAGCCAGCGCCACTTACCGGTTTCCGCTGCCTTAAGGATCGCCCAGGCTCCCAGAAGCAGCACGAGAGCAAGCGTGCTATCAATTGTATTATTGCGGGCCGTTACCACGCTGAGCGGGCTTAGCGCCAGGGCCAGGGACGCGAGTAAGCCTGCCGTAGCTCCAAAGTGACGGCGCACCAGGTGAAAGAGCACCAGCACAGCCAGCACGCCAGCAAGGGCCTGAGGCAAGAAGATACTAAACGGTGTAAAACCGAAGATCTTGACGCTCATTACTTGCAACCAGAAGCCCAGCGGTGGTTTATCAATGGTCACAAAACCGCCCGGATCATATGAGGCAAAGAAAAAGTTATGGAGATTATCGGCCATACTTCTCACGCCAGCGGCATAGAAAAGATTTCCAAAGCCGTTCTGCCCTAACTGATAGAAATTCACAAACATCGAGACAAGCATTACCGCGCAGAGTGCTAGCCTCTGCCAGAGCTTGTATACGCGCATTTCAGGGTATACTTGATCTCTACCCCACTCGCCTGTACGCGCTTGCCAGGTAGAGGACGTTTTGCGAACGATGCGCTTCGAGCATCGTTCATAAAATGCCCTGTAGCCTCCACGCGGCTTTGCCGCGCGAACACGCTGAGAAGAGCTGGATATGTGCTGCTTCTCGCGAGAAGCTTGCATGAAAACCCACAGGCGCATGCCCAGGTAAGAGACCAGAACTGTACCTCCAATAGCTATCAGCTTGGAGACATTTGTCCAGAGGGTCACATTGAGCTGCGCGGGATGTGGGACCTTCCCCATGAAGCACAGGATAAGATCGTTGCAAACAACCGCTGCCAGGGTAATCAGGACAAAGCGTGCTATCTCGCGCATCTGGGGGTGCCCGGCGCTTCGAAATGTCCAATACTTGTTCAGGACAAAGCTATTAAGCGCGCCGAAAGCGTAGGCGATGGTATTGAAAAGCAACAGCTTCGTAAGATTCTGCGCTGGCCAGAGCTGGAGCAGGCAATTCAGCACCAGCAGATCAATAACCGTATTCAGACAACCTACCAGCCCGAAACGTAAGAACTGCCAGATCGTCCCGTCTCGCGTTTTTGATTTGAAAGTAAGTCGCGGATATGTCTTGTTTGTTTCGCCCGGCAAAGGTGCGGGCGTTGGTAATTCCATTGTTGGCATAACAAAAAGGCTCTCTTTCTCTCATTAGCTCAAAGAATGATGTGTTTTTATGGCCCTGGACTGGCCTGTTAGTTTCAATCTAGGAGCGAGATTTAAAAAGCCTATCAGGATTTTGTAAGATTTTTCTAAATCACATATATGCAAATATGAGGATGATGCTGCTTACTTAAAGGAGCGCGGGTCCCCAGGCGCTAATCCTTCGCGGCGTAATCACAATCACCGGCAGTTTCTCCAGAGCCATCATCTGATACTGGATATAGCGAGCGCGTAAAAGGGACAGAGCTGAGGCGTGAAGTTCGTGGCCTGGTGAAACAAGCTCAGCGTGTCCGTAGACCAGCACATAGCCCAGTTGTGACCAGTTGTCACTATACTGATCTATGAGCAACGAGGCTTCGTGACGGGCCTCGATATTACGCACGCGCTTGAGCTTGCGGGCATCAATCCTCTTCGGCTTTTCATCGAGTGGAGTGTAAAAGCGCTGCCCATCGAAGGCATAGCAAACAGGTACGACGGTGGGATGGCCGGCAGCATCAGAGGTCGCCAGCCGCGCAACGCGCTGCCGCCGGATAAAGGCATTTTCGTGTTCTGTAAAGGTCGTTCTGCCCTCGCTCATGGTTTCCTCTTTCTTCTCACTTCGCGGAACATTTTATCACCCGTTTTATTCATTTCGCGACCATCCATATTCACTAGCCGTTCTCCAATATAGAAGGGGCAGGAGAGCATCTCATTCTCAGGATCTTTGCCCCCTCTCATTCATAGCCCGCGCAGCGAAGACGCGCAGAGAAAGTTCGGGGTGCTATGTGAGAAAAAGCGCGTTGCGCTTTTTCTGCACTCTGACGACACAAGCAAGCACCGCTGGCGCTAGTAAGTTATTGCAATGAACAAAAAACATATCTTTGCATATTTGATATGCATATGTGCGAATATACTCTTGTTCTGGCCACTGATACCCGTTACTCCAACAGCCTTCGCGGATGGCGGCGCACCCGACCTGGCCTATATCGCAGGCACTAAGAGCGGCATCAGCGTGATTGATATCCAGCAGCAAAAGGTCACGAGAAGCTTTGCGCTGCCCGGCGACCCACACTCGATTTACCTGACCACAGATGGCCGTTTTCTCTATGTAACCCAGCCCGCGCTCGGCCAGGTCACGATGCTCTCCGCCCAGAACGGGCAGGTAAATTGTCGCATACACGTCCCCGGTCAGCCATCACTGCTGACCTTCGACCCATATTCATCAATGCTCTATACCGCCGGAAATGGAGCCTCTAGCGTGACAGAGTTTGATCCCAATACCTGCGCGATCAAGCAGACGCTTCAGACCAATGGCCCGGTCTATGGCCTAGCGGTCGCGACAACCGACTCTGGCAGCACCGACTACCAGCTCTGGGTTTCCGATTCCGGCGGGCTGGAGGTTTTCGATCACAATAAACGCGTTGCAACTATCTCTATTCCAGGAAGGCCGCAGTCTATCTGTATACCTCCTGGAGCCTCAGCATATGTCGCAACGCAGCAAGGAAATGTCTACGCGGTCAGCCTCACTTCGTACCAGGTTTCTTCTCCGCTGCTCACCGGGGGACAATTCGGGTCAATGGACTATGACGCCTACACCAGCCAGGTATTTGTGCCCGATAAGCAGAACAAGCAGGTGGATGTACTTACACCCGTTACCCTCTCCAATCCGCCGATCCCTTTGCCACATGAGCCAGGCCGGGTTATTCCTACAGCAGCAGCGCCTCAATCTATCGCCATCACCAGCGATGGACAATTGGGCTTTATCGCGCTCGCAGGCGGCAATGTGGCTATGCTAAACGTACCCGAACAAACCATCACAAACACCTTTTTCGTCGGTGGCTCACCGCAGTTCGTGATTACCGGGCTTTATCCCCCCTTGCTAGGCACAACTCCCCAACAGGCGTTTGCCTGGAACATCGTTATCAATATCGTCGCTTACACGGTAGTTTTCGCTTTGTTGATCATACCCATCGTTTTTATCATCAGGCGCACCCGCACGCCATCCGCGCAGAAGCAACGCGAGGCATCCGACGCTCTATGAGAGCAAGCAGAGGAGCCGCTCCCCTTGCGAGAGGAACCGCTCCTCTACCTGCTTGCTCTCATCCTTTAACGAATGATCCGATCCAGTACCATCACAGCAAAGATTGCAGCCAGGTACATATTCGAGTACCAGAAAAGCGTGCGCGCCCACTTCTTATCCCGCTCGCGCCACAGCCGCACAGCAAGGTAGACCAGCCCGCCACCCAGGGCCACCCCTCCGATCAGAAAGAGGTAACCCATCGAGCCTATTGCAAAGAGCACAAGAGTAATGGCCAGCAAAAGCACCGAATAATACAGAATCTGCCGCCTAGTCTCTTCCTCGCCCTTGACCACCGGCATCATAGGTACCCCGGCCTTTTCATAATCTTTCTGGATCAGCAGCGAGAGCGCCCAGAAGTGCGGAGGCGTCCAGAAGAAGATGATGGCGAAGAGCCAGACCGCCGTCCAGCTCAGACTGTTCGTGATAGCCGCCCAGCCAACAAGCACCGGCACGGCTCCAGCCGCGCCACCGATCACGATATTCTGCACAGAGGTCCGCTTCAGCCACAGCGTGTATACGAAGACATAGAAAAGGATAGCGGAGAGAGCCAGCACCGCGCTGAGCAGATTGACGAAGAAGGCGAGAACGAAAAATGAGATTATCCCCAGCAGAATACCGAAAACCAGAGCCTGGAGGGGTTCTACGCGCTTCGCAGGCAGAGAACGACGCTGTGTGCGCCCCATAATCTGGTCAATATCACGGTCGATATAACAGTTGATGCAGTTCGCGCTGCCGGCCGCCATCGCGCCCCCAAGCAGCGTTGGGATTACCAGGGCCAGCGAAGGTAAACCCTGTTTGGCAATCGCCATGGCCGCGACTGTCACCCCAAGCAGCAGCACGGTCACATGCGGCTTCACCAGGTCAATGTAATTATTAATGATCTGCCGCACCGGATCGACCTCCGGCGGCTCCAGCGCCTCAATTCCCTGCGCTGGAGCTGCGCGCAGTTGCGCCGACGCGAGCGCAGCCAGGAGTACCAGCACGCACCAGACAGCCGTTGCAAGGGCAAGGTGTAGCCCCGCGACAAGAACCGAGCTATCGTGCAGCGCGATCAGGCCGCCAACTACAGCCTGAGCCACGAAAAGAATTCCGCCAACCAGCGCCGCAAGTGCTTGCCAGCGTGCGACCCGCCAGCGGCGGAGCGCCGAAATTACCGTCCAGAGCATGACCAGACCAACAAAAACGGCGAACGTGTCGTGCAAAAGAGCGATATTCTCGTCACCCGTGCTCACATACGAACCAAGCAGCATCAGGAAATAGACCAGCAGCACATTGGAAATTGCCAGCCGTGCGAACTTGCGAGTTTGCGCGGGATGCTCTTTATTCACCAGAGGACGGCCACTCAGCATGGCTACCGCGATCAGGATAGCGAAAATCACCAGCGCCACAATAATCTGCGGCGGCAGCTCGCGCAGAGCGGTCAATCCCCCCAGCACAGTCTGAGCTGCCAGCAGCAGCGGAGCCACAATCGCTACGGTGAGCAGCACCCGGTCCCTCCGCACCCACGCCGCAACTCCAACCACCAGCAGCACAAGCAAAATACTCATGGCTACAGCAGTAAAACGCGAGAACTGCTCAAGAAATGTTGGAGCGGCCCCTGAGCAAAACGGCCAGCCCGAGCAATTCAGCAGCGAACTGGTGGCGAGAACAGTACCACCCAGTGCAATCAGTAAATAGGTAACGGCCGTCGTTACCCACGCTACGCGGCCTATGAACTTCATAGCAGGTCTCCTGACTATTCGATTCTCTATTCATGCCTGGCGCGGCAACCACTGGAGCATGCCATCCTTCATACCGACTTCCTCATCGTTCAAATCCGCCTTTGCAGTTGAGTCAAGCGTCTCGAAGTAGAGCCGCTCGTGCCCCTGGGCGTCTATGATGAAAGTCGCAGGATCATGCGCCACAGATCCATTTGCTTGAACCTCGACAGCTATATCATACTGATGATAGATGGCATTCAATTGTTTGGCCGGGCCTGTGAGAAACTCCCACTGATGCAACATTCCGTGGTTGATAGACCACGCCTGCACCTCAGCTATACTGGTCGCCTCTGGATTGGCATTGACGGCCACCAGATCCACTTTACCGGCATCTGAAGACCCTAACATGGCTTTGGCGTTGTACATCACTTGAGCAGTCAAGGGACAGAGGCTGGTACAACGCGCGTCAATGAAGGCCAGAACGACCTCGTGACCACGCAGAGAAGAGAGCGTGACCGAGCGACCGAACTGATCGGTAAGTGTAAAATCAGGCGCGAGATTGCCCGGCATGGGAAAGCCGGCAATGGCAGTGTTGTCAACCGACTGAGCTGCCGCCTGGTTGTTATGAAGCGATGCAAAAAATCTGACTCCCCAGGCAGTTGCGACGATAACGACAAGGGTTGAAGTGATAAGCAGGGCCACGAGAGCCAGTTTATGTATAGCATTCGTGTGCCGCATAGGTGTTTCCTTTCACCAGATACGTGATGCTCCTGATCCGCTTTGATATGAGAAACTACGATCCAGTAGCCTGTCAAAGCAGCAGAAAGATACTACGAGCGCGGTTCTATCACGCCCGCCGTTTTTTCCCTCGCGGGTGTCGTCTCTGGTTCATCCATTACCGAACCGAGCCAGCGGTGGAGCAGAGCGGCGAGAGAGACACCGAAGGGAACATCTCCAAACGTCCACATGATACCCGCTCCCAGTTGTTGATCCTGCAGTGCGGAAAGCGGCCCTGCCGCCAGGTGAGCATAGGGAGCATAGAGAGGCGTCTGGGCAAAACCCAGGATTGCCGAGAGAACGACATTCTGTGCCACTATGACCAGTACGCACCCGATGCGCCCAAGATAGCCTGTCCGCATGCGAAGCGGCTGTGACGGGATCACCTGTGTCCAAAATAGGATGCTAACCACCAGGAAGGTTGCATGCTCACCCCAATTATGAATGATTGCATTCGTTAACGCAAGGTCATAAAGCGTCGGCCAGTGCCATACCCATAGACCAGCGATGAAGAGACCACATGAGATGGCCGGCTGACGCAACCAGCCCACCAGCCGATAGAGAATGCGCCTGACCCTCAGCCTGACACATACCTTGAAAAGCTTGCGAACCTGGCGAGGCAATCCCAGCCACAATGGAATAACCGGAGCGCCGGCCACCAGCAAGGGAGCCATCACGTTCATAATGAGCAGGTGCTGGACCATGTGAACCCAGAAAAGCCGGCCCGCCAGTATATCAACGGGAGCGGAAGACGCGATGAGAAAAACAAACAACGCGCTGGAGAAGCTGGCTCCTCGCCAGAGCCAGGCTTTCGATTGGCGCTCACCGGCGGTAGCGCCGGTGAGCGTTCGAGCATTCCTGGTTCTGGCTTGCTTTGCCCGCGCCCCTTTGACAAGGATATCCCATCCACGGAAGTACAGAATCTCGGCAATCAGGCATGCCAGCAGCACCTGGGGTGGAACTGGCCACCCACTTGCATCGACCCAGATACTCGGCATTTCTGTCTCTCCGCCCTACGGTCCAAGCAGCACCGCGAATACCCATAGGGCAATAGCAGCAATCACGGTGTAGTACCACCAGTAGCCAACTACCTCGGCTATGTATTCACGTTTGAAAGGCCGTCCTCGCAGGAGGCGCCCACCAAAGAGCAGGCCAATAACCGCCGCTAACAGCAAGTGTACCCCTGTAAACCAGACAATCAGGAGCTGCACACTCTGGTACGCGTCGATTGTAATATTTGGCCCACCATACTTCAGAGCCGCGCCTATCCAGGTTTCCGCTATGCCAGCCGCAAGCATGAGTACCAGGGCTATCACAAAAAAGACCGGCTGATCCTTTGCCCGGCGTGCGCCTCGTTCCCACAGGTAGTAGGCTATCCCGCTCAAGACCAGACCAATCATGATGATCAGCTCCGGCACAAAGGAGGGAGCAAAGTCGCCTGGAATCTTAAACTGGCCCTCCGTATTGAGAGCGCTCAGGTACCCGCCTCCGGCCAGAATGGCGAGCGCGCCCAGGGCATCCGAGATGATCAGCATCAGAACGCCAGCGCGCGCACGCGCGACCCGAATATGCGGTGCCAATTCCAGATGGGAATGCTCTTCCGCGTGTGTATGCTCTAAGGATGTATCCATCGTACTCTCCCTCTCGTGCTCTTAATCCTCTGGTTGCGATTGTACCTGAGTGTCTGCAACAATCCCAGGAATATTTGCCGCAGGCGTTACCGGCAATTCGGGCAAAGCTGTCCCATAATCATAGGGAGAGCCCGTCACCACGGGCAATTCTTCAAAATTCTCCAGTGGAACCGGCGTTGGCAACGTCCACTCAAGCGTTTTGGCGCCCCACTCGTTGGCCTCAGCAGTCTCGCCGCGCGCCAGCGTGTGTATTACGTTGTAGATAAACGTGAACACAGAGGCCGCGATCAGGATGGCAAACAGGCTGGCAATGGTATTAGGAACCGCAAAGGGAGGCGCGACATTCGCCGACCAGCGCGGCTCGCCCAACAGGCCGGCGTAGAATAGCGCCCCGAATGTTCCCACAAAACCAATCTCAAACAGCCAGAAGTGAAGTTTACCCAGACCTGCATCGAGCCGCTTGCCTACCATCTTGGGGAACCAGTAGTAGAGTGCAGCAAAGAACCCGAAGACTCCTGCCCCGACGAGAGTAAAGTGGAAGTGCGCGACGACAAACATACCTCCGTGTAAAATCTCATCGGTAGGCAGATCTGCCAGGTAGATCCCTGAGATACCTCCAATCACGAAGTTGACCAGCACGCCGCAAACAAAGAGCATGGGAACTGTCATCCAGATCTTCCCACGCCAGAGCGTGCCGACGAGCACTAGGAAGAAGACACCAGTGGGAATCGAGATTAACTCGGTATCGAGCATGTATGGAGCAGCCAGAGCATTTTCTGATCCGCTGGTATAGAGATGATGCCCCCAAACGATGAAACTTAGGATGCTAATGCCCACGATGCTGCCAACCATCAACCGATAGCCATACATCGGCTTGCGAGTAAAGACCGGTACAAGCTCGGCCGCGACAGCCAGGGCAGGCACGGCAATCACATACACTTCGGGATGCCCCATGAACCAGAACAAATGCTCATACAACCAGTTACTTCCTCCAGAAGCAGCCAGGAAGAAGGAAGTCTGGAAGATGCGATCCATCAGGACCATGACCTGAGAGATCATAAACGACGGGAAGGCGGTCAGGCTCAGAACAACCGAGAGGACAATGCCCCAGACCAGGATCGGCAGTCGCCCCCAGGTCATGCCGGGCGCGCGTAACACCATCACGGTCGTAATAATATTGATCGCTGCAATAGTCGTCGAGAGAGCAAAGACGATGATCATGAAACAGTACGCGTCCATGCCCGGCGTCAACTCCTGAACAGCCAGAGGCGCGTAGCCGGTCCAGCCCGTCGGGAACCCTCCCAGGAAGAGCGTGGACAGGAAGATGGGAATGGCAGTGAATAGCAGCCAGTAGCTTAGCGCGTTGAGTCGCGGAAACGCCATGTCACGCGCACCAATCATGATGGGGAGCACGAAGTTTCCGAAGGGGCCGCTGATCATAATGATAGTCGAGGCAATCATTAAGATGCCATGCATACCTACAATCGTATTGTAGGTACTGGGTGTGAAGAAGAGAGCCCCCGGTTGAGACTGCTCCAGACGGATCATGAAGGCTCCCATCGAACCGAGGAAGAAGGTGACAAACACGGTCGCCAGGTATTGCATGCCGACAACTTTGTGGTCGGTCGTCCAGCGGAAGTAGCGCCACAGCCCCTGGTCCTTGCCCGCCAGATCCAGCTCTTCCTCAACGGTTGGCTCACGGCGTCCAAACGCCCATTTGAAGATCCCGTTAAAGGCTCCAATGCCCACGAAGAAGAAGATCACCCAGGCTGTGTAGACGGCCGCGGTAACCGCATCGTCGTTGGGAACCTGGTCAGGGCTGTACGCAGTAGTCACACGATTTATTACCACGCCAGCGATAGCAGCTGCAACCACGCCAAGCACGATTCCAGAAAACATGCTCGGAAAGAGCATCTTCATGACGCCTGGCCTTTTGGCAGCAGCCACAGGTGTACTACTGGTTGTACTGCTCATTATTGTCCTCCTTGGGCTATGATCCAGGAATTGAAATCATCAGCACTGACCACCTTGACCGACTCCCACATGTAGGAGTGATAGAGCCCGCACAATTCCACACATTGCACCGCATCTGTCCCTATCTGCGTGGGAGTGACCACTGACGTTTGAGTTGTGTATCCAGGATTCGCGTCAACGCGTACTCCCAAAGCGCGGATAGCAAAGCCGTGCAGCACATCTTTCGAGGTGACGTAGAAAATCACCGGGCGATTCACTGGCAGTTCAATGATCTGAGCGCCCTGGCTGGTCGCGCCGTACTGCGGATAGTCAAAGGTCCACTGCCATTGCTGCGCGGTAACATTGACAATCAGGGTATCGGAAGTGGTGGCTGCGCTTGTCTCCTGGTAAAAAGCCGCCATACCCCAGATGAACAGGAATAGACACAGCAGGGAAGTAATGCCCAGCCAGCCGATTTGGATGCCCATTGTAGGCTGCAAAGGCACGCTATCCTCGGTTGGCCTTTCACGCGATCTGAAGGCGTAGAGACTGTAACCAAGAAACACAAAGACGAACAGAGCCACTGGAATAGCCAGGGCGGTCATCACAATAAACGTGAAGTTATCGGTGTTGTCAAGAGAACTCTGTGCCCCCGGGAGAATAAACTGATCCACAATCAGCCAGATCACGATCAGCACGACCGAAAGCACTGCCCAGAGAATGGTAACACGACGCATATGGCGTGGTTCGCCCGCCGCTGGTCCCGTATTCTCAGCATTTCCTTCGATATTAGCTTCAGACATGTTGCCCCCTTAATAATTCGCGACAGTCAATGTTCCAGCCATGTACCCCGTTGTGGACATCGGACCAGTAAAACCATAGGGGGTCTCACGATCATTGCCACAGGGAACATAACAGTGCCAGATGTAGGTGGTGCCAGCAGGCCCCGTGCGGAACTGGAACTCGATGACGTTCGGCTTCGGATAAGGAACGCCATTAACAGTCACAGCATTCGGATTCGCATTGTCCGGGACCCCTAAAAGCGGAACACTGACGAATAGCGGATGATCGGCAAAAGGAGGCGATTGGATGGTAAAGGTATGGGCCGCATCATCCGGGTTTATCTGGCTCATGACTTTCCCATTGTACGTTGCCGTTCCTCCAACAGTTCCCTGCACCTTGCTGAAGAAATCGTTGTACAGGCCCGATGCACTGTCATACTGGTGAATGACAACGGTAATGAGGCTATTCGGGGGCAATTCCCAGGTAGTGCCTTGAGCACCCACAGGATTGGTAGCACAATAGGAAACCCACCCGATTTCCGGGTTTGGATCGTTGGGGTGGCATACCTGACTATCAGGAAATGTTGAGAGATCGAGTTCTGCAGTACCCGGGCCGGTCTTGGTCGCCTGCAAAACGCTGGGCTCGTAGCCTAGTCCGCCATTGGAGCGCATGCCTATGATGATCCCGGCAAGCACGCCGAACCCCAAAATAATCGTCGCTACGAGCCCAAAGATGAATCCTGGTGAACGTTTCAATGCAGTCCTCCTTGTCTGTTTTTTGACGTAAAAACCGGCAAAAAGTGCTCTTCCACCTCTGCCGGCTCACGACCGTAGACATCTGCATGACATCATCTGGGACCGAAATGTCTGTGCTTCATTTCCTTTGCGCAGACATTCCTTTTCGAGAAAAGCTCCCTGTACAATTTGTTCTCTAATCCGTAGCAGGGAAAGATTAGAAATGCCCAGGGAGCCTCCCTCTTCGTTTGTTAAGATAAAACTATGGTATATTGATCATACCATTGCTAAAGCAAGCATACCATAAAACTATGCATTTGTGAATAGGTATTTAACGCCTTCCGACTCTTTGGAATAATTCGCAACGAAAACAACCACCCATTAGCTTGAAAAGAAACAGAGATTGATGTACCCTACTAACCATACCGGCCAGGAACGTTGAAAGGAAATACGTCAGCGATGTCGCTTCCACGTAAATGTTGCGCTTCTTTCTTATCTGTCTGCCTACTGCTTCCATTTGCTGCAGCATTCCCAGCAGTAGCTTATGCCGATGGAGGCGCTCCCCAACTTGCCTACGTAGCCGGGGCAACACGCGGTGTTGGCGTTATCAACATTGCTCAGCGGCGTGTAAGCGGGTCAATCGCGGTGTCCGGGAACCCGCACACTATTTTGCTCAGTCTGGATGGAGCGTGGCTCTATGTTACGCAGCCCGCGCTTGGGCAGGTCGCGGTAATCGCTGCGAGCACAGGCAAAACGCTCTGCACTGCCCACACGCCCGGTCAGCCATCATTTCTGGCGCTTAGCAAGGATGCAACCGTCCTTTATGCGGCAGGTCAGGATAGTACGAAGGTGTACGCGATCAACCCTACGAATTGCGCGATCCAGCGAACTTTCGACACGCACGAGGCCATCTATGGGCTGGCAGTAGCTGCGTCGGTTGCTCCCAATGCTACTCCTTCGACTCCCAATCAGATCTGGATCACCGGAACGACCATGCTCACGGTGTTTGACGCGACCGGGCACCTGCTCGGCACCGTGCCTATTCCCGGCGGGCCGGAGAATATTAGCATTCCCGGCGGCTTCACGGCCTACGTGACCACCCGCCAGGGTACGGTCGTGGCCGTCGATCTGAACACGCGCAAGGTTATTCGCACATTGCTCAGTGGGGGACAATTCGGTACAATGGACTACGATGACACTACCGGCGAGGTCTACGTGCCCGATGAGCAGCACAATCAACTGGATGTGCTGAGTCCTGTGACGACCGACACACCCGCTTCAACAAAGGAGCCGATACGCGTCTTCCACCTGGACGCCTCCCCACAATCGGTTGCCATCACCAATGACGGGCAGCTAGGCTTTGTAGCGCTCTCCAACGGCCATGTGCTTATGCTCGACATTATTGGGCGGAGCATTCTCGCTACCATTGCCGTGGGTGGAACTCCCCATTTCGTGATTACCGGCGTCTATCCGCCCGCAACCAGTTCTATAGCGCCTACACCGCAGATAACTTCTTCTTCACCCCCGTCAGCATCGAACAATCTCTTCCCGCTCATAGCCCTGATAGTGCTGGCAGCTATCCTCTTGCCAGGCACGCTCTGGCTCACCTGGCGATACTATCTCAAATCGTCTGCTGCCCAGCGCCCTACCGATAAGCGTCCATAAAAGCGCAAGTAGACTGCCAGACGCCGTCCATTTTGACGTTGCTCATCGACTCGTGCTATAGTGTTTGCAGGTTCCTTGCACGCTCAACAGAAGAGCATCCCGTGAACTTCACGGTCCGAACTCGCTTACAAAAATACTGCCGCGCAGCTCCATAACGGCGTATCCAGGAGGGAAACCACCGCATGCCTGAATCCGTTGAAATTGCGCCAGACCAAAAGCCAGCGCTCAAGACAAAGTCGAGGCGGAGAATGTTCATCATCTGGGGGGTATGCTTGCTCAATGTGGGCTTGCTCACATTCCTTTTGATACAGTTGCTGACTCCGGCCTCGTCAAAGTCCGCGTCCAATCCCCTTTTGAATCGTCCCGCACCCGACTTCTCCCTGGCCATGTTGCATCCACAGAACGGTAAAAGTACGCTCTCTCTTGCCGATTTCAAAGGGAAGCCGATCGTTCTGAATTTCTGGGCTTCATGGTGCGATCCTTGCAAGCAGGAAGCACCGCTGCTGGAAAGCTCCTGGAAGGAGATGCAAGCGCAGGGAAAAGATGTCGTCTTCCTGGGGATTGACTTTGAGGAATCAAGAGATGCCGCGATGGGCTTTGTAGAACAATACAAGATTACCTACCCGATTGTGCTGGATACAGGCGGCTCGGCTGCCGCTAAATACTACATAACATCCCTGCCCGATACTATTTTTATCAACCGGGATGGAACGGTTGTTGACAAGGTAACGCAGCAGCTCACGGCCCAACTCTTATCAAGCGGCCTGAAATTAATCACATAAGGCTGGCGCTCGCCTTTCAGAAAAAGAGAGATGCTATGAAGGTTTCTCTATTTATCACCTGTTTTAACGACACCCTTTTCCCACAGGCCGGGCAAGCAACGGTGCAGTTGCTAGAACGCCTGGGCCATACGGTCGAGTTTCTTGAAGAGCAGACCTGCTGCGGGCAAATGCACTTCAATACTGGCTATCAGCGCGAGGCATTACCCTTGATCCGTCGCTTTGTGAAAATTTTCAGCCAGGCGGAGGTTATCGTTGCCCCCTCTGCCTCTTGCGTGGGTATGGTGCGTGAGATGTATCCGCTCGCCGCTGAGTGGTTTGGCGATCAGACTTTGCTGGCTGAGGTCCGGGCGCTGGCCCCGCGTGTCTATGAGCTGACCGAGTTCCTGACGCACCGGCTGGGCCTGGAAGATGTCGGCGCTTATTACCCCCACCGCGTGACCTATCATCCGACCTGCCACTCCCTGCGCTTTCTGCACGTGGGAGACGCACCCCTGCGTTTGCTGCGCGCGGTGCGCGGCATCGACCTTGTGGAACTGCCAGGGGCCGCAGAGTGCTGCGGTTTCGGGGGCACGTTCGCGGTCAAAAATGCTGATACTTCGCTGGCGATGCTCGGCGAGAAAGTGCGCAATGTGCTCTCCACACGCGCCGAAATCTGTGCTGCGGCAGACACCTCCTGCCTGATGCAAATTGGCGGCGCGTTGCATCGCCAGCGAGCTGGCGTGCGCACGGTCCACATTGCGGAGATTCTGGCCTCAACCGAAGAAGGGAGCCCGGCATGAGCGAAACCTTGAAAGGCCATCCACAGCCCACCTTCCAGGCCGGAGCGCGAGCAGCTCTGGGCAACGCGCAGTTGCGCCGCAATCTATACAAAGCCACCTCGACCATTCGCGCCAAGCGTGCCCGCGTGGTCGAGGAGATGCCGGACTGGGAAGAGTTGCGTGAAGCCGGCCGCGCTCTCAAAGAAGAGGTATTGCGTCACCTTGATACTTATTTGTTAGAACTCGAAGCCTCGGTCCAGCAGGCTGGCGGTCAGGTTCACTGGGCACGCGACGCTCAGGAGGCCAACACGCTGATCACGCAGATTGCTTCCATTCATGGCGCACACGAGGTTATCAAGGTCAAATCATTGACAACCGATGAGATCGGACTCAATCGCGCTCTGGCCGCGCAGGGCATCGCGGCCATCGAAACCGATCTAGCTGAACTGATCATTCAACTGGCAGGAGAAACTTCCTCGCATATTCTGGTGCCCGCCATCCACAAGAATCGCGCCGAGATCCGCGAGATCTTCCTGCGCAAACTTCAAGTTGATTCTTTGACAGACGAACCGCGCGACCTCACCAATGCCGCTCGCCTGCACCTGCGGCACAAGTTTCTCACGACCCCCGTGGCGATCAGCGGTGCGAATTTCGCTGTGGCGGAGACGGGAACGGTCTGCGTGGTCGAGTCCGAGGGCAACGGGCGCATGTGCATAACGCTGCCCAGGGTGCTGATCTCGGTCATGGGCATTGAGAAGGTTATCCCCACCTGGCAAGATCTGGAGGTTTTCCTGCAATTGCTACCGCGCTCCTCGACCGCCGAGCGCATGAATCCGTATACCTCATTGTGGACGGGAGTACGCGAGGGCGACGGGCCGCAGGAGTTCCATCTAATCTTGCTCGACAATGGGCGCACACGCGTACTCGCCGACACAGTGGGTCGGCAGGCACTCAATTGCATTCGCTGTAGCGCTTGCCTCAACATCTGCCCGGTCTACGAACGCACCGGCGGCCATGCGTATAGCTCCGTTTACCCCGGCCCCATCGGTGCGATTCTTACTCCTCAATTGCTGGGCGTGGAGCAAGCAGGTACGCTGCCTTACGCCTCTTCGCTCTGTGGCGCCTGCTATGAGGTTTGCCCGGTTAAGATCAATATTCCCCAGGTGCTGCTCTATCTGCGCGGGCGCGTTGTTCGTCAGAAGCAGCGCGGCGGGGGCCTGCGGGAGCGAGCCAACCTGGAGCAGCTGGTGATGCGCCTGATGGCACGCACCTTCGCGAATCGTGTACGCTACGAGCGGGCGCAGAAGCTCGCTCGCTCCGGCCAGTGGCCCTTCAAGCACGGCGAGGTGATCGAGAAGCTACCCGGAGCGCTGGGCAACTGGACCATCCTGCGCGACCTGCCGGCGGTTCCTCGCCAGAGCTTTCGCGATTGGTGGCGGGAGCGCTCAACCACAGAAGCAAGCCATAAGGAGGAGCAGGAGTGAGCGAGACAAACAATGCGCGAGAAGAGGTTCTGCGCCGCGTGCGCGAGGCGCTTCAGGATGTGCCCGCGCAAGAACAGCCAGCCGCGAGCACAATCAAGCGGAACTACCGGCATCGTGGCAGCGCCGAACACGAGGAGATGATCGAGCAATTTATCGAGCGGGTCGCCGACTACAAGGTTACGGTGCAGCGTGTAGAAGAGCAAGCGCTGCCAGGCGCGATTGCTGAAAGGTGTGCCACGCGAACCATTCAGCGCCTGGCTGTCCCCGCCGACCTGCCCGAAAGCTGGCTTCCCACCACTGTCGAGCTACTGCGAGACGATGGGAGGCTGACCAACGAGCAACTGGACCAGAGCTCCGGCGTGCTTACCGGCTGCGCTCTGGGCATCGCGCAGACCGGCACGCTTGTCCTGGATGGCGGAGCGAGCCAGGGCCGTCGCGTGCTCACCCTTCTGCCCGACTACCACCTCTGCGTCATCTTCGAGGATCAGATTGTGGACCTGGTCCCCGAAGCCATCGCCCGCCTGGCAGACGCTGCCCGCTTATATCATCGGCCCATCACCTTCATCTCTGGCCCATCAGCAACTTCGGATATTGAGTTGAACCGCGTCGAGGGCGTGCATGGGCCGCGTACGCTGGATGTGCTGGTGGTGCATAGCAGCGGTAAGAGGCATAACGAAGCCTCCTAGTGCTTTACCTACCCTGACAGGGCGAGGATATCAACAATAGCTAATGTCCCCGCCTCTTTTAGAGAGCTTAGAACAACCCACCTGTCCAGTCGAAGAACTGCCCCACTGGAATAGCCGGCTCTGGAATAACCTTTGATTGCAAAAGTTGTTCTCCATGGAGCGCACCTGGAGAGCGATACTGGCCTCCCTCTAATACAAACACTTCAACGGTTTGCTTTTTGCTATTCACCAACCAGTACTCGGGAACACCTGCTTGCTCGTAGACATGGTATTTCACCAACCGATCATAGGTTGCGCTACCCGGAGAAATTACTTCAACAGCGAGGTCTGGATTACCGGCGATGTGTTTTTCCTGTATGCGGGCAAGATGCTCCTTCAAAAGGACTAGCACATCAGGCTGAACAACGGTATCAATAGCAAGCTTAACATCCGTCGGCCCAGTAAGAACTAGACCAAAATGAGGAGTAAAAATGCGCTCGTCAAGGTAGCGGCTAATCCGCTGGATAATCCCCTGATGGGACACTTCTGGAGCAGGTGACATCATCAACACCCCTTGCACCACTTCATACCGCCTGCCATCATCGGGCAGGGCAGCGTACATCTCGTACGTCCAGCCACCTTGATGCGGGCCAGGCACCCAATCAGCAGGCATGACCGGGATAACGCGCTCCTGCTCCTGCGCTGTTTCGCGGCTAATCGTAGCCATAAACTCCTCCGCCTTCTGCTGCCGAAACGCACATACATTCTCTGCTGATTATACCACGACTGCGGCCTCCTCAAAAAGCGTGAACGCTTACTCATGTAGGTAACAGTTAAGGTGTTACATGCATGAGAAAGGCGTCACGTTCATCCAACGTAAGCTCAAACGAGCGGCATCAGCTGCCATTGCTGGTTCAGCCCGCCATTGCTGGGCCACTGAATAATCTGCGCGCTATCGGCGGTTGAGGCGCCGGAGACATCTACCAGCAGGCCGCTGTTGCGGTTGACAATAGTATAGTAACCCACGCCAGCGCTAACAAATTGCCATTGCTGGTTCGCACCGCCGTTGCTGCTCCACTGATCAAGCTGCACCCCTTGCGTCGTCGAATTGTTCGGCACATCCAGCACAAGGCCGCTGTTGACGTTAACGATATTGTAGTAGCCACCGCCGGCGTCAACCATCCGCCACTGCTGGTTGCTCCCATCGTGATAGGTATACTGGATAACCAGGCCACCATTAGAGGTAGAGCCGCCAGAAACATCCATCACCTTGCCGCTGTTGCGACTCACAAGCACATAGGTAACGTTGGGCGTGGGCACAGGCACAAGCTGCCATTGTTGATTCGTGCCGCCATTGTCAGGCCACTGAATGACCGGCGCGCCGCTGGCGGTCGATCTGCCAGAAACATCGGCCAGCATCCCACTGCTGCGATTAGCAATGGTATAGATGCCATTGCCCACGCTGACAATCTGCCATTGCTGATTTGTGCCGCCATTGCTGCTCTGCTGGTCAAGCTGTACCCCCTCGGTCGTCGAACTGCCCGGCACCTCCAGCACCAGACCACTGTTGCGGTTGACCAGCGTGACGTAGCCCGCCCCGGTTGCGATCAATTGCCATTGCTGGCTGGCTGCGCCGCTCACCGTTGATTGAACGATAGAAGCGCCCGCTGACGTTGATGAGCCGGAGACATCCAGCACGAGACCACTATTGACATTGAAAATGTTGTAGTAGGTTCCAGCGACCATTTGCTCGGTGGTGGTTATACTGAAGTTCTGGAACTGCGCGTTTTGCCAGCCGCTGACACCCAGACCTGCCTGACCCGCGCTGTATGTACTATCCGTGACCGAACCTACAGTGGCCGAATCGATTTTTGCCGTGATGGTGCTGCCCTGGAAGGTCAGAGAAAGGTTATGCCAGATGTTGGTACCCAGCGCGGTCACTGTCCCGGATGCCAGCGTGGCGAGATTGCCGCTGGTACTATTCCTCAGAATGCTCCAGGCGCCGCCACTGGTGACGCGTAGATAGTAGGCGTTGATATTGGCCGGCGTGAACGGCTGCTGTGTGTTGACACGGCCCATGATCTCTACGTAACCGGCCTGCTCCAGCAAGACATCGCTGCTGACCGTGTAATCGGTCCACCCAAGCTCGCCTATGATTGTGTAGGGATCGCTTGGATTATCCCAGGTATGGGGAGCGGTGGGGGCCATCTGCCGCAGGCACTGGCCGCTACGCCCTCCGCCGGCGGCGGCGATTTCAAACGCTCCGTTCTGGTCGGCAAAATATTTCGCTTCTTGTCCAATCGAGTATCCTGCAAAGTTCTCAGAATACGGTAGAGCCAGAGATGCAGCAGGAGGACTGACAAGCGTGCCTCTGGCCTGGCCAGTTGTTGTCGTCAGCGTATAAACGTAGCCAGGCTGCAACGTGAGGGTGTAGGTCCCGCTAGAAGGCGTGATCGACGACTGCTGTACAAAGTAATCGTTTGGATTCGCCGAATTGAGATTAGTGCTCCAGACACGCACAGTACCGGTCGAGAGGCCATTGGTAATCGTGAAAGTGGCCGTCTGGCTGGCGGTAGCATCGACTGTCTCGATAATCACACTATAGTCGCTGCCGTTGGTCGATTTGAGCGTCACATAGCTGCCGTTGGTGTTGCTACCGCCCAGATAGCCACAGGCGCTATCAATATATTGCCAGCCGGGTTGGGTAAACTGTGTGGTGTGAGCGGTCACCCACAGCTGCTTGCCTACGCTGTAGTAACCCGACCAGGGCTGGTTTGCAACCATCAGCCCGACCGTATTATATGGCAAATTATCGTAGATGGAGGCAATCAGCGGCCAGTTGATATAAGCCGTCATTTTGCCGTCGATATAGCCGCGATTGATAGCGCGAGCCATAGGAATCGCCCCGGCGTTATAATCCTGCGAGCCGTTCTCGCTGGCCCATAATGGTTTGCCCAGGCTCAAGGCGTTCGCTGTGTTCGGACATGACATGGCGCTACCGCCATCCCCGCCAGTGCAGGGATAATGCACCCCCACAATATCGATTGAAGCGTTAAATGTGGAATCGCTGACCATGGCATCAGCCACGCTCCAGTCTGAGTCAGCTCCCACTACTCTGGTCGAGAGTCCGCTGGACTGTAAGGCGCTTTTGAGAGCCTCATAAAATTGCTTATTGTAGCCACGCTCATTCCAGCCACCGATATAGTCGATGGTGAGACCGTACTGGCTCTGCGCGCCCTTAATCCAGGCCACATAATAGTTGACCATATCCTGCGACCAGATGGGATTATTTGTATCGAAAACGGGCGCGCCAGTCGTTCCGATCCAGCCGGGCGCGCCCCAGGCCAGGCCATAGAGCTTGATGTTGGGATTGCGCGCCTTAGCCTGCTGCATCAGCCACCATTCGTAGCCGCGATTGTAGCTCAAATCAGTAGCCGTATGCTTAAAGCTTGACTCGGAGCCATCGGTCGAGTTCATATCTCCGCCAACCTCTACCTTCAAAATATGCAGGCTGGCTCCATAATTGGGTTTGAAGAGATAGTCAAGGATCTGGCTGCGATAGGGATCAGGATAATCGAGGAGCAGGCGCGAGTTTCCACCGCCTCCGCTAATCGCGCCGATACCATCAAAAGAGCGCCCGCTGCCTGATCCATTGAGAGTGATCGAAGTTGAGACAGCGGATTGCGCAAATGCGGATACGCTTCCAAGTCCGGCGGCGGCGATGGTCGCGCCAGCAGACATCTCCAGGAATCTCCGGCGGTTGAAACGCTTCTTCATGGGGAGTAAGTCCTTCCTTGACTGTTTCATTCGTTTCTTTACGAAGAGTTACGTTGTCTGGCACCTCTACGGAAAAGATGTTCAGAAAAACGTCACATCCCGTTTCTTTACGCACTTCCGTATACCATGAATGTACCTGGTATTTCGCTAGCTTGTCAAGACTTGCGGTTCTCATTTCGGAGTTTTTCGATTGATGCGGTTGCAACGACGAAAAAGACATGGTATATTTGCCAACATTAACGAATGAGGCATTGAGTTCATTTTTTCTGAATAAAAAGGGCAATCTCTGTGGAGCTACGTCATATCTATACCTTCCAGGCGATTGTTAAGGAAGGCAGCTTTTTCCGCGCAGCAGAGAAACTCATGTACGCGCAATCGACCATTACGCTGCATATTCAGCAGCTTGAGGCCGAGCTAGGCGTTAAGCTCTTCATTCGCCAGGGTAAGAAGGTGCAGCTCACCGAAGCGGGTCGCTCTCTGCAAGAACAGGCCGATTCTCTGGTCGCCCGCGCCACAGCCCTGCAAGAAACCATGTTCAACCTGGTCGCCGGCGAGGCCGGCCACGTGCGAGTTGGAGCGATTGAACCTACTGCCAGCCTCCGTCTCCCGCAAATCCTGGTCCCTTTCTGCCAGGAACGCCCGCGTATCCACCTGACCATCGAGGTTGGTAACACAAAGGTCATTAGCCAGCGAGTTGCCTCCGGCAAGCTGGATATTGGGATCTGCTCTCCTCCTGACGCCCACCTGGGCCTGGACTTCGAGCCACTTTTTACCGAACAGATGACTCTGCTTCTCCCCCAGGACCACCCACTGGCCGACCAGCCAACCATTCATATACAGGACCTCAAAGGCCAGCGCCTGCTTCTCAATGAACGTGGATGCGCCTATCGTGAAACAATCGAACGTATCCTCCAGCAGCATCGCGTTAACCCCTACTCCGGCCTGGAAATTGGCAGCCTGGAGACCATCAAACACGCGGTACAACGCGGCCTGGGCCTGGCAATCGTTCCTCGCGTAACCGCCACGCCCCCGCCAGAGCACACAGTGCAGCGCGAGATCGAGGAGATACAGCCTGGCTTGCCTGTTGGCATGGTCCTGCTCGCCGAAGAAATCTCCCCTAGCCGCGCGCTAGAAGCATTGCTCATCCTCCTCCATAAAGAGCTAAGCCGCGAGGCCCTGCTGGACTCCTAAGAGCCGAGCAAGTACATCGCCAGTTCAATCAGTGGTTTTATTATGTTTTCCCCGAATCGCTATAGACTCACTGAACTGAACGTCTAGTGGTCTAGATGTCTTGACAAATGGAAGGGGACCTGAATATAGTTTCTCTATCGATCCAGGTAGAAGAGGAGAATGATTACTCCTTCAGGATTCTTTTTAGGAGAGGAGAACTTGCAATGAGTGTTGCAACCACCGCATCTCAAACCGCCAGTCCGAATTTTGGTGACCGCCTCCTGGGAGCCGCACAGAGCCTTGGCCGCTCGCTGATGCTTCCCGTTGCCACACTGCCCGCAGCCGCGCTTCTGCTGCGCTTCGGCCAGAACGATCTCTGGGGTTTTACCCACAATGCCTACCTGATGACGAATGGCATTCCTGTGCTAGCAGCGGCCGGGAATGCTATTTTCAACAATCTGCCAATGATCTTCGGCGTGGGCATCGCGATTGGCCTCACTGGCGATGCTGGTGCAGCCGCGCTGGCCGGACTGATTGGCTTCCTGGTATTTACCGGCGCCTTTAACATATTCATTCCGCAATTAAATGGCGCCCCCGACACCGCTCACTATACCATGGGCGTGCTCTCAGGGATCGTGACCGGTATTACAGCCGCCTTCCTCTACCGTCGCTTCTATGATATTCGCCTGCCTGATTATCTCGCTTTCTTCGGCGGTAAGCGTTTTGTCCCTATAATTACGGCTCTCGCCTGCCTCATACTCGGTATAATTTTCGGCCTGATCTGGGCACCTGTTCAGGGCTGGATCAATGACCTCGGACAGACCATCGTCAATCTAGGAGCAATAGGTGCCGGCATTTACGGCTTCTTGAACCGCCTGCTGATCCCGCTAGGTCTGCACCACGTGCTCAATAACTACGTCTGGTTCCAATTAGGCAGCTATAAGACTCCCACTGGCCTCGTCTATGGCGACCTCAATCGCTACTTCGCGGGTGATCCGACAGCCGGAAACTATATGGCCGGCTTCTTCCCGGTGATGATGTTCGGCCTGCCTGCTGCCGCACTGGCGATGATTCGCCAGGCAAAATTCCCCAAAGTAGCTGCCGGTATCCTGCTTTCAGCCGCCTTCTGCTCCTTCCTGACCGGCGTAACCGAGCCAATCGAGTTTGCTTTCATTTTTGTTGCTCCGGTGCTCTTCGTTGTCCATGCGTTGCTGACCGGCCTCTCGCTGGTCATTTGTAATCTGCTTCAGATCAGAATCGGTTTTGGCTTCTCCGCCGGACTGATCGACTATCTGCTGAACTTCACCAAGTCCAACTCCCATAACGCCTGGATGATCATTCCCCTGGGTCTGGTGTATGGAGTCGTCTACTACTTCGTCTTTAGCTTCTGCATCAAGGTCTTCAATATCGGCACTCCCGGCCGTGGCGAAGAGCGCACTGGTCTGTCCGCCGACTGGATTCTGCCTGAGAGCCAGCGCGGACCACGCAAGGCCAGAGGAACGAACGGCGTTGCTGAGGTCGATGGAGATCAAGATACTGTGCTGGCGGGCCAGGTGCTTGCAGCGCTGGGCGGCAGGGCTAACATAGAAAGTGTGGAGGGCTGCATCACTCGCCTGCGCCTCTTCGTCAAAGAGCCAGAGCAGATTGACGAGGCACGTCTCCAGAGCCTGGGCGCTTCAGGCGTGATCAAACGCGGCAAGATCGTCCAGGTAGTGATGGGCACACAATCCGATAGAATTGCAGAGCGCATCAAACGCTTGATGAAGCGAGAGAGTGCTGCAACTGTTGACGAATAGGCAGGAGAATCATGGCATATATCGATGTTCTTGCACCGCTCGACGGCACGGTGGTTGACCTGGAGAGTGTTCCTGACGAGGTTTTCGCACAGAAAATGGCGGGCGATGGCGTGGCCATCGATCCTTCCGGTCAGGTAGCAGTCTCTCCTGTGGCGGGGCAACTGGTAAAGCTGTTCAAAGGCGGACATGCCTTCGGCATCGCGCTCAACGACGGGGTGGAAGTGATCGTACACCTCGGACTTGATACAATTGAGCTTGAAGGAAAAGGCTTCGAGAAAATTGCCGTTGAGGGCCAGTTCGTTCAGCCCGGCGACCCCATTGTCCGCTTTGACCGCGCTACGATTGAAGCTGCGGGCAAGGTAATACTCAGCCCTGTCGTCTCCTCTGGAGAAGGGACGATCATCCGGCGAGCCGGTGGGGTAGTCAAAGCCGGAAGTGACGTTCTCTTTACCCTGGAAATCTAACCTCTGACCGGTCCTGGCTGGCAGCAAAGTCCCCGTGCTGACCAGCCAGGCCGGCCTTCCTTTTCCTACATGAAAGGCAGTAACATAATGGAAAACACAGTAGAGCGAACGGTGACACTGGGAAGCAAGTCCGGGCTGCACGCCCGCCCGGCTGCTGTTTTTGTTCAGCACGCTAAAGGCTTTCACAGCCAGATTACTCTGACCAAAGAAGAGAGAACGGCCAACGGCAAATCTATCCTCTCGGTCCTTGCCCTCGGTGCTGAGCACGGCGACCAGGTCGTTCTGAAAGTCAGTGGTAGCGACGCTGAAAACGCCTTGAATAAATTGACAAGATTACTTGAGGGGGATCTGGGATGAAAGTTCTGCGCGGCCTGCCCGCAGCTCCCGGCCTGGCTATCGGCACAGCGCTTACCATCCAGCCCGCCCCGCGGATCGATCCCACCGAACAGCGCACAGTGGAAGCATCAGAGGAGATTACGCGCCTGGAACACGCAATTATTCAGGCAATCGCGCTTCTAGAATCCTTGCAGCAAACTGCGACCGGTCCTCTCGCCGGTATTCTCGCGGCACAGCGGGAGATGCTGGACGACCCGGAACTCAAGCAAAGAGCAATTGAACTGATTTTCGGTGGCAGCTCAGCCGAAGCAGCGATCACGCGTGTCACGGATGCCTACGCCGATCAGCTCGCCCGACTGCCCGATTCCTATCTGGCCGCGCGCAAAGACGACGTGCGCGAGGCCGGGCAGCGTATCGTAAGTCAGTTACGCGAAACTGCCTCAGAAATCGCCCTTACTCAGCCCGTGATCCTCATAGCACGAGAACTCTCGCCCGCAGAACTGGCCGGTCTTGACACTGCGCTCTTACAGGCGATTGTCACCGAAACCGGCTCTGTGACCGGGCACCTGGCGATTGTGGCTCAGAGCCTGGGTATTCCTGCCGTCGTCGGCGTCATGGGCGCGGTTTCCCAGATCGCTTCGCAGAGTATCCTGATTGTCGATGGTGAGCGCGGCACAGTGACTATCGACCCCGACACCGAACAACGCGCGGCGGCGGAAAGACGGCAGGCCGAAGCAGAACACATTCGGCTAAATCTGGCCCTCTACCGAGATCGCCCCGGCCTGACAGCAGATGGCGTCAGGGTCGAAGTCTTCGCGAATATTGGTTCGCCAGCCGAGGCGCGCAAGGCGGTAGAGATGGGTGCCGAAGGCGTTGGCCTCTTTCGCACAGAGCTGATCGCCGCCCAGGGCCTACCGTCAGAGGAGGCCCAGTATCGGATCTATACAGAAGTTGCCTCCATCCTGAACAAACCGCTTATCGTGCGCACTTTCGACATTGGTGGGGACAAGCCGGTTTCGGGGCTGGACATGCCGACGGAGGCCAATCCATTTCTTGGCTGGCGTGGCATTCGCCTGGGCCTCGACCGCCCGGCAGAGATCTTCCTCCCTCAGATACGCGCCCTACTGCGAGCAGCCATCAACCACGACATCCGCATTATGCTGCCTATGGTCACAGCAGCTCAGGAAGTCAGGGATGCTCGCATGCACATTGAGCAGGCAGAGAAAGAACTGAAGAGCGAAGGGCATGCCATCCGCAGCGTTTCCCTCGGCATCATGGTCGAGACTCCTGCGGCGGCCCTCACTCTGGATCAATTCGCGGGTCTGATCGATTTTATCTCTATTGGAACCAATGACCTCGTCCAGTATACCTACGCGGCTGATCGCACAAATGCGCGTGTGAGTGGACGCGCCCAGCCACTGGGCCTCGCAACGCTACGCCTGATAGCGCATATTTGCCGCGCCCGCGTTCCAGTGGCTGTCTGTGGCCAGATGGCCTCCGACCCTGCCGCCATTCCCCTGCTTGTCGGCCTGGGTGTACGCGAACTCTCCGTCCCGCCCGCGCGTATCTCTATCGTTAAACAGGTTCTCTCTACAATGACGCTGGCGAAGATGCAAGCTCAGGGACAAGACGCCTTAAAGGGAGGATAGTATGGCTATGGCTTGAGATCCAACGCCGCTTTACCATGCTCCAAATCGACAGGCACCGAATTCTGCTGATCATAGCAAGATTCCTCACCCCTTCCTGTTACTGTGGACGAGCGAGCGTCTGGCCGTTCTGCATACGGTGGCGAGCGCTGACGACATGATAGAGAAGAATGAGCTGGGTAAGGGCAAGGGGATCACTCTGGCGGAGATCACTGCCAACATAGAAGAGACCCAACTGGTCAAGGCGGTCCGGGCGCAGGTCGCTATCCTCCGTCATATGTTCCCAGATGCGGTCCTCCAGCTCGCAGGCTTTCTCATGGGTAATCTCGGCATCGATTTCCAGAACACTGCATGGCGCATCGTTATATCTCTCTGCAAAAAGCCGGAGGGCCGGTCGCACGCCATTCGCGCAAGCCTCGATGATATCGGAAAGGTCGATCCTGGGAGCATGCTCAGGCTGGATCAGGCGCACATCCAGGTGAGCCAGGCTGCGTGTCTGGTAATACAGATTGCCGCGCGAGAAACGCACGATCATATCGGCAAAACGCTTTTGAGGCTGAATGTAAAGATAGCTATCGCGCCGGCGCTCCTCGATCTGCCGGCGCACCTGGTCAACCGTATAGCCACGCGAGGTGCTATCGCGAATAATCTTCCATTGCTGCTGAAGCGCGTCCTCTGGATCGAGATAAATCCGCACGTGAGCCAGGCTACGCAGTTCAGGAGTAAACAGGGGATGCAGGCCATGAACAATGATAATTTCAGCAGGACGGACCTCTTCAGGCTCGGCGAATGTGCCGGTCGTATGATCATAGACTGGCTTGACAATAGACTCTCCGCGCGCCAGACGTTGGAGGTGCTCGGTCATCAAAGGCAAATTATTGGCCTCTGGACGCAGAGCGCTGACGCCGGTACGCAGACGAGTCGCGCGGTCGAGTAGATGATAGTCATCGAGGCAAATATGCAGAATGCGCTCCTGCCCAAAAACACGCACCATCCCATCTGTCAGGGTAGTCTTACCCGACCCACTATCTCCGCAGAGCGCAACAATCAATGGCTGCCGAATCCCCATTTTCCCTTGCATTACCTTCCCGCTTCATTCGATTCCCAGCCGGCTATCTGAGGTTAAACAAACACACGATCGCAGCTTTGGGATCGTTGAATAGATTATCCAACCAGACTACAAAAGATCGCCCTTTCCCGCCGAAAGAGCGTCCTTCTCTCATAATAGCCTGGGATTATTCGTTAGTATAGCAGAGAGCAAAAGATCCTGCCAGAGCAATATGAAAGAAGCCCCGCAGAGAATCTCATCAATCTCAAGGAGAGCTTCTCAGACCGGACAAAAACATATACAATAGAAACAACTACAAGTAATTCATCTTTGGAGAAAGAGAATCTTTATGGAGTACAGCTTCCTCCAGCTTCTGCGCCAGCGCCCGCTGCTCTGCGATGGAGCGATGGGCACGCTTTTATACGCGCGCGGAATACCATATGAGCAGTGTTTTGACGCGCTCAACCTGAGCCAACCTGAATTGATCGGGGGCATTCACCGCGAATATATCAACGCCGGAGCCGAGGTTGTAGAAACAAATTCCTTTGGCGCGAACCGCATCAGGCTGGCACACCACAACCTGGAGGACAAGGTCCGGCAGATCAATCATCGCGCCGCCCGCCTGGTTCAGGAAGCTCGTGACATTACCGGAAAACCGGTCTTCATCGCCGGGGCGGTAGGTCCCACCGGCCTTCCCCTCCAGGCACCCGACGAACGCCGCTTGCAGGAACTGCGCGCCATCTTTCGCGAACAGATCGAGGGACTCCAGGAGGGCGGCGCTGATTTGCTGATTCTGGAAACGTTTACCAGCCTGGCAGAACTGCGCCAGGCGGTTCTGGCCGCGCAAGAGATTGGCGGACTGCCTATCGTTGCCCAGATGAGTTTCGACGAGGACGGGCACACGCTCTCAGGTCAATCAGCCGCGAGAGTAGCTGTAGTCCTGAGCGACCTGGGCGTTGATGTAATTGGAGCCAATTGCAGCGTCGGCCCTGCGGCAACCCTGGATGTCCTGCAAGAGATGCTTGCACAGTCTCAGCGCGAGACGGACGAGATACAACCCGCCAGATTGTTTTCCGCGCAGCCTAATGCGGGGCTACCCACGCGCATCGGCAACCGTTTCTTTTATGTTGCAACCCCCGACTATTTCGCGGACTATGCCCGGCGCTTCGCCCAGGTCGGCGTACGCTTGATTGGCGGATGCTGTGGCACAACACCACGCCATATTGCAGCCATGCGCCAGGCGCTCGATGAGCAATATGGTCTGCTAGAACAGAACGGCGGGCCAAAGCCCGCAACCGAGAAGGTCACAGCAGTAACAAACGGCCAGGTAGCCATCGCCCGCTTATTGGAGGAAGAGGTTATTCTCCCACAGGAGGGCTATACCACGCCCCTGCAAGAGAAACTGGCAGCCGGCAAATTTGTGGTCAGCGTCGAACTTGATCCGCCCAAAGGGCTGAACCCCGCCAAGCTCCTGGCGGGAGCAGCGCTCTTGCAGGAAGCCGGGGTTGATTGTATCAATATCGCCGATAGCCCGATGGCGCGTGTCAGGATGAGCTGCATCGCGCTGGCTCGCTTGATCCAGGATCACCTGAATATCGAAACCATCATCCATTTTACAACGCGCGACCGCAATTTGATGGCTTTGCAGTCGGAGTTATTGGGCGCGCACGCCCTGGGCATCCGCAATATCCTGGCGCTGACTGGCGATCCCCTGCGCGTCGGCGCTTATCCTAACACCACCGGCGTCTGGGATGTCGATTCGGTTGGCCTGATTCAGATATTGCGGGGAATGAACGAGGGACACGATGCAGCCGGCTCGCCGCTCGGTGCGAAAAGCTCTTTCCACATCGGGGCTGCGCTCAACTTGAATATGACCGACGAGCAGGTAGATCTGGAGATCGATAAATACTGGCGCAAGATCCAGGCTGGGGCACATTTCATCATGACCCAACCCATCTACGAACTGGCTCCTCTGGCCCGTTTCCTTGCGCGCGCAGGCAAACCACCCATTCCGCTTCTGCTTGGCTGCATTCCTCTGCACAGCTCGCGCCACGCCGAATACCTGCACAACGAAGTGCCGGGCATCACCATCCCCGATTCCGTGCGCGAGCGTATGCGTCTGGCAGGTGAGCATGGACACAGAGAGGGACTCAAGCTAGCCCAGGAACTGCTGGCCGAGGCTCGCGAATTCATCCAGGGTGTCTACTTGATGCCATCATATGGCCGCTACGATATCGTCAGCAGCCTGACCAGGATGCTGCAAACGGCCTAGAAACAGGTTTCCCAATCTAGGAATCTCCTTGTGATCTCCGGGCAACTTGCAAACGTACATACATATAGGAAGAAGGGAAAATTATAGCGAAAGGCTCTCAGGCACCCGAGGGGCTGATCGCCTCGATGGCCTGGCCGGGCACGGCGTCTGTATCTCAATTTGATTTGTCCAGGAGTCTATGTTATACTTTACGCGGTTCACCAGGTATCTTTGTCCCGATCAAGAGACATCCTTTTTACCTGATTTGGACCGAGAAGAGTCTAGCCAGTTTCACACAAGAAAGAGGAGGTCCGGCCTATTAACAGGGATTTTCGGGGGAGCGACCGTCAGCGAGAGACGCGAGTAAATGAGCGCATTCGAGCGCGTGAGGTGCGCTTGATCGACGAAAACGGTGAGATGATTGGAGTGATGCCCCCGGCACGAGCGTTAGATATCGCCCGTGAGCGGAATCTCGACCTGGTTGAAGTATCGCCCAACGCTATACCGCCAGTCTGCAAGCTCATGGATTATGGTCGTTTCAAATACGAGCAGGCGAAGAAAGAGAATGAGGCGCGTAAGAATCAAAAGACGATCACGTTAAAAGAGATTCGTATGCGTCCGCGCACGGATGAGCATGATGTTGAAGTAAAAACACGCAAGATCCAGGAATTTCTAGCTGAAGGCGATAAGGTGCGGGTGAGTGTGCAGTTTCGTGGAGCGGAAATGCGCCACCCGGATATCGGTCGGAAGCTGCTCGACGGCATCGCGGAAGTACTTAAGGGCTCAGCTGTGATCGAGCGATCGCCAGTCATGGAAGGCAGAATGATGTCCATGATCGTTTCGCGCGCACCAGGCTGGGAACCGCCGAAAAAACAGGCCGCCTCAGCAGAGAAAATGCGCTCGGTTGCGACAGTTGAGAAAAAAGCGACCACAGCGGCCAGCGCGAATGGTTCGACCACACCTCCGAAGCCTGCCCTTGTTACAGAGAGTAGTGAAGCGGCAGATGTTCAAACTGAGAACTAACGTCTTATCTGTCCCGGAGTATAGACTGACAAAATGACGGGCAGAGAGCAGAAGACAAAGAAACAGGGGTGCAGTTTGTAAAAACTACATCCCTGTTTCTTCTTCCCGCAGCAATTGAAGACAATCGATATCTTCCCTCCTTCGACGACCGGAGCGAAGGAACACCTACACAACGCTGTGCCTGGCCGGGCACAGGGACGTGATTTGTAAAGAGACGGAGGCACCAGGTGAGATATGATGATCCTCGCTGGTACGAACAGCCAGAAAAAAAAGAGCAGCAAATACTTCCCCCAGATGGACAACTTGCCTCATCCGACGAAGCTGAGCAACCGGAGGACGCGAACCAGCAGCGTCTTATGGAGGAAAAAGAGCAGCGACGCCGGCGCATTCTGACCCAGATTGTTATGACAGTCGCCTTTATGGCCATTGCTTTCCTCGGTGGCTGGTTCTCCCATCAAGCCTATACTTCTTCCTATTATTCGCCAGGTACTCAATCGCAAAAATACGCTAACTTGATCCAGCAAGCCTGGAGCATCATTGATCAGAACTACGTTGATCGCAAGGCCATCAATTATCAGCAAATGTCTTACGACGCTATCAGAGCGATGCTCAACGACCTGGGAGACACTGGCCATACACGCTTTCTGACTCCCCAGGACGTGAAAGCTGAGCAGCAGCAGCTCAGCGGGACCTTCGCGGGCGTTGGCATTTACATCCAGCAAGATCCTAAGACAAAAGACATCTCTATTACCTCCACTATTCCAGGAGCGCCCGCACAGAAGGCCGGCTTAAAGGCTGGAGATATCATCATCGAAGTTAACGGAAAAAATATCGTGGGTATGGATCAGAGCGCCGTCCAACCGCTCATCCAGGGCCCGGCCGGAACGCCCGTTTCCATCACAGTACGCCGCCCCTCGACAGGCCAGATACTGACCTTCAAGATCATACGCGCCCAGATCCAGGTACCCAATGTGACTATGCACTATATCCCGGAAGATCATATTGCCGATATCCAGATCGTGCAGTTCTCCAGCGGCGTTTCTGACGAGTTGAAAACCGCCATTTTGCAGGCGAAAAAAGAGGGCGCGACCAAGATCATTCTAGACCTGCGCAACAACCCCGGCGGCTATCTGCAGGAGGCAATCGACACGGCCAGCGAATTTATGGCCAGCGGCACCGTCGTAATTCAGCAGGATAGCTCAGGACACCAGACGAAGTACACTGTTACCGGACAAACGGTGGATACGAAGATACCCATGGTCGTACTGGTCAATGAGAATACGGCCAGCGCAGCGGAAATTGTTACTGCGGCCTTACAGGACAACGGACGCGCCATAGTGATAGGCACCCCAACCTACGGCACAGGCACTGTCTTGCAGGAATTCGACCTCTCGGACGGCTCGGCCATCCTGCTCGGTGTTGACGAGTGGCTGACCCCTGACGGCAAGTTTATTCGCAAGACAAAGATCCAGCCTACTAAAGGCTACAACATTCCAATGAACCTGAACAACGTCCTAACACCGGACATGTTGACCCAAAACAACATGACGCTAGCACAGATACTGAAAAGTAACGATGTGCAATTGATCTCAGCGATTAACTACCTGCAAAGCCATTAGGGAGCAATCGCGGCCTGGTAATACTTGCTGGTTGGCGCGTGATTGAGCCACGGCGCAATAAAACGCGTGGCGGCCACGACCTCTTCCAGGTCAACGCCGGTGGAGATGCCCAGGCCGTGCAGCATGTAGAGCAGATCTTCGGTGGCCAGGTTGCCCGCAGCGCCCGGCGCGTAGGGGCAGCCGCCCAGGCCGCCCGCGGAAGAATCAATAGTGGTAATGCCCATTTGCAGGGCCAGCAGGACGTTGGCCAGGGCTGTGCCGCGTGTGTCGTGAAAATGCACGGCCAGTCGCGAGAGCGGGATCTGGCCTTCGTTGACCAGCAGATTGATCACGTCTTCTACCTGATTGGGAGTAGCCACGCCAATCGTGTCCCCCAGCGAAAGCTCATTGACACCCATCTCTAGCAGTTCAAGGGCCACGCGCAGCACTTGCTGTGGATCAACCGCGCCTTCATAGGGGCAGCCAAAGACGGTGGAGATGTAGCCACGTGTGGATATACCGGCCTGTTGAGCCTGGGCAACAACTGGGCGAAAATTGGCCAGACTCTCGGCAATGGTCGCGTTAATATTGTGACGCGTGAAGCTTTCGCTGGCTGCCGTGAACACAGCGATAGCACGCACTCCCGCCGCCATCGCTCGCTCCATCCCTTTGAGGTTTGGCACAAGGACCGGGTATTCCGTCGTGGGCAAGCGCTTGAGTTGCGCCATGACCTCACCCGCGTCGCTTAACTGCGGGACCGCTCGCGGACTGACAAACGAAGTGGCTTCGACTACCGGCAGGCCAGCCTCTGCCAACATCTGAATAAACCGAACTTTCTGCTCTGTCGGGACCAGCGCCTTCTCGTTTTGCAAGCCATCGCGTGGACCAACCTCTACAACCCGCACCGCACGTGGCAAAGCGGCTACAATCGCCATGACGCCCTCCTACCTCATTTCGTGATACCAGACTGCCTGGGCTGCTCCAGATTCTCGCTTCCCCACCGTTCGTTCTTTTCGGGCCTCGCCTCCGGCAAGAGCAGCGACCCGGAGTGATCTCGTTCTTGCTGCATCGGCTTAAGCAGACGCTCAACCTGGACGCGAGTAATGCGCCGGCCACGCGTAGTCAGGACGGTGAAACGATAATTCTCGAAGGTGACAGCATCGCCGGCAACCGGGATCTTATCAAGCTGGGCATAGAGAAACCCACCCAGCGTGTCGTATCCCTCGTTCTCCAGCCTTGTATCCATGATGTCGTTGAAATCGTCAATGCTAATTCTGGCAGAGAAGATGTACTCATTTGCGCCAACTTGCTCGTAGACCAGCTCTTCCTTGTCAAACTCGTCTTTGATGTCGCCTACAATCTCTTCCATCAGATCCTCGATTGTGACCAGGCCGGAAACCGAGCCATATTCATCGATCACGATTACCATGTGTACCCGCTGCTGGCGAATCTCACGCAAGAGGTCATCCAGTTTCTTGGTCTCAGGCACAAAGTAGGCCGGGCGCACCAGTTCACGAATCGGCTGTGTGTTGTGTCCCTCACGCAATTGCTTGAGCATATCTTTAGTATAGAGGACACCAATAATATTATCGATTGTTTCCTCGTAAACCGGGATACGCGAGAAGCCGCCTTCCAGCGCCCGATCCACCGCCTGGTCTACCGTGGCGTCGCTTTCCAGAGCCACCATATCAATGCGCGGGACCATCACTTCGCGCACGGGTGTATCGGCAAACTCGAAGATGCTGTGAATCATCTCCGTCTCTGCTTCTTCCAGCACGCCTTCTTCCTCGCCAACAGTCACCAGCATGCGCAGCTCCTCCTCTGTCACAAACGGTCCGTGGCGCACACTCTGGCCGCCCATCAGGCGGACCAGACCTTTCGTAATCGCGGTCAAGGCCCAGACAATCGGGCGAAGAAGCCGCGCCGCGCCGCGCACAGGACCCGCCAGCGTACGCGCCCAGCGCATGGGATTCTGCACTGCTGCGGTCTTCGGGGCAATCTCACAAAACATCAAGACAACGAGAGAGATCAGAATGGTTGCAATCAACTCGCCCCAGGCTGGCGAGAAACGCAAGGCCAGCACTGTAGCCATACTGGAGGCAATGATTACCGCTACGCTGTTGACAACAAGAATGGTTGAAAGAAAAACGTTTGGGTTGGCCAGAAGCTGTTCGATTTCAGCGGCTTTTTTATCGCCTTCTTCGGCCATATTTTTGAGCTTGATGCGACTAACCGAGGTCAGAGCGGTTTCTGAGGCAGATGCCAGGGCACATAAGATCAGACAGACAATAAGCAGGATAAGTTGGAACCACGCTTCTGCATCGAATTGTGGCCATTGAAAATTGCTTGTGGCACGGGCGACCGCTAAGGCCGCCTCGGCTAGGCCACCGCCGTCCATAGGACTCTCTTTACTCCTTTTTGCCGCCGTCGGTCAGTGAGCTGTCCGTCGGCTGCGAAGAACGCAGGAGACGAGCGGGTACTCCTGCAACCACTGCTCCAGGAGGAACATCATGCTTGACGACCGAGCCAGCTCCCGTTGTTGCATGTTCGCCTACTGTGACGGGAGCCACTAACATTGTATCACTTCCGATGAATGCTCCAGCACCAATACTTGTACGGTTCTTGCGCACGCCATCGTAATTGCAGGTCACTGTCCCAGCTCCGATATTGACCTTTTCTCCAAGCGTGGCATCACCAATATAGCTAAAGTGGTGGATATCCGTTTCCGGGCCAATATACGAGTTTTTGACTTCGCCAAAATTCCCCATGTGTACATTGCGCGCAAGATAGGCTCCGGGGCGGCAATGGCTGAACGGACCGATCTTCACGCCATCCTCAAAAGTCGTCTCTTCCACTACCGACTGGCACACCACGCAGCCATCCCCGATGGTGGAATTCTCGATGGTTGTTCCCGGCCCAATGCGGCAGAAGGAACCAATGCGCGTCGAGCCGCTAAGCAGGGTTCCGGGCAGGATGACAGTATCAGAGCCAATCTCTACCCCGGCATCGATATAGGTAGTGGCGGGATCGATGATCGTTACGCCAGCATACATATGACGCTCCAGGATACGCCGGCGCAGTAATTGCTCGACCTCAGCGAGTTGGACGCGATTATTAATGCCGACAGTCTCATCCAGCGAGCCGCCGACCGTCGCAACGGTCCGCCCCTGAGAACTGGCAATGCCCACCAGATCGGTCAGGTAATATTCGCCAGAGGGATTGCGCGGCAAATTCGCCAGTTCTTGCCAGAGCCACGCGCGCTCAAAACAATAGACGCCAGAGTTAACCTCGCGAATCTGCTTCTGCTCTTCGCTCGCTCTCTTTACCTCAACTATCTCTTGCACGCGTCCCTCACCATCGCGGATCACGCGCCCATAATCGGAAGGCAGCTCGGCCAGAGCGGTCAGAAAGGTGATCGTAGCCCGGCGCGAGATATGTTCTACCAGCACGCGGGCCAGCACCTCACCCTTCACCAGAGGCGTATCTCCATAACAAACCAGCACGATTTCCGGCTGTGGCTCCAGCGCGTCCACTGCCTCCTGAGCCATCAGAACGGCGTGGCCGGTGCCCAGTTGCTCCGCCTGCAAGGCATACCCACAGCGCTCGCCAAAGCTTGCGGCAATCTGATCCGCACCATAGCCCACCACAACTACCGGACGATGCCCCGCCAGTGAGGATTGAAAGGGAGCAAATGCGGACGTGCCTGGAATATCTTCCAGCGCCTCCAGCACATAGGCCAGTAGAGGCAAGCCCGCAACTTGATGGAGCACCTTAGGGAGATTTGAACGCATGCGGGTTCCCTTCCCGCCCGCCAGCACAACCGCTGCATATGTAGTCTTCATAAGAGGAAAGCCTTATAAATCTCTTTTAATGACAGCCCCACATCACATTATAAAAAAACTCGGGCGCCAGGATTCGAACCTGGGAATCGTAGATCCAAAGTCTACTGCCTTACCGCTTGGCCACGCCCGAATATGGTACGAGAAGAGAGTTGGAGGAAACCCACGGCTCTGCATCGCACGCACTGTATACTACACGACTAGAGATAATTTGTCAATCAGCCCAACTTATTCAAGCGCTCGCGCACCTGGATAAGCATCTCATTGCTCTTACAGAAGGCCAGACGCACGTAGCCCTGGCAGAGATGGGCGTGCTCAGGGCTATAGAAAGAGGTGGGTGGGATGCCAGCAACGCCGATTTCGCGGGTGAGGTAGCGCACAAACTCCAGCGGCGTCCCCTGAAAGTGCGCAGAATAGTTGGCCAGCAGGAAATAGGTGCCTTCGGGCGCACGGCAGGGCATACCGGCTGCGTCAAGCGCGCTCATCATTAGCTGGCGCTTGGCAGCGTACATGGCCTGAAATTCGGTATAGTATGTATCGGGCAAATTGAGCGCGTAGGCGATGGCCTCCTGCGTAGGATGATGCACGGCAAAGGTAATAAACTGGTGCGCCCTGCCCACGCCCGCTACCAGGTCAGGCGCTCCATAGACCCAGCCGATTTTCCAGCCGGTGGCGCTAAAGAGCTTGCCTGCGCTACTGACGGTCACGACGCGCTCGAACATGCCAGGCAGCGTGGCAATCGGGATATGCGCGGCAGGCGCGAAATACAGGTGCTCGTAGACTTCATCTGCAATCACGGCCACATCGTGTTCGATGCAGAGCTGAGCGATCATCTCAAGCTCGGCCCGCGTGAAGACGCGCCCGGTAGGATTGTGGGGCGTATTCAGGATGAGCGCGCGGGTACGTGTTGTAAAAGCGGCGCGCAGCTCGGCGGGATCGAAGGCCCATTCGGGCGGATGCAGTGGTACATAGACCGGGCGCGCGCCCGCCATGAGGATGTTGGGCACATATGAATCGTAGAATGGCTCGATGACGATCACTTCATCGTCAGGATCAACCAGCCCCAAAACGGCGGCGAAAATCCCCTCAGTTGCTCCTGCCGTCACAACCACTCCCTCAACCGGATCGATATCCAGACCATAAAAGCGCTTCGCGTGGTCTGCGACGGCCTGGCGCAAGGCGGGCGTGCCGGGGCCGGGCGCGTACTGATTGTGCTGACCGGTCGAGAGAAAATACTTGAGCCGATCAAGGATCTCCGAAGATGTATCGAAATCGGGCTTGCCCTGCCCAAGATTCAGCGCCTGGAATTGCTGAGCAAGCTGGTTTATCTCTGTGAAGATGGTCGTGCCAAAGGTTGCTACACGCTGAGCAGCGCTCGACATAAGGCGTCTCCTTCGCGTTTCTTTCTCTCTCTTTTTCCTTTATTTCTGGATATTCCAGATTACCACCTGGCCGTTCTGAACGCCAACGGCGATCTGCTTGCCATTGGGCGACCAGGCCACGCAGGTCGCAGCCACAAAATAGGTCATGATATGAGCGCCGTTGCTCGCCGACCAGACCTGAACCGTTCCATCTCCGCTGGCGGAAGCAATGCTTTTCCCATCAGGCGACCAGGCCAGACCATACACAGCGTTATCATGGCCTTGATAATCGAGCACGATCTTGCCTGTATTGGCATTCCAGACCTGGACCGTCGTATCGTGGCTGGCCGAGGCAATGAGCTTGCCGTCGGGCGACCAGGCCACCGCCGGCACCACATCGTCGTGATGAGCGTAGATGAGTAGCAGCTCGCCATTGCTGACTTTCCAGATACGCACAGTGAAATCCAGGCCAGAGGTCGCCAGGCGCGTTCCATCGGGCGACCAGGCAATGCTCAGAACGCCCCCCAGGTGCCCGCTGAGGATACGCACCTCCCGGTTCGCCACCACATTCCAGATAGAGACGAGATTTAGATCGTCTCCAAACGCGATGAACGTGCCATTGGGCGACCAGGCCACACTGTAGACGGCTCTGGTATCGTGATAGATCCACACCCGTTCGCCACTCGTCGCATTCCAGATCTGCACGGTCATATCACGGCTGGCCGAAGCGATATACTTGCCATCGGGCGACCAGGCAATGCCAAGAACCTCATCAGTATGGCCCCGGTACACCAGCCTCTTCTTCGTCACCGTATTCCAGACCTGCACCGTGTTATCAAACCCTCCAGACGCGAAACTTTTGCCGTCAGGAGACCAGGCAACGTTATCGACGAGGCCCTGATGCCCGCTATAAACCGCGTCGGGATGGTTGCTATGCGGATAGAGATTGGGATTGAACGGCGGCCTGGTTGGAAAAACGAACGTGCTATTTTGCGAAGGAAGACGCTCAGCAAACAGCCCGAAGAGATTGCCAAACCCAAATCCCAGCACCAGCAGCAAAAGCATGCCGAGAGACAGCAGGCTGGCCAGATGCCACGATTTCGGGTGACGAGCCACAGAGCGCTGCCAGGCCATCAGCACACGTTCCAACCAGATCATCGGGCGGTCCGCATCCTCGCCTCCTTCCGGCAGATCCGTTATCTCAACCTCCAGCCCATCTTCTCCTGAATTGTGGAGAGGCCGCGAGTGTTTCATGACGAAAATTATATCACGCGGCAACGCTCCGGCAAGCATCCTGATCTATGAGATCGAACATAGCGGCATGGCCCGGCGAGAAACGCGTGAAAGAACTACGCGACTTGCTTGTCTTCTGACCGACAGCCGCCTCAAGAAAGTTCAGGGCAGTGGCGCTGTTCGAGCAACTACTCCAACGGGCAAATTGCCTTGATGAGAAGGTGCTCTTCGCTAAAGAGACCACGCAGTACGTCAAGCAGAAGCTTCAGGCGATGAAGAACTCTGTGGGAGTGAGCTACCTGACGGGATTCGACTCCAACGAAAAAATCGTGATCCGGCAATCTATGCTCCTCTATACAATCGAACTCCTTGACAAACCGCCCGGCCCGCAGCGAGACAAAGAGCTGCGCCAGTGCTGAATTATAGCGACCCACTTTACTGATAGTGTGCTACCCCCGAAAGGATGAGGTCAACAAAGTCCCCCGGCAGAAGCGCTTCTGCCGGGGGACTTTGTTCTAAAGCCATCTTCAGACAGGGGTGGCAGGACTTGAACCCGCAACCGTCGCTTTTGGAGAGCGCTGCTCTGCCAATTGAGCTACACCCCTAGAATTCTGCCATGATACTAACAGAGCGGGAGCTATTTGTCAAGCCGGTGAAAACATGTTCGTAATCTTCCAAGCCGCATTCATGCAGGACTGGCCATCCTCTTCCAAGCCGCCATCGTCTGCCCGGCGCTATCAGAGAACATAGTAACCAGAGAAAAAGATACGCGGGGAAGCATCTGAGAGGGAACCAAAGATCCTCAGCCTGATCAGGCTGAGGACGATGAGATAGAGAGCGGAGAGGGTGGGATTCGAACCCACGGAGGTGGTTAACCTCAAGCATTTAGCAAACGCTCGCACTAGGCCTCTATGCGACCTCTCCTTGCCATGTATCCTTTCCTTATCCGACAATTTCACGACAACTATTTCGTAGAAAACTGCCGCTGTAAGGACACACAAACTATACCGCAGCCCCGATAAAAAGTCAAGACCCCAACGCGCGCATTTGCGCTCCTGGTGTAAAATCCAGGGATGGTGAAGGGAAGCGTTTCTCACTTCCGGTTATATCCGAGCATCTGTCCTCAGAGATGGACGCATAACAGCAGAAGAACAACCCATCCATCGATAGAGAAGAAATCAAGCAGCAAAAGCTTCCCTTGCTCGACTATAATAGAAGCATCATAGAAACCAGGCGACCGTTTCCTTTCCCATCTGGCAAACGGCTAGATCCTTACCATCGTGCGAGCAAACACCTATCAAGGCGTTTCCAGTAGCTCGTCTGGATTAGAAGAGGCTGCCGTTTGTCAGGACAGTATAAGGATACCTAAGCGGTTTTTTAAAATACCCGTCATCATCTCTAAAGCGAAGGATCTTTCTAATGCTTCTGACTACAGAAAAATTACAATTGCGCCTGCGTGAACTCCGTCAGGCCGCCGAAGAGCCTGGCAATCCTCTCACCCCCATCCTCTATGCACCAGCCGATAGTCCCACGGCTCCGCCTCCGGCGCCCGACGATGATCGCTGGCAGCGCTTAGAGATCAATCAGCTCTGGGGGCTGACTCATGGTACATGCTGGCTCCAGGCTACTCTTGCTCCTCACACCTATCTGCCAGACCGAACGCCTGTTTTACAGCTATGCTGGGATCAGAGGAGCGAGGATAGCCTGCTCCGACAGATAGAAGCCACGGTTTTTCTCGATGGAAAAGCCATTGGCGCATTTGACTGGCGTCATCCTCTGCTGGCCCTGCCCCAGAATAGCTCGACGGGCCAGCTCCTGCAAGATAGGCATCCTCATCTTTTGACTATGCAGGTATATACTCGCCAGCCTCTGCCTTTTGCAGGTGTGCTGCTACGCACACGCTTTGAGAAGGTGTACTCTCTCTATGAAACGATGCAAACGCTGCTTGACGTTTGTCTTACATTTGATGAACACGAACCGGTACGCCTGCGCCTGCTAGAAACGCTTAATCAGGCGTATACCATGCTGGACCTGCGCAAAGGCTGGCAGAGTGAACGCCTGCATGCCTCGATACCCCAGGCATTGAAGCTGCTCCAGGCCGGGCTGGACGACCTCCCAGAGCGGGGCTTGCGCCCGTCTATCACCGTCAGTGGGCACGCGCATCTGGATGTAGCCTGGCTCTGGCCCTACTGGCGGACACGCCAGAAGATCGTGCATACAGTCTCTAACGTGCTTGCTCTGATGGAGCGCTACCCGGACTACCACTATAGCCAGAGCCAGCCGCAGCTCTTGCAATGGCTCAAAGAGGACAACCCGGAACTCTACGCCCGTGTGCAAGAACGCGTGGCCGAAGGACGTTTCGAGCCAGTAGGCGCGATGTGGCTTGAAGCCGATTGCAATCTTCCTTCAGGCGAATCGCTGGTTCGCCAGATCATGCATGGCACGCGGTTTATGCGCGAAGAGTTTGGTATTACCCCTCGCCTCATCTGGCTGCCAGATGCCTTCGGCTATAGCGCAGCCCTTCCACAGATCATGCGCAAATGCAATATTCCCTGTTTTATGACTACCAAAATCAGCTGGAATCAGTACAACCGCTTGCCAATGGATACATTCCGCTGGCGGGGCATCGATGGCTCCGAAGTGCTGACACATTTTATTACTGCTCCTAGCGAGGGTCCTGCGTCAACCTCCTATACCTACAATGGGCCGCTTCAGCCGGCTGATATGCCTGGCACCTGGCGCAAATACCAGCAACAGGCTCTTAACGACCAGCTCCTCTACCTGGCTGGCTGGGGCGATGGCGGCGGCGGGCCTGATGAAGATCAATTGGAGCGCGCGCAGATCATGGCCGATCTGCCGGCTTTTCCCAAAGTGCGCATGGGACGCGTAGATGCCTACTTCGACGATCTCTACCGCCGCCTCTGGGACAATCCACACCTGCCAACCTGGGTAGGCGAGCTTTACCTGGAGTATCACCGTGGAACGTATACCTCGCAGGCGCGTACCAAGCAAACCAACCGCCGACTGGAACTGCTCTACCGCGATGTCGAGCTGCTCAACGCCTGGACCAGCCTCTATGGCATGCCTTCGCGCCAGGAGGAGCTGAACGCGGGCTGGAAACTGATCCTGCTCAACCAGTTTCACGACGTGCTCCCCGGTTCCTCGATTCACGAGGTCTATACCGATGTTGCGCACCTCTCCGCCGAAATTCGGGCGCTGGCCGAGCCCTTGCGCGCCGAAATGCTCTCGCTGCTACGCGACAGGCTAGGGTCCGACGAGAGCGGGCAGGCTGCCCTGATGTTCATCAATACGCTGTCATGGGAACGCAGCGAGCCGTTGCAACTTCCGGGCGACCATACAGAGATCCTGCCCGGCGCGCAATTAGCCCATGATTGGGACGGTCAACCCCTGACTCTGCTCGATGGACAGCGGCTCCCCTCCTGCGGCGCTTTGCTGACGGCCAGAGTCCATAACGGGCCCGACATGCCTCCAGCTACTGCAGCATCTACACGACAAAGCGGCACTGTCATCCTGCGCAACGCCTTTTATGAACTGGAACTTAACGAACATGGGGAAATCAGCCGCCTCTACGATCACGAGGCAGCACGCGAGGTAATAGAGCCGGGGCAAAGCGCCAATCAATTAATCGCCTATGAGGACCGCCCGCTTAATTTCAACGCCTGGGATATCGATCTCTATTACGAGGAGAAACCCTATCCGCTGCGTGAGGAGCAGGACATGCAGATTCGCGTGCTTGAGCAAGGACCGGTGCGCGCTACCGTCGAGGTGGAACGCCATTTTCTCTCCTCACGCATCACCCAGCGCATCTCGCTCTGGCGCGATTCGCGGCGCATCGATTTCGCCACCGAGATTGATTGGCACGAGCATCAGATCTTGCTCAAAGCGGCCTTCCCCGTCTCGATCAACGCGACACGCGCCACTTACGAAATTCAGTTCGGCAGCATCGAGCGCCCGACGCACCGCAACACCTCCTGGGACCGCGCGCGCTTCGAGGTCTGCGCCCACAAATGGGCCGATCTCAGCGAAGGCGGCTACGGGGTTAGTCTGCTCAATGATAGCAAATACGGCCATGATATCCACGACAATGTAATACGCCTGACCCTCCTCAAATCAGCCGTTTCGCCCGATCCCGAAGCCGATCAGGGGCTGCACCGCTTTACCTACAGCCTTCTACCGCACATGGGAGACTGGCGAGACGCGCAAACGGTTCGCCGAGCCTACGAACTCAACGTTCCTGCGCTGGTCACGCCTGGGTTCCTGCCAGAGGAGCAGAACGGAGCGGCGCTCAGCAGTTCTTTCGTAAGCACCGACTGCCCGCATATTGTGATTGACACGATTAAACCGGCTGAGGACGGCAATGGGCTGATCGTGCGTCTCTACGAGACCCACAATCAGCGCGGAAGCGTTACGTTAACGTTTGCCGCTCCCGTGCTTGCCGCCCAGGAGTGCAACTTGCTGGAAGAGCCGCTCGACACGGCACATTACAAGGGACAGAACCTCTTCTGCGAGGTCAAGCCCTTTGAAATCAAGACGTTCCGCTTGAGATTGGCTCAGATCTAACATTTCTTCGCTAAAACCGAACATTAGACTTACGGGGCCGGCCATAACTCTGGGGCCGCCAGTCGAGGCGGATCAATAAAGACGCGGAACCAGAGTTCCAGGCTGGCCAGCGTAAAAAGCTGCGCCTGGTAGTTGCTGCGCCCGGCCAGATGTTCGCGCAGCATGCGTTCAATGCACGCGTGATTGAAAAGTTCGCGGCTGCGCATCTCTTCGGAAAGCAGCAGCCTGGTGAGAAAAGTGCGCTGGCTTTCGCGAAACCATGCTCCTGTGGGAACGTTAAAGCCCATCTTCTTGCGGGTGAGAATAGAGCGGGGCAGAAAATCTGCGTATGCCTGCTTCAAGATATATTTCGTTCGCCAGCCACGCACTTTCAAATGAGAAGGAATGCTGGCAGCATAGGCCACCAGATGCTCATCCAGCAATGGCATTCTGCTTTCCAATGAAGCTGCCATCGTCATTTTATCGTTTTTCATCAAAAGATTATCCGGCAGCCACAATTTCGTGTCCAGGTAAAGCATGTATGAAAGATTGTCGCGCTGCGGGTGCTCATTCAGCCAGCGCTGAAAGATACGCCCGGCGCGCATATCCACTTGAGCCTGCACGCCGGAAGCGATCAGTTGTTCTTTCAAAGGCGCGTGAAAGATGCCAAACCAGTTCACCCAGCGCTGCGGCACCGGCTCGGCCAGGGCCCGAGCCGCCGTCTTGAGCTTGCGCATCCGGTACGGCAGGCTTTCCAGCAGGGGCGCGACAAGCTTACGGCGTACAAAAGCTGGCAAGAGCTGGTAGTAGCGAGCGAAGCCATCGACAGCGTATTTCGGATAACCTGCGAACAACTCATCGCCGCCTTCGCCAGACAGAATGACTTTGACATACTGGCGGGCCAGGCGAGCAACCAGGTACACACCCAGATCAGAAGGCTCGCTCACCGGCTCATCGCGGTGCCAGGTCAGCAACGGCCAGTATCTGGTCATCTCGGCGCCGGTTAACAGCATTTCGTGATGCTTTGTGCGAAAATAATCCGCCACCTGGCGCGCGTAGGGCAGCTCGCTGAAGCCTGCAACATCAAAGCCAACAGCAAACGTTTGCACCGGACGCTGGCAAAGCTGGCTCATGGTGCCAACGATGATACTCGAATCCAGGCCGCCGCTCAAAAGCGCGCCTACGGGCACATCGCTGATCATGCGCTCTTCGACAGAGCGGCGAATATGCTGGCGCACACCCGCGAGATACGCCGAGGCTGCGGAGGACTGGCGGCATTCGAGAGGACCGAAAGAAAAATCCCAGTAGCACTCTTCGCGCACGCCTCCTCCCTGCTCATAAAGCAGGAAGTGCCCTGGTTGTACTTTATAAATGTCCTTGAAGAGAGTAGCAGGAGCAGGCACATAGCGTATGCTGAGAAAGTCGGCCAACGCTTGAAGATCGACCTGACGACTCACGCGTGGATCGCAGAAAAGTGCTTTAATCTCCGAGGCAAACAGCAGGTCGCCCTCGATCCTCGTATAGTAAAGTGGCTTTTTTCCCAACCGATCCCTGGCCAGCAACAAGCATCTTCTTCGACCGTCCCAGATAGCCAGGCCAAACATTCCATGCAAGTGTGCCAGACAGTCCGCGCCATACTCCTCGTAGGCATGGACAATTACCTCAGCGTCGCCGCATGTACGAAAAATATGACCACGCGCGCGTAGTTCTTCACGGAGCAAGCAATAATTCCAGATTTCGCCGTTGAAGACCAGCCAGATATCGCCTGTCTCATTAGAAATCGGCTGCCGCCCGGTCGCCAGATCGATAATGCTCAGGCGTCTGAAACCCAGACCCACCTCCCCATCCAGATACATACCCTGGTCATCGGGCCCCCGATGTGCCAGCAGATGCATCATACGCTCAATCAGTTCAGATACCACCGGTTTTCCGCCCTGCACATTATACACGCCACAAATACCACACATATCTTTCGTCCATTCCCTTCTATCCACTCGTTTATGAGTATCCTTGATTCTCCCTCACCACTATCTGTCTCTGTACCAGCAACAGCCCTCGATGCATGATGGCGCATCACTAGCGCGACTCCTTCACGAGTTTACATTTCAATGCCGGGCCAGAGAGAGTGAGCAAGAGGTAGATTGGAGACTCAGCACGATTGTTCCCACACTGCTATGGTAATCAATCTGATTGCTGGTCGTCTGGAACTGAGTCGCGCCATCTGGCAAAAATTGTGTGCAGTAGCTCTGAGCTTGCTGCTCATTCCAGGTATCTGGCCCCAGCACGGTTAGTTGCGTGACCTCACCCTGGTCGTTCTGCGCAACAGTGATATCGATTGTCTGCTGTGGGTCAACCCAGAACTCCTCGTTGGTCGAATCACCCTGGCTCGTTGGAGTTCCGTATTCTCCTCTGAAGTCCGAAAACGGCCCGCCAATATGCGGCTTACCATGAGTGACGCCAGGTTGAGCAAGATTTGGCGTAGGAGATGCAGGAGAGCCATACGCCGGCCCTCCTGTGGACGTAGAGGTGCTGACAGGATGAAGAGTACTTTGTACTTCGATGGCAGTGCCAGTTGCTTGCGCAGCCGTACTACCGGCCTGCGACAATGAAGGTTTGCCTGTGTTCATTGCCCGCACAAGCAGGATACCAACACACAGGGCGATCAGAACGCCCACAACCGTTCCTATCATCAGCCAGCGCCTGCGACTGTTCTGAGACACTTTGACGGAAGGCATAGGAGTTGTCGGCATATCAGAAAATTGTTTATTCACTTCGATACTTTTCTCTTTCTTCAGATACAAGCGCACGCTACTGACCAGATTCGGTCGGAAACAGAAAAGGGAGTATAAATCCATATGGAATTATAACAAGCTTGAGCTGATTTTTCTGCGCAGACAACCCATATATAGCTCGATATGCCTATTCATCAGATCCTCAAACACGTGATGCTGCTCAATATGCTGACGAGCCGCCCGGCCATACTGGCGGCAAAGCTCCTCATCCCTGAGCAGGAGAAGCAAAGCCTCGGCCAGAGCCGTATGGTCCTCCGGTGCAACCAGCAAACCGTTGATGCCATGCTCAATCACATCCCCATTGCCGCTGACACGCGTAGCGACACAGGCTAATCCACAGGCCATCGCTTCGAGCAGCGCGTTGGGCATCCCCTCCCAGCGCGAAGGCAGCACGGCAATGCGAACGCGGCGAAGCTGTTGAGGCACATCAGTACACAAACCTGCAAATTCAACGCTGGATGTCACTCCCAATTCATCGGCCAGGCGGCGTAACACCCCAAACTGTGGTCCATCTCCCACAAGCCGCAACCTGGCTCGCGGCATCTGTTCCAGAACCTGACTCCAGGCCCGCAGCAGAATGTCCACGCCTTTTTGATAGCGCATCCTGGCCACGCAGATCACCGTCAAAGCTTCTTTTTCTTCCCAGAGGGAGGGGTGAAACTGCTGGCTATCCACTCCATTAGGAATGAGCAGGACGCGGGCAGCACTGAGACCGCACTGGCTCAGGCTTTCACGCATATGAGCGCTCAGGATCAGGATAGGTGTCTGACAGTGCTCCAATTGATGATTGATCAGTCGAAGCACCGGCTTGCCCAGACGGGCCAATCCATTCAGATCTGCCCAGGATTTTACGCGCCTATCCTGACTTCGCTGATCTCTTCTTTCCGAGCAAGAATCGCAGCGCATGGAGATCACCAGCGGTTTACGTGCCAGGCGGCAAACCACGAGAGCCGGGAGAGTGAAAAGCGTTAACTGGAAAACATGTAACAACTCGTAATCACGGCGGCGTTTCCAAAGCTGCCAGCCTAGCGTTAGCAGAGCGAACAAGTAGCAGAGGCGGCGCAAAGAGCCAGAGAGGCGCTCGTGCCAGGTCAGAACTGACCCGGCGATACGCAGCACGGGTACTCCATCCAGTTCATCACGTGCTGGCCATTCCTGCTGAAAACGCATAGTGATGATCGTTATATCTATTCCCTGAGCGCGCAGATATTTGCTTTGTAGCAAGGCTTGCCGCTCGGAACCTCCAACCAGAGGAAGAAATGTTTCAATCGCCATATACACTCGAAGACTTCTCTTATCCATAGATGACTCACCACTCTCTCACAAAATACTGTCTCACCTCTTTTTCCATACATCGCTAGCCCTTAGCTTTTTGTTATGAAGTTCCTGCTTCGCCGATGAGAGTGATCTCTGGTCAGGAGATAACGATAAAAAGTCAGGCTATTCTGAACCGTCGAGCCAAGCTGGTAGGAACGAAGAACCGTCTCGTAGCCGCGCCAACCCAGTTGCCTGGCCAGATAGGCATCCTCGATAAGCAGGCGGAGAGCATAAGCCAGTTGCTCCGGCTGCTCTGGTTCAACAAGCAGACCATTAAGACCCTGCTCAATTACGTCCTCGCTGCCGCTCACGCGCGTTGCGATGCAGGGAAGAGCGCAGGCCATAGCCTCAAGAAGCGCGTTGGGCATGCCTTCCCAACGCGAAGGCAGCACAAAGCCCCAGGCATCCTGCAAAAGCTGTGGAACATCATGGCGCGTCCCCAAAAACTCAACGCTCTCCCGAATCCCTAGCTCGGCCGCCAGTTGCTCCAATTCTGCTCGACTCGCGCCATCGCCCACCAGGTAGAGCCAGGGCTGCAAGCCCTCCCGCCAGGATGCAGGTTGAGCCATCATCCGCGCCCAGGCGTGTAACAAAATGTCAATCCCTTTGGCATATTCCAGGCGTGCTACACAGAGCAGAGTCCGGTCAGCGCGCAGTTCCGCCTGCCCTTGTGCAGCCCAGAAGACTGGATAGAACTTCCGGGTATCAACGCCATTAGGAATACAGACAATCCGTTCGGGGCGAAAACCATACTCCACCAAATAAGCATGGCTGCGTACACTCAAAATCTGGTAATACGCATTTGATTTACGCAAGCAGTTGAGCATGAGCCGCCCCCCCAGGGCCGTTCTTTGCAGAGTTGCTATATCTCCACCTATCTCTGCCGGTCTAACACATAGCTGCGCCTTCTTCCAGCTATTCTGGCCATCTATCCTTCCAGAGAAAGAGACCATCTGCTCCTGCGCTCCTCTTGCAAAGGTGCCAGTTGCTGATATATATGATCCGGTGCTCTGTACACCAATCACCACAGGCTTTTGTATAAGCCTGCCAAGCAGCACAGCCACAACCGCCAGAGGCGAAACCTGGAGTGTGTGAATGAGATCGTAGCTCCTCCGTAAGCTCCAGAGGGTCAAAAACAGCCGCATACTTACCAGCAGGCAGCCGAATCTTCCCACGCGTAGCGTTCTATTGCGCCGATACCATCCTCCAACACGAAATACTGGAATTGTTCTGTATATCTCTCTTGCTGGCCATGTTCTTTGGTGTCGCAAAGTCACTACCAGTACTTCCTGGCCTAGTTGAAGCAGATATCTGGCCTGTTTCTCCGCTTGCGTCTGTGAACCACCAACGCTCGGCCAGAACTGAAAAGCCACATAACAGATACGCATAAAACCGCATACACCTCCTCTTCCTTCCACATATTTCAACTCACGGGGCAGGTATGGAGAGAGCCGGGAAGGTCGCAAAGCTCCCTCGCCTGATCCGGATATCCCTTTTCTTGCTCGATGCTCTCGCTGCGTACCGCTTCGTCCGGGGTTTTCTGAGGAACCGACCAGAAGCGAACAAACGGCAGAGCCACCACAATCCAGAAAGAGACGCCTACTGCTTGAATCCAGAGATCACGGGACCCGATAGATTGTAACAGAGCATTAACCAGCGCGGCCAGGGCAGCCGCATAGAGCACGCGCCGCTCACCGCCACTTCTCCGCATCCCTTTGAGCAGGCTGGAGCCTAGAGAGAAGAACATACCACAAAGCAAGCACAGCCCGATCACCCCATGATCGTAAAGTGTTCCCAGGAAAAGGTTATGTGGCGCAGTACCAATAAGCCCCTGCCCGGATGCTCCCACATGCAGGTAGGTTAGAAGCTGATCTGAGGATTGTAAACCATTGCCAAGCCACTGAGTTATCTGGAAACGACTGAGAAGGGCTTGCCAGAGATAGATGCGCCCGTTGAGCGTCGTAAGATCGCTATTAAAAAAACGGGCAAGGAAAGGTATCTGTCCACTCCAGCCTAAAAAGAGCACCAGCCCACATAGCGCAATCAGTCCACTGGCAAGCCAGAAACGCGTCCTGCGAGTCGATATACAGAGAAGCATGATCAATGCCTCCAGAAATACGCCTACATAAGCGCTTCGCGTGAACGTGAGCAAAAGCGCCCCTAGCAAGCACAGCATGCATACCAGAGCAGCGAGTCTGCCTATTCCTGTAGAGAATAGACAGCGATAAAGCGCCAGAGGAAGAACCAGAGAGAGATAGAACGCGAATGTTGTTGCCTGCGTAAAAAGCGATGTTATGCGAAAAAGCTGCGTCTCCGCATCTACTTCTCCGTGCTGGCGAGCCATATACCCATATAAACCATAGAGAGCAGCGAGGAAAGCAGTCATCAGCAACATATCGATCAACCCCAATAGCCGTCGCCGCGTGCTGATAAACGTGACCGCGAGCGGCCCAACCGCGATTGATGCAAACATGATTAGCCAGAGTGTTAGAAAAGATCTGGTATCAAGTGGAGAGAGGCCAATCCCCGCCAGCACCCACCCCGGATAAAGCGCCTGCCAGATCAATCCCGGCATCCGTTGAAAAAGCTCTTTCCAGGGCAGGAATAGCAACAGGAGAAGGAGAGGAATGATCAGCGCCATATCCAGGTTATTCCCGTTGAAGAGCGTAAGGGTCGATCCAATGCATACATTGATGCTTGCCCAGGCAAGCAATAGTATGTATGGATAGCGCAAGAAGAACAGCACAACGAGCATGCCAGAAGCGACACGCAGGGTGGCCAGAGCGTCGCGCACCGTAGCAAGAACCCCTGCCGCCATGACAAGCAGCGTAATGCCCGCAAAGAGCAAATTCCGGCAAAAACTCTCCTTAAACAAGCATACGTCGCGCCAGTCTCGTGCAAAGATGTGTGAATACGTTCGCCTTCGGCCCCAGAAGCGTATACTAAAAGCCCTGACCTCAGGAGGAACACGCCAGACATTGAATGTGCCAATACGCCGATACAACAAGAAAAGCAAGAGTAGACTGGTAACAATATAGACTGCTGACGTAGCCAGAGCGATCCCCAAACCCTGCCAGAAATGGGCAAAGAGCGCATCAAAAAAGAAGTCGGCACCCAGGCTCACCAACGCAATGCACATGGGAATGCGCGTTTCGCCCAGGGCATTGAAAGCCCGCGAGAGGAGAAAGCCAATCGCCATCGGCATCAAGCCAATGCCAAACCCCGACAACACGACAGCAGTATCCCTGGTATCGCCTGCTGAAAAGGCCCCATGCTGGAAAAGCAGAGACAGCAATACAGGAGCCAGCAAAAGCAGCGCGATACTGAGCACCAGCACGCAAAGACCTACACACCACAGAGAGAGATGCAGTATCCTTTTGAATGCCTGGTAGCCGTCCCGGTCACCTAGAGCCGCCTGGCGAGCCAGGGAAGGCAGCAATGCGCGTCCAACCGAAACAAAAATCACTCCGCTAAAGACGCTGATAAGCTTGAGCGAGTAATTCAATGCAGAAATAGTGCCTGCGGGCAGGGTCGAGGCGAAAATCTGGTCAACCAGCGGGCTGCCCTGACTGATCAAAGCACCGAGCAGAACCGGCCAGGCCGCGCGCAGTATTCTCCCAAGATATGGATTGCGCCAATCGACCACCGGGCGATAGCGAAGCCTGGCTCGTTTGACGCGAACGAAAATAATCAGTAGTTGCAGTATGGTACCAAGCAAGCTTCCCAGGCAAAGCACCATCACCCCCCAGGTTTTTCCCATCAAGGCGGTCAGTACCGCTGTAGTCAAAGGCACCAGCAGCCCGGCGTATGCGGGCCAGCCGAACTGACCTTCTGCGTTTAGAATGCATTCTAACAAGCCGATCACCAGTCCCAGCGGAACCACCAGAATGAGCGGCGGAGCCAGTGCAACCGCCTGGGCGAGACGAACCGGATCAAGGCCCGGTGCCGAAAAATACACGAGTGGCTGGCGCAGAATAAGCAATAGCAGAACCAGCGGGAGCGTACCCAGAACCAGGCAATTGAGCAGCGTGCTGAATAATGTACTGATTGCCTTCCGGCTTGAGTGCATGCGCAACTGGCTGTAGACTGGAATGACTGCCGCTTCGGTTGCACTACTGAGAAGCTGAACCAGCAAAAGAGGGAAAGCCGCAGCCACAAAGTAGGCATCCATCGATGGTCCTGCGCCAAAGCTCGCGGAAACGACAACCTGATTCACCATCCCAGCCGCACGTACAAACAGTGCAGCAGAGGCCAGACTCACCAGCGCGCGTACTATTGGCCCATGAAACACCCGCGTTTGTTGCTCCGGCCTGACAGAGGTAAAAGTATATGTCTTCGGCTGTGTAAGAGACATATTTGTCTATTTCCTTTTATATAGCTATTCTCTATTTTTCTATATTTTCATGCTGGTCACATATTTACTATATTAGCTATTTTAGAAATTTCAGGAGAATCAGGATGATGGTGGCGAAGGGATATCGGCCCCGGAGAAAAGTCGTTTCGTGAGCCCATTTTTCGTAGGCATGTTCAGGCCGCTCAAGGAGAGCGACGGGCGAATAACGTGCTCAGCCGGCAGCACGCCGATCTGTTCGGTTTCGCCTGTGTCTGGCAAGCGTGCCATACCTTCGCCCGGTTCGCTTACAGGCAGCGTGGGCGGGAGTAACTTCACCGTCACCGCCGGAAGCTCCATGGTCATCTCCTCAACGTCAAGCTGCTCTGCAACATTTTTTTCCTGTACAGACTGAGGGAGGGTATAGGGATGGGTGTCGGCGTAATCGCGCCAGGAACTCTGATTTACCACAACCCCTAGAGCCCTGGTCATGCGCATACGCCAGAGAACCTGCCGGGTGCGGGCGAGCGTTCTACGTGGAGTACGCGAGCCGTTCACTACCAATACCAGCGCCTCAACCGCGGAAGCCAGGATCTGCACTTCAGCTACTGCGAAAAGCGGAGGAGCGTCGAGGAGCACATAGTCAAACGGTGCCTGTTTGAGGCGGGGGAAAAACTGAAAGGCCGTCAGAGCGCGCAGGAACTCTGTAGAGTTCATCGACTGCGTGCCCGCCGTCAACACGCGCAAGCCGGGAAACTCGGTCGGCTGGCTATAATGCTCCACTTGCAACCGTTTGCTATTTCTCGCCAGCAGATTCGTAAGACCCGGCTGGCTTTGCAGGGCAAACTGCCGGGCCAGGGCAGGACGGTGAATATTGAGATCGATCAATAAAACCCGTTTTCCCGCCTGGGCCAGGTTGATCGCGACATTACCGGCAATGGTGCTTTTTCCTTCACCGGCCAGGGCGCTGGTAAACATCACCAACTTGAAAGGCTGCTCGGCCTGCGCAACGTTCAAACCGGCGCTGATCATTTGATATTTTGCGAGCGCGACCTGTTGCGCTTCGTCGAGCCGGCGTGCCTTGCGCGAAAAGCGTGGCACCAGCGTCATGATCTCCATACCAAGCAGCTCTTGAATCTGCTCAACGCTGGTTGCTCGATTGCTTATCCATTCAAATAGAGTGACCAGAAGAAGCATCAGGATCAGGCCAACCACGGCTCCGATTCCCGCATCTTCCAGTGGTTGTGGCTGCGCGGGAGCCGTGGGAACGGTCGCGGGGATCACCTGCACCGTACCTGGCATATCGGCATTGATGTAGCGCGCAAAGCTCTGACCAACCTGGTTTGCCAGGTCCGCAGCCAGCCGGGGATTGTCGGCCCGCACATCCAGTTCGATAATCTGGGTATTGGTCTGGGGCTTTACCGAAATCATCGAGAGCAGTTCTGCTGTGCTCATCCCCGGATGCTGTTCAATGACGGGATCAAGCACAGCTGGAATGGTGAGCAACTGCGCAAACGTCGGCACGGCCTGCAAGCTATCGCTAATGCTTGGGTGAGCGGACGCTCCAATGTCTATAATGAGGTAGGTCGAAGCCTGATAGATCGGCTGAAGAAACGTACTGATCGCGTAGGTTGCACCACCACACACAATAGCCCCTAGCGCGAATAGCCACATCCAGCGCCGGGCCAGGAATAGATAAGTTCTGAAAATGTTTCCCATCACTACCATCCTTTGTAAAAAATCATTCAGAAAAAGAGTAGATTCCCTTCCCATCCACGAGTGCTTCGATTTGCACATTTGAATGCTGCTACCACAATACATTGTACTGATGCCTCCAAATGTAGGAGAACTGTTTCTGCTGGAAAGAAATAGAAATAGCATACTTTCACTACCCCATCCTGAATCCCTTTCATTTGCCAGGAGAACAGACCAAAAGGAACCAGGAACCGGGCGCTTGTGAATAGGATTCGCAAGCGCCCGGTTCCTGGTTTTTGGCGTGGTGGAGAAGATCACGCCCGTCTATCCGTCTATCATCAGGCGAGCTGGCTCACCGGTTGCTGCTCGACCGCGACGTGTCCATCGCGGAGCACAAGGCGAGCAGTGCTACCAGGGAGAAGTTCGCCGGCCAGGACGGCATCGGCCAGTGTGTCATCGACGTAGGTTGCGATGGTGCGGCGCAATGGACGCGCGCCATACTCTTCGTCAAAGCCTTCGCGCAAGAGCAGCTCGCGCACTTCGTCGCTGACCTCCAGCGAGATCCCCTGCTCGCTCAGGCGTTCCCGTACCTGGGACAGCAGCAGATCGAGGATCTGGTTGAGCTCTTCTTTGCCCAGCGCATGGAAGACCACGATCTGGTCAATGCGGTTGATAAACTCTGGCCGGAACATGCGCTTCAGTCCCTCCATCGCCTTCGAGCGCATCGCCTCGTGCTGCTCATCGCGGACCTGCTCATCCTTGACGGCAGTAAAACCGATGCGAGCGGCGCGTTTGAGGTCAGCGGTGCCCGCGTTACTGGTCATAATCACGACGGTATTCTTAAAGTCCACCGTGCGTCCCTGGCCATCAGTCAGGCGGCCATCATCCATAATTTGTAGCAGCGAGTTGAAGACTTCAGGATGGGCCTTCTCCACCTCGTCCAGCAGGATCACGCTGTACGGGCGGCGGCGCACCTGTTCGGTCAACTGGCCGCCCTCGTCATGGCCTACGTAGCCAGGAGGGCTACCAAACAGACGAGAAACGGTATGCGGCTCCATGTATTCGGACATATCCAGGCGAATCATGTGATCCTCGCCGCCGAAGAGTTCCGCGGCCAGCGCTTTGGCCAGCTCTGTCTTTCCCACACCGGTTGGACCCAGGAAGAGGAAGGAGCCAATCGGGCGCTTTGGATCTTTCAACCCGGCCCGCGAGCGACGAATGGCTCGCGCAACCGCGCCAATCGCTTCGTCTTGCCCGATCACCCGCTTGCGCAGATCGCTTTCCAGGTTCAGCAGGTTCTGGCGCTCGCTCTCAAGCATCTGGCTCACCGGCACCCCGGTCCAGCCCTCAACAACCTTAGCGATCAACTCAGGCGTGACCAGCAGCGTGACCGTGCTCCCAGATTCAGTCCGGGCCTTATCCAATTTGCCCTGCACCACCAGCTCCTGCTGGCGCAATCTCGCCGCCTGCTCGTAATCTTCAGCGTTGGCCGCAGCCTCTTTTTTCGCCTGAATATCAGCCAGTTCTTTCTCCAGGTCAGAGATCAGCAAGGGACTTACGATCCCCTTCTCGGTAGCCTCCAGGCGGAGGGCAGAAGCGGCCTCGTCCATAACATCGATGGCTTTATCTGGTAAGAAGCGGTCGTTGATATAGCGGTCAGAGAGCTTGACTGCGGCTTCGATGGCTTCGTCGGTGATGCCGACGCCGTGATGCAGCTCGTAATTCGGGCGCACCGCGCGCAGCATATCAACCGCCTCCTCCACTGAAGGCTCGTCCACCAGGATAGGCTGGAAACGGCGCTCCAGCGCGGCATCCTTCTCGACATGCTTGCGATACTCATCCAGCGTGGTCGCGCCAATACAGCGCAGCTCACCACGCGCCAGAGCGGGCTTGAGCATGTCTGCCGCCCCCACGGCCCCTTCAGCAGCTCCCGCGCCCACAACGGTATGAAGCTCATCGATAAAGACGATCACATCGGGCGATTCGCGCAGCTCTTCAAGAATGGACTTGATACGCTGCTCGAACTGGCCGCGGAACATAGCTCCGGCGACCATGCCGCCAATGTTTAGTGAAACAATGCGCTTATTGCGCAAATTGCCGGGGACATCGCCCGCCTGAATGCGCCGGGCTAATCCCTCGACAATCGCGGTTTTGCCCACGCCCGGCTCACCAATGAGTACCGGATTATTCTTCTGCCGGCGCCCCAGAACAGTAATCACGCGGCGCAACTCGCGCTCGCGGCCGGCGGCCGGATCAAGTTTGCCGTCCGCCGCTTCAGCGGTGAGATCGCGTCCATATTGATCCAGCGTTGGTGTTTTGCTATATTTTGCTCGCTGCTTTGTGGCAGTGCTGGTAGAGTTTGGCGCACCCGCACCCACAGGAGCAGCGTTGTTGCCTGTATTCTTGAAGAGAGAACCAAAAGGAGCATTTTCAGGGAAAGAGTCACCCAACATATCCCCCAGACCCATTTGCCCCATTGAGTCCATCAATTCACTAATACAAGATCGACAGAGGTAGTGAGCTTCCCTGCGGCCATTCACGATCTGATCGACACGCACCTGCGCAGGATTCTTTCCACAACGATCACATTTCATAACTGTGCTAGCAGCTCCTTCTCTATGATTACCATTTTAGCACTCTGGCTGTCTGATTGCTAATATTCTACCATATTTTC
>DATGKW010000083.1:0-9786 GCA_035294465.1 Ktedonobacteraceae bacterium | reverse complement strand
TTATAAACACTTCTTGTCGAGACTCCTATGATCCTGGCCGCCTCTCTCACAGACAGATAGCCCGGCGCATGCTCAGGAGTTGCCCCGGCTTCTTCACGACAATCTTGATCGAGCGATTCTATCATATTTCCTTCCCTTCCAACTTATCCAACAACTTACATTTCGTGCTCGAACCCTGAGCCGAGTCAGGCCCTGTTCCCGGTGCCAGGAAAAGAGCCTTTCGCTCAGAGTTTGTCAGGTGACGTTCATATCTGCATATATTGCGCTGCACTATTCGGTAATAATACACTGCTTGTGGAGAAAAATCAAGACATTTGTTCGGGCTGCCAATCGGCTCACAAAGCCGGTTCGTGGCCTTCGTCCTTCGGCTTCACAAAATACTTAGTCAGCGAGGTAGAGAGAGGCGTCATGATTTTTTCTGTTTTAGAGATGCGGAGTCTGCCTGCGGTTTTAGTCCTGAGACATGATTGACGACTATGGATTTACACCCCAGACGGTGAGCATCTTCCACGTCGCGGCGAAGTCGGAGCGCTGCATTTCAGTCACAGCCTGCTGGTAAATCTCTTCATAATCATCAGGTAGATGGCTCCACTTGCGTAAGAAAGGGAGCAGTACTCGAAAGAGATACGTTTCATCTTCGATGAAACTCTTTCCCTCAGGTGTGCCAGCCCGATATTCCAGCGTATGGAGAACTACCTGTATATTCTCCAATCCAAATCGTTCGCACAATGGGACAAGCTCGTTGATCAGCCCATAGCCATCATCTGGAATGAACATATGGCCGGCCTGGGACTGTGCTCGCAGAAACAGGTTATTGAGACGTGTCAAAGCCACGCTATTACTTTCAGGGAAATTGCATTCTGTGATCCGAATGATCCCACCTTGTCGAGCAACCCGTTGATACTCCAGAAGGAGTTGAGGCCAATCCCAGGTACGTAAGTAGCTTATGCCCAGGCGGTGGTTGACTAAATCGAAGTAGTGAGTGGGAAATTCGAGCCTGCGTAAAGCGTCCATTACGCGAAACTCTACCCGGTCGCCGACCCCCTGAGCCTGAGCTTGAGCCTGAGCATACTTGACGAAGCGCTCACTCACATCTATCCCTACCAGCACTGGTATGCTCGGATAGGTTCTGGCAGTTTCAATGAGCCAGCCTCCGGTGCCACAACCCACATCCAGCACCCGCTGAAAAATCGTCGGGTCTGGTTGTTCTGGCAACACTCCGCCCATACCCGCCGTGAGCATCTGGTCCTGGGTCTGCAAGCGCAAGAGTTCTTCCTTATAAGAGCGATCTGGCACAAAATAGGTGCTGGCCGGCTCCCCGCGAGCATACGATCGAGCATGATACATGGTATAGCGCTCCTTACTCTCAGGCTTGATCTGGTAACTGCCTCTATATTCATCGTGAATCGTGATCATCACCAGTTTCCCATTATATCCGAGAGTGAGGAATCTGTCGAGACCGCCATTGAATAATCCGCAAATTGAAGAATGGAAACAGGCAATCTGGCTACATATGCCGCAGAGCCTCCATGCGCCCGGCCATCTTCCAGCGGCTGCCCTCTTCTGCCCTCTCTGCGCCCAGAGGACGACGGCGGCTCTGTTCCTCGTGTACCTCTTCATGCATCAGCAGCGCCCCCATAATAGCTGCCACCTGCTCAGGCGTAATCTCTTCGGACTGAGCAGGCGAGGTGGCCTCTTGCAAGCGGCCTTTGTCGCCCCACTCCTCGGCGATAAAGTCGGTCGAGAAATCTCCGGCGATAAAACGCGGATGGTCCATCAACCAGCGCGCGAAGGGCAAGGTAGTACGCACTCCCAGGATTTGATACTCGTCCAGGGCGCGGCGCATGCGGGCAATGGCCTGTTCGCGGTCGCGGCCCCAGACAATCAGCTTGGAGAGCAGCGGATCGTAAAAGAGGGGAACTTGCAGGCCGGGGTAGAGTCCGCTATCGACGCGCACGCCGGGGCCGGAGGGTTCTTGCAGCGCCTGAACGACGCCGGTTGCGGGCAGGAAGCGGTTTTCCGGGTCCTCGGCTGAAATACGGCTTTCGATGGCCGCGCCGCGAAAGACTACCTGCTCCTGCGTGAAGGAGAGCGGCAGGCCCGCCGCCACGCGAAATTGTTCCTGCACCAGATCCAGGCCGGTACACCACTCTGTCACCGGATGCTCCACTTGAATGCGAGCATTGATCTCCAGAAAATAGAAGTTGCGGTCGGGCCCCAGCAGGAATTCGGCGGTGCCAGCGTTTACATAGCCGATGGTGCGGATCAGATTCACCGTTGCCGAGGTGATGCGCTGGCGCAACTCCTCATCCAGCGCGGGCGAAGGAGATTCTTCGATGAGCTTTTGATGACGGCGCTGAATGCTGCACTCGCGTTCGCCCAGGTGTACCACGTTGCCATGGGTATCGGCGATAAATTGCACCTCGATATGGCGGGCTGGAGCAACCGCTTTTTCTATGTAAACCCGGTCGTCGCCAAAAGCGCTCTTCGCCTCGCTGCGCGCCACACGTAGCGAAGAAGTCAGGTCGTGTGGATCACGCACGAAGCGGATACCCTTGCCGCCGCCGCCGGCCGCCGCTTTGAGCAGCAGGGGATAGCCAATCCCGGCAGCCAGTCCAGCAACCTCGTCTTCTGCTACTCCGTCCAGCAGAGCGCCAGGGACAACAGGCACATCGGCCTGCCGTGCGGTATTGCGCGCGGCCGTCTTCTCGCCGACTGCGCGCTGCAAATCTGCCGAAGGCCCGACGAAGATCAAACCGGCCTCTACGCATGCCTCCACAAATGAGGCGTTCTCCGAGAGAAAGCCATAGCCGGGATGCACAGCCTGAGCACCAGAGCGGCGTGCCACATCGATCAGAGCCGGGATATTTAAATAGCTCTGGTTGGCCGGGGCCGGGCCGATAGCATATGCCTCGTCTGCCATACGCACATGCAGGGCATGGCGATCAACCTCGCTATAGACCGCTACGCTGGCAAGACCCAGTTCGCGGCAGGCACGGATGACGCGCAGAGCAATCTCGCCGCGATTGGCAATCAAGACCTTCCGAAAAGGCCAGTGGGTGATGGCTGGATTATTCAAGGGTGGTTCTCCTTCTCCTGGTCCCGTTACTTGCTGTAAATTTCATCATATCACGTTGGAATAAATGAGTAGGAAAAAGAGGTCATTCTATAAGGTGAATTTTAAATTCTTTGAATTGTGATGTACACTGATTGGGGAATACTTTAAAATATTCCCCCATTTTTCAGATTAACGTATTTAGACCAGTACAAGTATACCTATACCTCAGAAGCCCTGCGCTGCCTGAGAAGGGATGCTACAGACATGTTGAAATTCATATCGAACTACCCAATTTCCCGCCGCCTGATCGTGGCATTTACGCTAGCCGCGCTTTTTCCGAGTGTGATTTTCTCTCTCGTGGGCTTTTATTATGTCAACCAGATGAGCGGCCGTGGGTCGGCTTCAGCCATTATGATTGATGCGCAGAATCAAACCGATAGTCTGGCAAGCGCCCTTCAGCACACGTACACAGAGACACGGAGCCTGGAATCCCAGGTTCTGAGCGTGACTCTTGTGCCTTCCGATCATACTGCCCGCACGGCAGCAACCCAGACCGCGAGCCAGGCTGCTACTGATATAAGCCAGCTTGGCAAGCAATTCAGCAATTATCAGAGCCAGTACGATCCGCTTCAAAGCGCGAACATGCGGCCAGTATACACGATGCTCAACTCCATCTCACAGAACAATGATGCGCCGCAGGTGGAAAGCAATCTTCTGAATACCATTATAACGCAATCCTGGCCAGCCTATCGCACAGCGCAACAGGCGGAAGCATCGTTCCTCCAGCAAGTGCTCAATTCTCCCGATGGTAGTTTCACTCCCCAGCACATCGTGAGCCAGATCACCAGCGACTCCAATCAGTTGACCGCAGCCTATAACACGCTCAATTCCAACTGGGGCCTGGTAATGGCCAACGTGAACCAGATGAGCAAGACCATCAGCGCCGAGACCTCCGGCGACATGCAGCCAGTCATGGTCGGCACGATAGGCGCTATTCTGCTCGTCATATTTCTGGTAATTACTTCGGGAGTGCTTGTACAGAAGTCGATCACCGGCCCACTCTCCGAGCTTGTCTCGCTAACCAGGCGCATCTCAAAGGGAGATACACGTGCGCGCGCCCAGGTCACTAGCCATGACGAGTTCGCCATTGTGGCCACCGCGATGAATAATATGATGGACAATATCGTTCACCTGATCCAGAATACCCAGGCGCAGCGCGACATGCTGCAAGGGCAGGTGGAGAAGCTGGTAGCCGAAGTCAGCGGTGTCGGTGAGGGTGACCTGCGCATTAAAGCCGAAGTTACCGCGGACGCTCTGGGCGTGCTGGCAGACTCCTTTAACTATATGGTTGAAGAGCTAGGGAGCCTGGTTGTACGAGTGAAGTCTGTGGCCAACGAAGTAGAGGCATCTACCACGATGACCTCGGATCGTATGACGGAACTGGTCGAGACAGCCGACCGGCAGATCCAGCAAATTGCCAATGCCGCTTTTGAAATCGAACGAATGGCTCTGGCCAGTCAGCAGGTAGCAAGCCGCGCAACAGCCCTGGCCAGTAGCGCTCGCCAGGCGCGTAGCAACGCCCAGGGTGGACGCCTGGCAGTGCAGCAAGCCATCGAAGGCATGGGCCGTATTCATAGCAACGTGCAGGAGACCTCCAGCAAGGTTCAAACGCTGGGAGAGCGCTCGCGAGAAATCAACAACATCGTGGAAGCCATCTCCAGTATCGCACATCAGACAAACCGCCTGGCCCTGGACGCGGCTATTCAAGCAGCGATGGCTGGTGAAAACGGCAAGGGGTTCGGCGCGGTCGCTACTGATATTCGTCGCCTGGCGGAACAGGCCAAAGAGCAAGCGACCTCCGTCGGGCGCATTGTCCGCAGCGTGCGCGATGATATCGGAGCCGTGGCAGTCGCCATGCGCGACACCGAACGAGAGTCCGATGCCGGAGCAAAACTGGCCGAAGAAGCCGGAGCTTCCCTGGGATCGATTTTCGCCGTGATTGAACAGCAGGCGCGCGAAATTGATGTGATCAATCAGATGGCCACGCAACAGCAGCAATCCTCCAACCATGTTGTGCAGATTATGCAGGGAGTTTCTGCATCCACGCAGATAAGCGCCAATAGCACCCGCGAGGCTGCGCAGAATATGGAACGTGTGGCTCGCCTGGCCGAACAACTCCTGGCCTCCGTCGAAGCCTTTAAGCTGCGCGATACTATGAGTTACCTTACCTCTAACACCCATCACATCTCAGACCCGATAGGAGAGGAAACGGGAATTCCTCCGATGGCTGGCGGTATTGCCCGCACCGTGACCTCTACAGCTCAGCCAATTAGCAGCGGAGGATCCTATAATCCTGAGATGGCAAGCAGCGGAGGAAGTGGTTTCCCTTTATATGCGGGACCTTATATGCCCGGCAATACCAACGACCAGCAATTATTCCTGCCCCAGGGAAATGGAAAGAGCAGCGGGCTAAGCAGCCTCCCACCTCTGGACAGCCAGAGCGGCCAGCAACCATTCGCCTCACGAAATTACGGCAGTGGCCCAGGGCGACTTCCCGCGCAGGAGAATGAATCCACGCAGGCGCAACGGCCAATAGCAGGCGAGTGGAATCGACCGCCTGAGCACTGGGGGCAAGTCTGATTGGCTACGAGGACTTTCTCTCTCTGCTCTCATAACCTTTTCATTATCGATAGTATCCACAACCCCTATCTCAATACATAGACTTTCCAGCGGTGGGGCTGGTAGACTTGATACATGTAGAGACGCTTTCCATAATCCATAAGCATCTGGAACGCTTATGGATCAGGATACATGAATCAAGGAGAAACGATCATGATCGCACAAAGAAACACCAGCTATAATCCAATGGAGATGAGTGAAAAAGGAGCCATTCAGGCGGTGCTGGCCCTGCTGAGCCAGCGCCATCCAGTCCGTCTCCCGCGCTGGGATTGCGAAGTATGCGGCATGATTCACCTTGGGCAGATGCCCCCGGCCTGTGAAAGCTGCGGCCACATGGTGTTGGTACCTCAAGTTGATATTCACCATGAAATAAATAGCCACTGGTAGACGTCTGAAAGCAAAAAGGGTTGAGCTTGCCTCGTATATTGTGAGGCAAGCTCAACCCTTTTTGCCTCCAGAGAGATGCAGTTGGCGAACGGCCTCGAAGAGGAGGATGCCCGCGGCCATCGCAGCATTGAGCGATTCGACCCGATTAGCCAGCGGAATGCTAATGCTCCGCCGGGCTAGCGCCCGCGCCTCTTGCGAGGGACCATGAGCTTCGTTGCCGATGATCAAGGCAAAAGGCCGAAGGAAATTTTCCGCGTAGTATGGATGAGCGCCGGCAGCCTCAGCTATAAAAACGCGCTCGGCCTCGCAGTGGCTTGCTGTTCTCTCAGCAATCGTATTCCAGGAAAGATCGGGCCAGACTGGCAGGGCAACATGCGCTCCGGCGGCGGCACGTATCACCTTTGGACTATAGCAATCGACGCAGCGCTGAGTGAGCAGAACTTCTCGCACATCGGCAGCCAGGGCTGTGCGCAGGATAGTGCCTAGATTGCCGGGATCAGCCAGGTCATCAAGAATCAGCACAGCCGGACGATCAGACGGTGGGCGACGAGCCAGCAGGCGTTCGGGTTGAAAGAGCTGTGTAGAGACAACGCAGAGCACACCCTGTGAGGTCTGCGCGTCGCTTAAAGCTTCCGCCACACGCTCACTGACTTCAAATAACGCCACGTCTGGCCAGGATGAGGGAGAATGTAGCAAGCGACCCAGCAAGGTACGCCCCTCGGGTGTTCGCTGGAGCAGTTCTGGCTGATAATAGATCTCACGGGGAAACATCCCGGCAGTAAGCAATACCTCTAGCAGATGCAGTCCTTCTATCAACAAGAGGCCGCTTTTTTTGCGGCCTCTTGTCGTATGCAAGTCGCGGATCTGCGCGACGTGCGGATTGGCGAGACTGGTAATCCGAATCATACGCTTTCACCAGCCTGGAAAGCTGGCAACAATCCTATTGAATTGAGGCCAGAGCCTTTTCCACCAGAGCAGTGAATGCGGTCTCGTCGTTGACGGCCATTTCGGCCAGAATCTTGCGATCTACACCGATATTAGCAGCATGGATAGCATGAATCAATGTGCTGTAGCTTACCCCACGCATACGCGCGGCCGCATTGATGCGAGTGATCCACAGACGGCGCATGTCGCGTTTGCGGTTGCGCCGGTCGCGATACATATACGCCAGCGAGCGCATGACGGATTCGTGCGCGGGACGGTACAGACGGCGGCGTGTGCCTCGATGGCCCTCCGCCAATTGGAGCAGTTTCTTATGTCTCTTGTGCGCGGGTACACCACGTTTGACTCTTGGCATAGGTCTTTTCTAATCCTCCATTCGATCCTGATCTGCCATTAACCGTAGGGCAGCAGGCGCTTCATCCGACGGGTATCGGCGGTAGCAAGCGGATAACATTTATCCATTGAGCGAACGGCATGAGGAGACTTGTTGCGACGCAGGTGGCTGGTAGCAAGCTTGCGGCGCATAATTTTGCCAGAGCCGGTGATCTTCACCCGCTTGGCCATCGCGGTGTGTGTTTTCAATTTCTGCTTCATAATACTCTTTCTTTCAAGCGGGGCTACACAGATATCAAACAATCAAGGCCCGCGCCCTTACCCACAGACGCACGGTGTACAGAAAAGGCAAGAGGCAGAACCAACTAAGGGAGATTGATGTGGTGCATAGCAACGCAAAATTCAATCCCATGTGCTCCATCGAAGGCGCAGAGAAGCCTGTTTCAGGAGCGACCCCCGCGTGCGAGTGGCATTATAACATAGAACGCCAGGCAGCGCAACCATTATCCAGGCAAGGGCTTTAGACGCCACGGAAAGCCATGCCCAGCAGGTACGTGATCACCGCCTCAATCGCGCCCACTACCGTCATCTCTGTGCCACTGCTCACCCACGAGCGCCCTGTAACGAGCGTTTTGGCAGCGCCCACGGCAAAGTGAGCCGCCAGACTGATCGCGGCAGCCGTGATGATGGCCGGAATGCCTTGCAGGAAGAAGAACGGGATGATCGGAATAAAGGCTCCCAAGCCAGTAGAGATCATGGCAGAGAAGGCCGCGGTCCACGGGTTGGGAAAACTCTCTTCGGAAAGGCCCAGTTCCTCGTGCGCCAGCGTGCGCAAAAACTGCTCCGGCTGCTCAGAGAGGCGCGTGGCAAGCAGGTTAGCCTCCTCTTCGCTGAAGCCCTTGAGCTGGTACATCAGTGAAAGCTCCTCGCGCTCTTCTTCGGGATCCTCCTCGATCTCGCCGCGTTCGCGTCCAATCTCAGCCTCGTAGACCTCGCGCTCGCTTTTGGTTGCTAGATACGCTCCTGAGCCCATTGAGAGTGCGCTGGCCAGCATACCGGCCAGACCGCTGATCAGAACAACATGGCTGGCCGCACCAGTGGCGCCTGCTACGCCGCTGACGATACCAAAGACCGCGCCCAGGCCGTCGTTCGCGCCATAGATTGCATCGCCAAGCCAACCGCCGCCCCGTTTGTGCCAGCGTTCTCGGCGCAGGATCACATCGAGCATACCCTGGGGACCAATTGGCCTGACAATCTCGCGGATCACACGCCCGTGGCTCTCCTCTTCCCTTCGCACTTCGCGCAGCATACTCGCAGCCTCCGCGTCGTTGAGGCTAAGCGCCTGGGCCTCGTAACGCGCGATATCGCGATCCTCCTCGCCCTCCATATGCCGCAGGGCCGCCTCCGTGCCCACCTGACGCCGCACCCAACTCTTCAGTCTCCCTCCTAGCGTGCGTTTCTCCTGGGGTGTGGGTGCGCCCAGTTCGGCCAGTTTGCGTTCCCATTTTTGCGCGTGCCGCTCCTCCGCCTCGGCCAGCTTGAGCAACACATTACGCCGGCCCGTATCCTTCTCATGTGCCGCCAGTTCGCGATAGGTGCGCATGCCCTCAACCTCGCGCTGCCAGTTCTGGTTGAGCGCGGCGATCAACTCCTCCTTCGTAGACCCTTGCAGCGGCTGCGATCCCCCGGCCCCATCGCCAGCACTGGCCAGCCCGCTTACGCTCCCTCTCTTCTCGGTATTCTTCTCTGTGCTCATGTCTTACTTCCACACGCATATCCCCGTATTAGGGCATGCTAACTAATGATAACCATTCTCAATTGTCATACAGGTATAGTATGATTTTGGAAAGGCTGTGTCAAGGCTCTAGAAGCGGGTTTAGGGCATGCTAACAATGGGGAGCCAGCATTTTTCCGAGAATATCTATGACTTATCACGTGTATTTTCCGGAGGCTCTTTTTCTGCTCGAAGAAGCTCGTTTCGGAAAGGGCTCTCTAGCGCGGATTTTATGGCACTCAAGAGAACATCGATATCAAAGGGTTTATACACGACGCGAATGCCCTGACTATTGAGGTATCCTTCCTGCTCTTCTACATCTTTGATGGCTACAGAACAGATAATAATTGGGATAGAGGCCGTTGCCCGGTTCGTTCTGAGCATCTCAAGTATCTGCCACCCGATCCTTTCCTGTCTGAAAAGGATATCTAGCAGAACAAGATCGGGATGAAGTTGCTCAATTTCCGCAACTTTTTGAGTTGGGACACCCGAAAGAATAACTTCATACCCCTCTTTTTCTAAGAGTATGCGAAAAAGCTCTAGCAGCTCTTGAGTATCGTTAATTACAAGGATGCGCTTCTTCATTATTTTCTCCCTCAGACCGATCCCTTTA
>DATGKW010000082.1:0-14439 GCA_035294465.1 Ktedonobacteraceae bacterium | reverse complement strand
CTGGGACGATAGCGGCGGCGGCTTCAGCGCGTTCTTTAGTGAGCCAGCGTATCAGCAGGAGCTACCCGCGACGCTCCAGAGCGAGTTCAAAGGGCGGCGCGGTATCCCGGATGTGGCCGCTAACGCCGCACCCTCCACAGCTATGGCAATCTACTTTGATGGGCAATGGCAGCAGGTGGGAGGAACCAGCGCGGCTACCCCGACCTGGGCGGGCATTATCGCCGTGGCAGATCAGATGGCCGGTCACCCACTGGGCTTTATCAATCCGGCACTCTACAAAATCGCCACCTCCGCCAAAGCCACCGCCGATTTTCGCGATATCACCATTGGCAATAATTCTTTCAGCCAAGATGGCTTGAATGTACAGGGATATGCAGCCGCACCCGGCTGGGACCCCGTCACCGGCTGCGGCGCACCCATCGCCGCAAAACTTCTGCCCGATTTGATTGCGGCGCTGGCAACATGACTTTTGGAGGAGCAACAGGAAGACCACCAACAGATGCTCCATGAGATCCATCAGCAGAATTTTGCAGCGACTCTGGAATTGCTTACTATCTGGGGAACTAGGCTGCCAATTCGAGGAGAAGCGAACACGCTCATGAGAGATCGGCAAGTCGCTCTGCTTTGCCAGATCAACCTGCGGATTTTACTATTCCCACGCTGCGCTCCTGGAAAGTCTACGGAGCATAGCTGGCACGGCCAAAGTAGACGCGAGTCTGGCGCTGGCCAAAGAGCAGGTAGAGCAATGGTCCGATAAAGGGGATGAGCCAGATGACCAGCAACCAGCCGAGCATACCCAGGCCAGTATGGTCATCTTGTAGCACCATGACCGTCTCGATCACGTGACCAACAAGAGGAATAAAAACAATAATAAGGAACAATAAGCTGTTGAATAAACAACCTCGGTTGCCTGACATCTTTCTATTTCCTTTCACATTGCAATTTACTTCTGATGAAGAATATACTACTGGAACGATTACCAATAATGTTGCGTTTTACACATTCCGTATGCTTCGATGTGAGATGTTTTCTTACCTCATAGAGAACACGGATAAAGAAAGCAAGACGTTGCAGATAGTTTCTCATGGTCGATATGCCCTCAAAAAAAGAGCGAATACAGGATGGATCTGTATTCGCTCTCATGCTTCTTTATCCGGCGGCCGGAGGGGCAGGTATTTGCTTTTCTCACCGATCTCTCATTATCGTATTGGCCTTCTCTTGCGTGGGCGGTCTGATTCCCCAGGCGGTCAGCAATTTCCAGGTTCCATGAAAATCGGGCTGCTGCATTTCGTGGAGCATCTGTTGATACAACTGATCGTAAGTTTCACCGGCGCATCCCCACTTGTGGATGAAAGGACGCAAAGTGCTAAAGATGTGCTTGGCATCCTCATAACAGGACTCGCCCTGCGGTGTCCCGGCTCGGTACTCCAGGGCATAGCTCTTCGTCTTGACTTCCTGGCAACTGGCCTGGATAAGCAGCCGTTGCAGGTGAGCCGTTAAGCCATCCGGTTCCTGAGTAAACAGGTGCCCTGACCGATACAGAGCGCACTCGAAGCACTCGTAGAGGCGCGTGAGCGCCGGACTGGTGCTTTGTGCCTCGACTTCCATATCGGTGATCCGAATAATGCCACGCGGGCGCGCTACCCGGGTCATCTCGCTGAGCAGCTTAGGCCAGTCCCAGGTCCGCATAAAGCTTGAACCCAGGCGCAGATTGACCAGATCGAAATGTCGAGAGGGGAAGGCAAGCACGAGCAGGGCATCCATCACCTGAAACTCGACCTGCTGCTGGACCTGTTGTGCTTCTGCCTGCGCCCTGGCGTAGTCGATCATACTCTGGCTGATGTCGATGCCCACCAGAGAGAGAGCAGGATAGGCATGCGCTGCCTCAAGCAGCCAACCACCAGGGCCGCATCCAATATCCAGCACGCGCCGGAAGGCAGAAGGGTCGGGCTGCTCAGGAAAGATCCCGCCCATGCTTGCTGTTAGCATATGGTCCTGGATGAGCAGACGTTGGAGTTCAGTCTGATTTGCTCGATCTTGCACGAAGTAGGTGCTGGGATATTCCCTGGATGGGTTCGGGGGAATAGACATGGGATAGCACTCCTCTTTTTCATTATAAGTTCGAAAACTATTTTTATTATATTCAGCAGGAAGAGACCTGTCGAGAAGTGGCTGCGGCAACTTTCTACCTGGTCTTGCCTGTGGTGACGATGGTTGTGATAGCTAGCGCGATGATGGTATAATAGTGAAAGATTCGTGGATGAGGGAACGAAAGGATTGAGTAGTTATGAGTATAGCGATTGTGAATGGGACCATTATAGATGGAAGACCTGGCTGGGAACCACAGACAACCAAGACGCTGTTGATCGATGATGAGCGAATTGCGGCGATTGGCCGCGATGATCAGGTCAAGTTGCCGAAAGACACACAGGTACTGGACGTTGGGGGAGGCAGCATTCTGCCGGGTTTAATAGATACACATGTGCATTTTTTGATGGAATTTCCGTCGCTGGTGCAGCAGTTGGTGACTCCGCCCTCGCTCCGTTTGTTCGAGGCTATTCCGCGCATGCGCAGGACGCTGGGGGCTGGAGTGACAACTGTGCGCGACGCTGGTGGAACGCCTGCCGGCTTGAAGCTAGCGGTCGAGCGCGGGATTGTGCCTGGCCCACGCATGCAAGTAGCTGTTTCGATTATTACGCAGACCGGTGGACATGGCGATGGTTTTTATCCCTGTTGTATTGATCTTGGTTTCTTCGGAATCCATCTGCCTGATGTACCACGCGGCGTGGCCGATGGCGTTGACGAGGTGCGCAAGACGGTACGCGAGGTCTTGCGGGCCGGGGCGGACTGGATCAAACTTGCCACAACCGGCGGCGTGCTCTCCACCGCAGATGCTCCTACCTCCTCACAGCTTACCGTCGAGGAGATCGCTGTAGCGGTCTACGAGGCCGCAGCCCAGGAGAAACGCTGTATGGCCCATGCTCAAGGCTCTGAAGGCATTAAGTATGCTCTTCAGGCCGGGGTCACTTCGATTGAACATGGCGTGTATTTGAATGATGAGCTTATCGATTTGATGCTCCAGAAAGATGCCTACCTGGTACCGACGCTGGTAGCTCCGCTGGCCGTTATCGAGTTTGCGCGCGAGCACCCTGATCTTTTGCCGCCGGCGATGGCAGCTAAAGCTGATGGAGTCATTGAGGCCCACCGTCGCAGCTTCCGCATGGCTGTCGAGGCCGGCGTTAAGATCGCGATGGGCACCGATTCCGGCGTAGGCCGTCACGGCGAGAACGGACGAGAACTTCAGCTCATGGTTGAGAATGGAATGACGCCGATGCAGGCTATCCAGGCCAGTACCTCCAGCGCCGCCGAGCTGCTGCACCTCTCAGACGAACTGGGCACGCTCGAAGTGGGAAAGCTGGCTGATGTCATCGTGGTTTCCGGCGATGTACTTGCAGATATTAGCCTGCTAGCCAATCCCGCGAACATCAAACTTGTGCTAAAAGGTGGGAGAATAGTAAAAAACACTCTGGAATAATCTTTTCGCACAAACATCATACCATTGGAATATGTTCAACATGCGAGCGGCGCTGCTCATCGCGAGAAATACGCCGTACCAGCAGGTGTTTGATAGCACTGCCCAGGCGCTTGATACCCTCTTCGATATCATCTTCGCGTGGGAAAGCATAGCTCAGGCGGAACTCTTGTTGTCCTCCACCATCAACGTGAAATGGCTCGCCGATCACAAAAGCGACGCGTTCATTGGCTGCTTCCCGTAGCAGGATTCGTGTGCGCAGCTCACCAGACAGGCGGCACCAGAGATGGAAGCCACCTTCCGGCTGATTCACCCGAATCTCCTGCGGCCAGTACTTGCCGATGGCCTGGAGCATCAGGTCGCGTTTGTTTTCATAACGCTGACGTAGTGTGCTGAGATGCTCGCTGAGCAATCCCTGGTGCAAGATCTCCGAAACGCACCATTGGCCGAGCGCGTTGGTATTCAGGTCGAAAACCTGCTTGTGCAAAGAGAGCCGTTCGATCATTGGCTCAGGGGCTGCCAGCCAGGCTACGCGCAGGCCGGGGGCCAGGATTTTGGAGAAGGTGCTGAGGTAGATCACCTGTCCAGAGGTATCCAGCGCCTTGAGAGGCTGCGGGCGTTTGCCCTGGAAGTAGACCTCTCCGTAGGGGTCGTCCTCCAGGATGGGAGTCGAGTAGCGCCGCGAGAGCAGCAGCAGGCGCCGCCGGCGTTCTGGCGACATGATCACTCCCGTAGGATTCTGGAAGGTTGGCTGCGTGTAGATCAGGCGAGGCCGGTGACGGGCCAGGATGGATTCCAGCAGGTCAACACGCATACCATCTTTGTCCGTTGGCACGCCGATGACCCGCGCCTGCAAGGCGCGGAAAGCCTGGATGGCTCCTATATAAGTAGGCACTTCTACCACGACCTCGTCTCCTGGATTGAGCAGCAGGCGACCAACCAGGCCGACGCCCTGGGTTGAGCCTGAGAGGATCAGGATATGCTCGGCATCTACAGGTACACCGCGTCCACGCATCCACTGCGCAATCCCCTGACGCAGGCTGTGCAAACCCTCTACCGGACAGTATCCCAACGCGTCCGCCCGGCTTGCCAGTAACCTTTCAGCAAAAATCTTGCTGAGTATTTCGGCGGGCAGCAGATCCGGCGCAGGCGAGCCGGGGGTAAGCGAGATGATCCCTTTGTGCTCGCCGGCTGCGGCCAGTTCACTCAACAGGCGCGCGTCTTGCCCCAGCAATTCGCTCTCTCCGGCAGGCAGGCCAAGCAGCCATGAGGCCGTCTCGTGCTCAAACTGTTCGTCAAAATGTGGAAAATGGTTTCGCCTGACCAGCGTGCCGCGTCCCACGTGCCCCTCAATCAAGCCCTCGCTTGCCAGTTCATTATAGGCATTCATTACCGTTGTGCGGTTGACGCCCAGCTCACTGGCCAGCGCTCGCTCGGTCGGCAAGCGCGTGCCCTCGGCCAGCTCGCCTAATAAAATGGCCTCGCGCAACTGTTGGCAAATCTGCCGGTAGAGCGGTTGCCCGTTGTTACGCTCCAGCTTGATCAGTGAGGAGAGAGGCGCGGTAAATAAAGGGCGTGTAGAATGTGATGAAGGTCGTCGCATAACGTTATCTTCTCCTCTTGGCTCATACCAATCAAGTATAGCCGATCCAATCAAGGGAAGCTACGGCCAATTGGTAGGGAAGACAAAGAGCCAATTTGCGCGAAAGATTTTTGAAACTCAATCAGGAGGGAACAATGGAAGATCTGGCTCAACGCATTGCCAGTATTCGAGATGATCGCGAGCACGGTTCGCGTTGGCTGGTGCGTTCAACAATCATACTGTTGCGCGATCTCGCGACGCAGCCGGGCTTTTCACAAGAGGAGCAACTCCAGCGCGTGCGCCAGGCCGGGCGCGAATTAGCCCAGGCGCGACCCGCAATGGCTGCTCTGGCAGGAGCCGTGGGACGCATTTTGGCCGCGCCGGGCAGTCTTGCTGGTATGGCGCTGGCAGCCAACCAGTTGCTGCAGGAGTATGACCAGGCCATTTCTCGCATCACAGATTTTGCCCGGCCACACCTGCGGGGAACCGTCATGACTCACAGCCTTTCGGGAACGGTTCTGGAAGTCTTGCGCTCCTGTATTCCGCCAGTTGAGCATGTTGTCGTCCTGGAAGGTCGGCCGCTCTACGAGGGACGCACCGTCGCGCAGAGTTTGCGCGACCGGGCTAGAACGCTTACGCTGATTACCGATGCCCAGGCGGACATTTTTCTGCCCATGTGTCAGGCGCTCGTCGTGGGAGCCGATAGTATTCTGGCCGATGCCAGCATCTTGAACAAGGCGGGCACAGCCCTGCTGGCCCTGGCCGCCCATGTACACGGCGTCCCTTTTTATGTCCTGAGTGAGAGCCTCAAAATTTCTCCGCGCGCCTGGTCCGGCGATCTGACGCTGCTGGAAGAGCATCCTGGTGAGGAAGTCTGGCCAGACGCTCTCGCGGGTGTCTCTGTGCGCAATTTCTACTTTGATCACACGCCAGCCGAACTGGTGACACAGATCATCACCGAACAGGGGCCGCTTGATAGAGACGAGATCAGGCGGCGAGCAGCACAACTGCAAGAGATTCCGGAGATAACCTGATTGCTTGCCTTCCACTGCTTCGACAGTCAGAAGTCCTGGTTATTTGGTTTCTCTGACATTTTTTTGTATGCTTAAATGTGATGTGTGTCTAAGGAGAAAAGAGACACAATAGTTTTATTCTGGTGGGAAAAAGGATGGAAGAAGAGAAAGTATCTATGGATGCGGATGGAGAAGCTTCTACCCCGCAAGAGTTTGTCGCTCCGGGGGTGCCAATTGTACGTACCAACACGCCACGACCTGCCCCTGTGACGGAGCCAGCGAAGACTACCCTGCCACTTGCTCCGTCTACGAAGCCAGCGAGTTTTCCTGCTGAGGCTCCGACCGCGCCGCCGTTGCCGGAAGAAGATGTAGCCGGATCTGCTGCATTGCCTGGGCGGGGACGGGTTGAGCCTAACACCTCCGAAGCGGGATCGGGACAAAAATCAGTGGTTAGTGAGTTTATCTGGCTGTTCGAGTACGCTCTTGATATGGACCCGGTACGCTTGAATCGTCCCGAACGCCTGAACGGCTCAGCCTTTGCATATGGGCCGGCTATGCTCAAGGGCTACCGGCTGGCTTTTGAGGGATTAGATGCGCTCACAGGCCGCGTGATTGCCTCACTTAATGAGGCGCGAGATCAGCCAGAGGCGGAGGTCTGGGGGGTGTTGTACCGTGTCCCACAGCGTTTTACCAGAGGAAAAGCTGGTGAAGTGCCCCTGTTGGATAAAGTACATTTCTCAGAGACCTTTGTGCCAATCGAGGTAACGGTACATGAGCCATATCGTCAGCGTGAAGTTACCTGTATTACCTATGTCGCCTCTGAAGAGGCGCGGCGCAAGGTTAGCCAGCTACCAGCAGAGCAGCGTGTTCCCGAAGCGACTTATTTCAATCGCCTGCTTCAGGTTGCCAGACGCCAGAAGTTGCCCGCGAGCTATCTGCGCACTTTGGAAGACCTGACGCCACGAACCCAGCCGGTTGCAACTCCTGTGCCGCCAGTTCCGGGTGAGCAGGATACAGAGCCGCTGCCAGCCTGGGTTGTCGAAGGAAGTCTTCCCGGCAAGTCCGGCAAACGTTCAAAGATCAAGCAGCTTGCGGAGCGCCTGGGATCGGTAGACAGCGCTGAACAGCGCCAGGGTGCCTGGAGTGAACTGGAACCGGCCCGGCCTGGGCGCTGGCTGATAGCTTTTGCGCTCTATATCAGCTTGCTCCTGCCAGGGGCGCTGGTATTGGCGATTTTTCAGGGGCTGAACTACTGGCCCGGCGTGTTTACTAACGCTTTTGCCCCGCTGGGCATTCCCTGGTATGTATTGCTCTATGGCTTGCTAGGGGCGTCCATCAGCTGTACAATCTCGTTGAATCGCCCCTCTTCCGGCTATCCTCCGGCTTTTGTCATCCTTACCTGGTTCATCCGTCCCTTTCTGGGCGCTCTGCTAGGCGCTTTCGCCTATCTGGCGCTTAGCAGTGGTGTGATCCTGGTGAGTACACAGCCGACTCAGCATTTTGCGCTCTGCTCTGTGGTGGCTGCTCTGGCGGGCCTGTGCGAGGGCAAGCTACTGCTCAGGCAAACGCGGCACACTTCAGCTTGATAGCCTTTTACAAACGTGTATACAATGATGAATCATATAGAGAACATCTGCTTGCAGATCTTCTTACTGTGACCTTCACCATCGTTCAGTTTTCTATTGGTACGTGTTACCGAGCGGGGAGAAAGACTTATGCCAACGTACATTAGCCTGGTCACTCTCACTGAACAGGGCCTTAAGGAGATCAAGAACGCTCCTGAGCGCCTGCGTGCTTTTGACACCGCCGCCAGGGAAGTCGGAGGAAAGCTGGTCGGATTCTATCTTGTGATGGGTCAGTATGATTATGTCGTGATTACTGATGCGCCCGATGACCAGACCGCGGCCCGCTTGATTCTCAGCACGATTGCGCCTGGCAGCGTGCGTACACAGACGATGCGAGCTTTTACCCGTGAGGAATTTGAACAACTGACACGTAACATACGCTAAGCCGGTGCAGGCGGGAAGGCGCTGAAAAGCCCTTTTCCCTGTCTGCACCGGAGTAAAGGCATCAGTACGTTTCTTCGGGGAAAATCGCCTTGACCAGACGTTCCGGGTCATGGCGAACCAGGCTATCGTTCTCCAGATTGAGGCGGTCGATTACCAGGTTTGGCACCATTTGCAGCAGGCGTGCGCGGTCAGCTACGACAGGCTCCTGGCTCTGCCGAGCGTACATTTCGAGGATCTCCGGAGCAAAGGGGCCATCGTTGACGATGACTTTGTCGACACGCCCTCCCAGGTAGTAATGGATCGTCTCGACAAAATCTGACGCTTTATAGCCATCGGTTTCGCCGTGCTTGGTCATCAGGTTACACACATAGACTTTTTCCGCTTCGGATTCGCGAACCGCCCGCGCAATATCGCGTACCAGCAGGTTGGGGAGCAGGCTGGTGTAGAGATCGCCCGGCCCGATAATGATCGTATCGGCGCGTCTGATGGCTCGCACTGCCTGGGGGCAGGCCGGCGCGTCCTCCGGTTCCAGGCGCAAATATTTGATGGGTGAGAGCTCCCCCAGATTCTTGATTCCACGCGTATCGATTTCGGTTTCGTCGCAGATTGTGGTGCCATCTTCCAGGTCAGCGCAAATCATAGTTTGCGTTAAAGTAACAGGGAGCACGTGTCCGGCGGTATTGAGAAGTTCTTCTGCATCCTCAATGGCCAGCAGAAGATCACCATTGTTGATATCTTGCAGACCTTTCAGGATCAGATTACCCAGGCTATGTCCGCTAACTCCCTGCTGGTTATCGGGTCGCTCTTCATCTTCGTCCTGCTGCTGGAAGCGATGCATAAAGATCTCGCGCCATAAAGCTCCATTGCGTGCCAGGGCAATCAGGGACATACGCAAGTCCCCCAAAGGCAACTGGCGGCGGAATTCGTCCATCAGGCGGCGCGAGCTTCCTCCACTATCCGACATCGTAACAATTGCGCTGATGGTAAAGGGATGTTTTTTGAGATGTGAGAGCAATGAGAATGTTCCGGTTCCTCCGCCAATCGTAACAACACGGCGCCCTGCGAGACGGTCTCCGGCGCGAGTATATCCTGGCACGTTCTTTCTCCTGTTGCTGACTTCGGGTTCGTTCTTCACTACGCTTGACTCTTCCTTACTACTTCCTTTATCCAACGCCTCTCAATAAAAGATGGTTCTGGCCTACCAGACTCCGCTGCCTGTCTTTACAAGCAAGGCAGCGGGTTCGCCAGAAATTTGTTTCATATGAGTCGCTGCTATCCTTTAGGGACATTGTACCTGATTTTGCTATGAAACGATAGCATTTTTCTCTTATCGGTTCCACCAGCAATCGGGCGCCAGGGATGTGAAAAATCAGTGAGAGGTTGCTCCTGTTAGAAAAACCACAACAGCGGTGGGAACCTCTCATGTACGAGACAGCATCCCTCAAGATCGAACTGGATGCAACCGCCACGCTCAGCCAAACGGAACGTCAGATGCGGCAGGCAGGAAGAGAAGCCATGAAAGTAGCACCCGATTGTTGGTGAAACTTGGAAGCTTTTTCGAGGGAATCTGCCTTTGAACAAAAAGCCCTCGACGCTCCCCCCTACGCTTGCTATAATGGCAAAAGAGACCTACGACTACAGATGGATGAGGATTTTCTGCTTGGGAACACATTATAATCTGATCATCGGCCAGTCTGGGGGCGCGACGGCAGTCATCAATGCAAGTCTGGTGGGCGCGTTCGAGGCTGCCCGGCAAGAGACGCGTATTCACGATATTTATGGGATGTGGTACGGCATCCAGGGTCTGCTGCAAGAGGATTTTGTCGATCTGCGCCGGCAGCCTGTTCATCTGTGGCCAGAACTGATGCGCACTCCATCGGCTGCGCTTGGTTCATGCCGTTATAAATTGCAGGAAGAGGACCCGGCCAGAGCTATCGAGATTTTCCGCCGCTACGACATCCACGCAATGCTCTATATCGGCGGCAACGATTCGGCTGATACGGTTCATCGTATCGCCCAGGCGGCGCAAGCGCAGAACTACGATTTGCAAGCAATCAGCATCCCAAAGACCATCGACAACGATCTCCCACTGACAGACCATTGCCCCGGCTACGGCAGCGCGGCACGTTTTATCGCTTTAGCAACTATGGATTCAACTATGAACACGCTCTCGATGCCCTGGCACTACCCGGTCAAAATCATCGAAACGATGGGCCGCGATTCAGGCTGGCTAACGGCAGCGGCAGCTCTGGGCAAGCGGGATGAGAGTGACGCGCCGCACATCTTGCTTCTGCCCGAACAGCCTTTCAACAGCGAGCGCTACCTGGTACAGGTTGAAGAGACCTATCGGCGCTTCGGCTATGCGGTTGTCGTGGCAGCGGAGACGGTGCGCGATGAGCGAGGCCAGCCTCTGGGAGCAGCCGGGCAAGTCGGGACGGATGCTTTTCAGCATCCATTGCTGAGCGGTACGGCGCAATATCTGGTAGAATTAGTTAAGAAACATTTGAAGCTGCGAGCGCGTTTTGATAAACCGGGCGATTTACAGCGTATGGCTTCCTTCTGCGTGTCACATGTGGACCGCGCAGAAGCCTATCAGGTTGGCCAGGCGGGAACACACGCGGCGCTGGCGGGCGAAACCGACAAGATGGTGGTTCTACAACGCCAGGATGAACCGCGCTATCATTGCACGACCGGCCTGGCCACGTTAAGCGAGATAGCCAATGCTCAGCGCTCTCTGCCAGAGAGCTTCCTGGGGCAAGGCAAAACTATGATCACTCCGGCCTTTCTCGACTACGCGCTGCCGCTGATCGGTGAACCGTTGCCAGCCTACCCACGGCTGGAGCACGCAAGGATTAACAGGATATGAGCGAACTCAAGCGGGCGATTCTTGTTGTCCTGGATGGCGTGGGCGTGGGCGCGAATCCCGATGCCGCCGCCTACGGAGACGAAAGGGCTAGTTCATTGGAACACTGCGCTCAGGCTGTTGGCGGCCTGGAACTTCCTAACCTGGGGCGCATCGGTCTGGGCAATATTACGCCGATTCCGGGCACACCTCCAGTAGAGCATGCTCTGGGATCGTATGGGCGCATGGCCGAGTCTTCCGCTGGCAAAGATAGCACGACAGGACACTGGGAAATGACCGGCGTGATTCTGCACAGACCGCTGCCAACCTATCCAGATGGCTTTCCGCCAGAAGTGGTCGAGCCATTTGAACGTGCTATTGGACACAGAGTCATCGGCAATAAAGCAGCTTCCGGCACGGAGATTATCAAGGAGCTGGGCGAGGAGCATATGCGCACCGGCAGTCCGATCCTTTATACTTCTGCTGACAGCGTCTTCCAGCTAGCCGCCCACCAGGAGGTTATCCCTCTGGAAGAACTCTATCGCTTCTGCCGTATCGCGCGTCAGATGCTCATAAGCGGCGAGCACGCGGTCGGACGGGTGATCGCGCGCCCATTTATCGGCACACCCGGCCATTTCACGCGTACCGAGCACCGGCGCGACTTCTCGTTGGAACCGCTCGGCACAACCCTGCTGGATGTATTGAAAAAGGCGGGCAAAGATGTCATTGGCATCGGCAAAATCGAGGACCTCTTTGCGGGCCGAGGACTGACCGTGCGCGACCACACCGAGACAAACCAGGAAGGTATGCAAGCAACCCTGGATTGGCTGGAGAAAGACTTCTCAGGGCTCCTATTTGTCAATCTGGTTGAGTTTGATATGCTCTGGGGACATCGGCGCGATAGTCAGGGCTATGCGCGAGCGCTGCGCGACGTTGATAGCTGGTTCGCGCGTGTCCAGCAGGCCATGCGACCCGGAGACGCCATCTTTTTTACCGCCGATCACGGCGTCGATCCCACCTACAAGGGTACCGATCACACACGCGAACACGTCCCGCTCCTGGCGTATGGCGAGCCTGTTCGCCCAGGCATACATCTGGGTGTACGCCCTACCTATGCCGATCTTGGGCAAACACTGGCAGAAGCATTTCATGTTGAACAGCTTGCAGCAGGGACCAGCTTTGCACATAGTATAGATCTGGCATAAGAGGAAATATGACTGATTTACAGCAAAACTATTCTGTAGGACACGGACGAAAGCATGAAGCAGAGCTACCTCTGCATGGCGAACGTATCTGGCTGCGTCTCCCCCAGATGCCGGACGCCTATCATGTCTTTCATTGGGAGCGCGACGACGAGGTCTGGCGCTATGATCCGCATCGTCCCTACTCGCAAACGATGAAAGAGTTCCTGCCAATCTTTGAGCGCAACTACGTACACGGCAATGGAAAGCAGTTCTGGTTTATCATCGAGGACGAGCAGCAGACGCCCATTGGCACGATCACTTACTTCAACATTGACCAGCGCACAGGCCAGGCAGAGATGGGCCTGGGCATCGGCGATAAAACGCGCTGGGGCAAGGGCTACGGAGCCGAGGCCATTCGCACACTGACCACTTATCTTTTCAGGCAGCAATCCGGCTTCGTTCGCCTTTACGCCGAGACCGCCATGGCAAACACTCCAGCGCGGAAAGCCTTTGCCAGAGCTGGTTTTAGCGAAGTTGGACAAATTTTCGATCCACGTAGTTCAGGGGATCCCTGGGTTCTTCTGGAAATATGGAAACATAGAAGGGAATGTACTTCATGAGCACCTCACCGGTCAAAATCGATCCGAACATCTTTAAGTCATACGATATTCGCGGCATCTATGGGCAAGATCTGAACGATGAAGTAGCCTATCGGATAGGCCGAGCAGCTGCGCAATACCTTCGTGTACCGGAGATTGCTGTAGGTCGCGATATGCGTCTCTCATCACCACAGATCGCCGCTGCTCTGATTCGTGGCATTATCGACCAGGGTGTCAACGCTATCGACCTGGGCCTGACGACAACCGACGAACTTTATTTCGCTGTGGGTAAATTCAACTACCCTGCGGGTGTGATGATCACAGCTTCACATAATCCTGGCGAATACAATGGCATGAAATTCTGCCGTGCCCAGGCTTTCCCAATCAGCCAGGAGAGCGGCCTGGCTGAGATCCGCGACCAGGCGATAGAGGGCGGGTTCGCCCAACCTGCTCACAAAGGCGAGATCATCAAACGCGATGTGCTTGAAGATTATGTCAACCATGTGCTCTCTTTTATCGACAGAGACAAAATTAAGTCTCTGAAAGTGGTGATCGATGCCGGTAATGGCATGGCGGGCATGGTTATGCCCAAAGTCTTTGAGAAACTGCCCTGCACGCTGATCCCGCTCTATTTTGAGTTAGATGGCAATTTCCCCAACCATCCGGCCAGCCCAATTGAGCCAGAAAACACAGCAGATCTGCGCAAGAAGGTTCGTGAGGTCGGCGCAGATCTGGGCGCGGCCTTTGATGGAGATGCCGACCGTATGTTCCCTGTGGATGAGCAGGGCAATATCGTGGATGGTTCTATGGTGACAGCCGTCGCGGCCAGCAACCTGCTACAAAAGCATCCTGGCTCAACCATTCTTTACAATCTGATCGTCTCCAAAAGTGTGCCAGAGCTGGTTGAGAAGCTGGGCGGCAAATCCTTTAAGACTCGCGTGGGTCACTCGTACATTAAAGCCGAGATGCGCAAACATAACGCTATCTTCGGCGGCGAGCACTCCGGCCATTTCTACTTCCGCGACAATTGGTACGCCGATTCGGGCTTGATCGCCTTGCTGATGATTCTCGAACTGGTCTCGACTGGCGACAAACCCCTCTCAGAGATGCTCAAGCCGCTAGATCACTGGGTACGCAGCGGCGAATACAATAGTATAGTGAACGACAAGCAAATGAAAATGCAGGCCCTCGAAGAACGCTATGGGAAAGAAGCGCAGTTACTTGATCACCTGGACGGCCTCACACTCGACTTTGGAGACTGGTGGTTCAATGTGCGTGCCTCGAACACTGAACCCTACCTGCGCTTGAACGTCGAGGCGCGAACCAGGGAATTGATGGAGCAAAAGCGCGACGAGTTGCTGGCTTTTATTCGCAACTAGCCCGGTCCGAACAATTAGCCAATCTTAGAACAGCAAAGATCGTATAGATAAACACCTGGCCTCTGTTTATCTATACGATCTTTGCTGTTCTGCTAATTTACCCTGGCTGCCCCCGGCGAGAAAACTCTATCTTCTGAAATTCCTCTCGCTTCTTTTGGTAAAGGAGAGGATCTTTTACTCCTTGCTTATCTAAGAACACCCTAAATGAACGCTATTCCTGAGTATTCGATGTTTCTGCCTGCGAATCGGTAGCTCCTTCTACCATGCTTGCTTCGGCGGCTTCAGCAGAAGCTACCTCC
>DATGKW010000081.1:0-20781 GCA_035294465.1 Ktedonobacteraceae bacterium | reverse complement strand
GTTCCTCCTATGAGACCAATGGGAACCGCAAGAAAATAGGGATGCGTGATGCATGTTAGATGATGACAACCTTGCCGGTCGACAAATCGGGAACTATCGGCTGAGTGAGATCATTGCCAGTGGCACCTATGGCAGCGTCTACATAGGGCAGCATTGGCTCTTCAGAGATGAGCTGGCAGTAGCGATTAAAGTTCTGCACTCGCGCCTGGACAGAAACGAGAAGCTGGAACAGTTTCGCCGGGAAGCGTATCTGCTGCGCAAGCTGAAACATTCTTCTATCTTACCCCTGATCGACGCGGGCACGCATAATCACATCCCTTATATGGTCACGCCCTACGCGTCGGGAGGCTCCTTGCGCCAGGTCTTAGAGGAAATGCAGGGGCGTCCGGTTCCGCTCGATCTCGCCCTATGGATTCTCTTTCAGGTCGGCGAGGCTCTGGAATACGCGCATAGCCAGAGTGTGGTGCATCGTGATCTCAAGCCCGAAAACGTTCTTTTTGGCGCGCAGGGCGAAGTTTTCCTGGCCGACTTTGGTCTCGCGGTTATTCTGGAAGCGGCGCAGACGGGTTTTGTGAGCAGCCATGGCACGCCGCTCTATATGGCACCAGAGCAATTTGAAGGGCTGGTCAGCCCTAAGAGTGATCAGTACGCGCTCGCCTGTGTGGGCTATGAAATGCTCAGCGGGCGACGTCCCTTTACGCCTCCAAATCTGGGCTGGGAAACGGTCTGGTTTCATCATGCCAAAGTCGCGCCTCCACCTCCGTCGCAGTTCAACCCGGAGATTCCCTTCCATATTGAGCAAGCCCTTTTGCGAGCACTGGCAAAGGATCGCACCGAACGATATGGCAGCATCAGGGCTTTCCTCAAGGCTCTCAAAGCCTCAACCGATATACTCGCGAGCCTCTCACCCATTTCGAGCCTGCCCGCTCGCCCATCTCTTCCAGAGACTTCCATGACTACTCCGACGAGCGATTCGGGCAGGCTAGCTGCGATTGAGTCGGATGGAGTCAGGCAAGGGCACAGTGGCTTGCGAGAAACGACAAAGCCGGTAGAGATGGCTGTTCATGCCATTGAGTTGCTGGACCAGACTCCTGAAGAGTATCGCAAGCAAGGGCATGCTTTTCGAGATGCTGGTGTCTATGATCGCGCCTTACGGGCATATGAGCGAGCTATTCAGCTCGATCCCTCCAATCCGCTGGCGTACTACGGCCTGGCCAAAGTATTCTGGGAGCTGCAACGCTACGAAGAAGCACTCGCGGCCTATGATAAGATCGTGTATTTGCAGCCGGAAGACCCGTTTTTTCACGCCCTCAGAGGCAACGCGCTGTACGAATTGCAGCAGTATCCTGAGGCCCTGGCAGCCTACGACCAGGCGCTGGCCATCAAACAGGATAACGCGTCCTGGCATGCGCGCCGGGCCAGCATTCTCTATGAGCTGGGGCAATATGTGGAGGCCCTGCACGCTTATGATCTCGCTCTTGCCCTTAAACCCGAAGAAGCCTACTACTACGCGTGCAAGGGAGATATCCTCAGCGCGATCAACCACGAAGAAGAGGCACTGCAGATGTATGCTAAGGCGGTAGAACTCGATCCTCGCGAATCATGGCTTCATTCGCAGAAGTCGTATATCCGGCGCGATGTTTAGGTAAGCAAAGAATGCGTTCCAGAGTATTTAATGCAGAAACTGCAAAATGTATCGTCAGGATCTCTATACCACATACTCTACAATAGTGGAAGAGAACGAGGGTGAGGAGAATTCCCGCCTTTTTGTTTAAGAGGACTACGGACAGAAATATTCAGGAGAAGCGCTACTATATTCGCGAATCCGCGCGTGTAGCCTGTAGCAGAACCATAGGCAGGAGCCAGCCGCTCACGCGGCGTAGCTCACGCACCTGAAAGCCAGCTACACGCACGGCCTGGCTGGTATCGCGATTCCAGTGGCAATTTCCGGCAAAGCGCGTGGTCAGAGGCACAAGGAGATCCTGTACACTCGCCGCCAGGCGACCCTGGGAGCGTACATGTTCGAGCAGCAGGAGCGTGCCGCCAGGCTTGAGCACCCGGCGTATTTCCTGAAAGCCATGAGCGGGATCACCAACCGAGCAAAACACCAGGGTTGCGACCACGCAATCAAACATTCCATCGGCGAAGGGGAGCGCTTCGGCGGGAGCCTGTGTCAGAGTGAGAGGTACGCGTGCCAGGGGGAGCCGCTGGCGTGCGTAATTCAGCATCGCGCTATCTGGCTCGATTGCCTCGACTCGCGTGACTTTTTCGGGTGCGTAAAGGGCAAAGTTCAGCCCCGTGCCCGCGCCAATCTCCAGGACAACGCTGTGAGCGAGTTCCAGCAGATCCCGGCGCAATGGCTCGAAGAAGCGCTGCTCAACCTTCCCCCGGCTCTGCCGCTCGTAGTAAGCGGCAAAACGCGGGTGATGGAAGCGTGAGAAATCTGGTTGTATGCTTTCAGATGCCTGGCCCATGTGTCTTCCTCTCTCGCAAGTGCCTGGAAGCTCCAGGCACTTGTCTAAAGATATTTACTCGTGAACATCGCGTTTCCAGGTCAGCCAGAAGGCCCCAATGGCAAAGATTGCGGCGTAAACGAGCGCAACGACGACGGTGTGGGTACCATCCACAGTGACCAGGGGCGGCGCGCCGAATTGCCAATCCGGGATGCCGGTAATCACTCCGGCCATGATATTCAGGTTGGGACCAAGCAAGTACGCGCTGACGTTCTGCCAGAAGGTATTCTGGGTTAGATTAAACACCAGAAGGAGGATTGTGACCAGGATGTTATCCACTGGGAACCAGGCGACCGAGAAGGTCATGCCGAAGGCTAGCGAACGCCCCAGGACGGTGAAGCCAGTGGCGACCAGGATCGTCACGGCCATGTTGAGCAGGATGGTCAGGATATAGATGCCTACGTTGTGCCAGTAGGTCGAATCCAGCGCATTGAAGGCATTGAGGTTGCCCGCTCTGATACCTACCATGCCGATATGCAGAACCGCGTTCAGCACCAGGCTGAGGATCAGGACAAGCATGGCGCAGATGGCCACGGCCAGCAATTTGGCGAGTAGCAACTGAACGCGCCCGACACCTCGCCCTAGCAGAATGCGGATCGTGCCCAGGTTATATTCCAGGCCGATGACACGCGCAGTCAGAATCAGCAGCATAATGCCGCTCACAGCGCGAAAGAGGCCCAGGTTGACGCCTGCCCATCTGGTCAGGAATGCCAGAGGGTGATTGGCGAGAGAATCCGGGATGCTGGGGACGAACAGGCCAACGAGGTAGGGCAGGAACATGATACCCACCAGTACGATCAGCATGATCCAGGTGGCCCACTGGTGTCTGATCTTGAATAACTCGCCGCCCACCAGCCCGAAGAAACTGGGTTTGGCTGTGTGTAAGTGCCGGGGTCTTTCGACCGCAGTGGTAGTTGTGGTGATCGTGCTCATCTATTTAATATCTCCTGAGCCAGAATTTGTGAGGGATAAGAAGACTTCTTCCAGATCCTGCCTGGAGTGCTCCAGCGTCTCAGGCACAAAACCGGCCTGTGATAAAAAGAGGTTCAGCGCGCGCCCGCTATTCTCAGGTGCTCTGGTGATCAGCGCGTCCTCGCCATCCATACGCGCGCTTGCGCCCCAGGCTTGAGCTTTGACCAGGGCCAGCGCCTGCTGCGCCTGCGCTCGATCCAGCGTTACGCGGAAATCTCCCTGCCCTCTGGTCAAATCGGCCACCGTTGATTCGGTCACGAGCCTGCCCAGGTGAATGATGGCCACGCGTGTACAAATCTGCTGCACCTCACTTAGCAAATGGCTGGAGATGAAGACGGTCTTGCCTTCGGCGGAGAGGCGATGCATCAGGTCGCGCATCTCGACAATGCCTGCCGGGTCCAGGCCATTAGCCGGTTCATCCAGGATCAGCACATCCGGGTCCTGCAAAAGAGCCATAGCGACGCCCAGGCGCTGCTTCATGCCAAGAGAGTAGGTCTTGACCCGGTCCTTCTGCCGGCTGGCTAAGCCAACCATTTCTAGCACAGCATCGATACGCGCTTCCGGCACGCCGCCCAGGGCTGAGCCGGCCGCGCGCAGATTGTTGCGCCCGGAAAGGTAAAGGTAGAGGGCGGGTGTCTCGATCAGCGCACCCACACGCGGCAGGATATGCGCGCGGCGGGTAGCTACATCCTGATTGAGAATTTCGACCCGGCCAGTAGTAGGAGTGATCAGACCCAGCGCCATGCGGATGGTCGTCGTTTTGCCAGCTCCATTGGGACCCAGGAAACCGAAGATTTCGCCGCGCCTGACTTGCAGATTCAAGTTATTCACCGCCAGCCGTTGCCCATATTGTTTGGTAAGGTTAATGGTGCGTATTGCGACTTCACCAGAGTATTCTGCTGTTGCTACAGCCCCCGGAATCGCCAAGACCTGATCGGCCATAAAGAAACCATTCCTTTCGAGAGAGGATTTTTCCAAAGACAATTATAAACCTGTGTATTTTACGACAATACCCATCTATAAGTTGCAGGTTTGGCCGGAAAGGTTCATTCGGGGAGAACTCGCAAGGAAGCTGCGAGGCAGCGGCTCTTTAACGGGAGAAAGAACGCTCTGTTATCTCAATAACTCGTCGATAAGCTGCGTAAGGGTATCAACCTGCGTGGTCATCTGCGTGATATACTCTTCCATACCCTGCATATCGCCCTTGCGCAGCTTGCGTCTCAAATATTGCGCGGCGAGTTTGAGGTTAGCCAGCGGCGCCTTGAGCTCATGGCGCACATAGCGCATATGCTCGCTTCTTTGCTGTTCAAGCTCTTCTCTCGTGTTCATACTGTCTTCACCCCGCGCTGGCTCTTTCTGGAGACAAATCGCCCGGTCCCCGGTACTTTCTTCTCTTCCTCCGGTGTGATATGGTTTCACTTTCTATTCTATAGACCCCGGCGAAACTCTTAAGGGAGGGGCAAGCAAGGTGACCTTTACGGTACCCTGTGAATTGATAGCGAAGAGTTGCAAAAAGCTATCATGGGCACTACCATTGGCATGTAAAGTTATACCACCTGCCCACACGAAGAGAGAGGAAGCAATGACTGAGATGACAAGAGAGATTAAGCGGGCAGTAAGGCTTCTGCCTATTCTGCTCTGTCTGTGGCTTGTTGCTTGTAGCAGTTCAGGCCCAGCCAATTCGCATCAGGGGTCGAGCACGGGTACGTCGCTGCCGCCGAAGGGGGCTTCGTCCGCAACGTTCACCCTGGGGAGCGCGGATTTTTGCCCGAAGCAACTGGACCTGTCCAATTTCTGCATGACCCCGCATGCTCTGCGTCTGGCCTATGGCATGGAGCCGCTGATTGAGCGCGGGCTGGATGGCCGGGGGCAGACGATAGTCGATATCGTCTCGTATGGCGATCCGACGCTGCAGCAGGATCTCAAGGTCTTCGATCAGGAATTTCATTTGCCTCCTGTTTCTGTCCAGCAACTCGCGCCGCTTGGCGTAGCTCCCTATAATCCAAATAATATTGATATGTCTGGCTGGGCCGACGAAACGGCGCTGGATGTCGAGGTGATGCACGCGCTGGCTCCCGGCGCGCATATTATTGTGCTGACCAGCCCGGTAGATGAGACTGAGGGCATGGTTGGCCTGCCCCAGTTCTTGCAGCTTGAGCAGTACGCGGTTAATCACCATCTTGGCCAGATCTTCTGCGAGAGTTTTGTGGCGACCGAAGTCACTTTTCCCGACGCGCAGAGCCGGCAATTTTTGCAGAACTTCGCGAGCTTTGTGCAGCAGGCCACGACGAAGCAGGGCTGGACCTTCTTTGCAGCCTCCGGCGATCATGGTGCAACCGATTATAACAGCGTCCAATCAATCACCGTCTCGCCCGTTCGTACCGTCAATTTCGCCCCGGATATGCCCTGGGTGGTCGCAGTCGGTGGAACAACATTGATGCGCAACTCGACGAACAATGGCTTCGTCGAAAGCGCCTGGTCGGGCAGCGGCGGCGGCTTCAGTAAATTCTTCGGCGAGCCGGCCTATCAGAAGATTCTCCCGCAGGCTCTTCAGAAGAAATTCAACGGGCAGCGTGGCCTGCCCGATGTAGCGGCAGATGCCGATCCCACGACCGGTATGGCTATCTATTCGCTAGGGCAGTGGGAAATGGGCGGCGGCACCAGCGCCTCTCAACCCCTGTGGACCGCGCTTATGGCGGTAGCCGATCAGATGGCAGGTCGCCCGCTCGGCTTTATCAATCCCGTGCTCTATAAAATTGGCACCTCGGCGCGGGCAAAGATAGATTTCCGCGATATTACTGTGGGAAACAATACTTATTCTGGTGGCAATGTGACTGTCCAGGGCTATAGCGCCGCTCCAGGCTGGGACCCCGTGACCGGTTTTGGCGCACCCATCGCCAACCAGCTCCTACCGGACTTGATTGCTGCGACCAGAGGGTGATAATTCCTCCTGGACAATAGCCCTTTCCTGAGCTACACTATAAAAGAGCTTACCGGTCCGGCGCTTTCTCCAGGGAGGTCGAGGAACATGCTTATTTCAACACGTTTCTGCCCCGTATGCGGCGCGGCTAATGAACCAGAGCAGACTAATTGCTTTGCCTGTGGGCACCATCTGGATGCAGAGATGCAGGAGGAGATGCCGCCTCTACGTGATCGCTACCAGATCCGCGCTACGCTGGGGTACGGTGGCTACAGCGTGGTCTACCATGCGCGCGACCTGAAGGCCGGGCGCGATGTGGCGGTCAAACGCGTTACCCTGAGCGGCTTGAGCGCTGAAGAGACCATCGAGGCTACCGATACGTTCAATCGCGAGCTTAACATGCTCCAAGCCTTGCACCATCCGCAGGTGCCGCGCCTCTACGATCACTTCAGCGACCGCGACCACTGGTACCTTGTCCTGGAGTACCTCGAAGGCACCACCCTGGAGACCTATCTGGCTACGCGCGCGGATAAAGATAAACCCGTCCCGTTTCAAGAGGTCCTGGCCATTGGCTTACAGCTTTGTACCGTGCTGGATTATTTGCACACGTGCCAGCCTCCCGTGATCTTTCGCGACCTTAAACCCGGCAATATCATCCGTTCCTCGCGTGGGAAACTCAGTCTGATCGATTTCGGCATTGCCCGCTATTATCGCAAGGGTCAGGCTCACGATACCCGCAATCTTGGCTCACCTGGCTACGCTTCCCCGGAACAGTACGGCAGCGCGCAGACCACGCCCCGGAGCGACCTCTATAGTCTGGGCGCTCTGCTACACGCGCTGCTTTCAGGTCAGGACCCGGCGGAGCGACCACGAGGCCAGGGCCTGGCCCCTCTGCACCTGGAACAGAGCGCCGCTGGCAAAAAACTGGCTGAACTTATCCGCCGTCTGCTTGCTCCCAAGCCGGAGCAGCGGCCAGCCGGTGCAAGCGAAGTTGCTACTGAACTCGAAGCGATTCGCCGGCTGCATCAGAGCCTGGATACCTCGCGTATCTGGTATCCTCCACAGCCCGCGCCAGTCGTTTCGCCAGCAAGCCAGCAGCAGCAGATTCAGCAATTTCAGCAGCAGTACCAGGCCCAGGTTCAGGCGCAGAAGAAGGCGACACGACGCCGGTTTATCAAGCGGGGTCTGTTCGGGATTGCTGCGTTCGCCCTGACTATTCCTACCCTCAGATTCGGCGTGCCCGCTCTGAGCAGTTTGCTTTCTGGTTCTAATTCCAACGTCGGGTCGTTCGGGCAAGCTTATTCTGATCGTCATCGCCATTTTCCTGGCTCTTCCGAGCAGCCAGCTCAGGGAAGCTACGTTTCTCAAATCGTCTGGTCGCCCGATGGTCAGCAGTTCGCGCTTATCTCGAATACTGAGAGTGTCAGCGTCTATCAGGCGGGGCAGGGCGGCGGCCCCTCTGTGACATTCGGCGTGGCGCCGCCAAAGGCACTCGCCTGGGCGCCTGATAGTCAGCGCCTGGCTATCGGTTTTCAGGATGGCTCTGTCATGCTCGTCGATGTATACCTGGATTCATTGCTCACCTATAGCCTGGCTGCCGGTCCGGTGGAAAATATTGCCTGGTCGCCCGATGGGGAATATATTGCCTCGGTGGACCCGCAGAACCTTGTACGCGTCTGTTATCTCGGCAATGGCAGCGGCAACGTCGTTCCTGACTATGCTGGCTTAGCCGGCGCAAGCACTGGCGACACGTTTCTGCTGGCCTGGTCGCCTGATAGCACGAGGCTCGTCATCCAGGGTAGAGCATCTTCCGCGCACAGTCTGGCGGTTTGGAGCGTCAAAGCTGGTGTCCTGTATACATTCGCGAGTACTCCCGCGCTTGCTGTTGCCTGGTCGCCCGATGGCTCTCAGATCGCCACGGTTGATCAGACTACCCTCTACCTCTGGGATGCCTCGACAGGCAAAGCCAGTGCCACCTATCCGGTGCGCAATCCTCCCTATCCTATCGCGTTCAACGCTGACCTGGTCTGGTCGCCCGATAGCTCCCACCTTGTCCTGGATACTGGCTATAGCACCTTGCAGATCTGGGATATCCGCACCGGGGTCTCAATGCTCAGGCCCATCTACCTGGATGTTACAAGGACGATGATCTGGCTCCCTGATGGGCGCCTTGCCCTGGTTGATGATAACCTGAGAACAGAATATCTCAGCTTATAAATGTTCCTCGTCAACTACAAATTGTTGAGTTTTGTGACGAGAGAGCAGAACATCTTTGTCTAAAAACTCAGCAATTTGTGAAATCTCTCCAAAACCAATTGACATCACGCAAAAAATCAGCTATAGTTGTCTCAGAAAACAAACCGACGGTCGGTTTATAAATATCTTTTGCCAGAGAGGAGGAAACATGGCGCGAGCCGTCAAAGAGGAAGAACACGCTGAGAAACGGAACGCCATTCTTGACGCGGCCCAGCAGCTGATCTACACCAAAGGCTACGAGCAAATGACTATTCAGGACATCCTGGACGCTTTGCGGATCTCCAAGGGAGCTTTCTATCACTACTTCGGCTCGAAACAGGACCTGATGGATGCATTGATTGAACGCATGATAGAGGAGGCGATAGGGATTCTGCATCCCATCGCGTATGATCCTCATTTGCCTGCGCTCGAAAAATTCCGGCGCGTCTTTACTACGCTTAATCGCTGGAAAACTGCGCAAAAAGGGTTTCTTATGCAAATTCTGCGTGCCTGGTATGGCGATGATAATGCTATCGTGCGCGAAAAGTTAATGACGCAGGCCCTCAAGCAGATCACATCTTTGCTGGGGGTGATTATCCATCAAGGGATCGAAGAAGGTGTTATGGCGGTCTCCTACCCCGATCAGGTAAGCAGCATACTACTGATTCTCGCAATGGGCATGGGGGATACTCTTGGTCGCTTGCTGCTCACGAAGGGGCCAGGGGGCGATAGTCTGCTGAATGCTGAACGCCTGGTTGCCACTGCTAATGAGGCAGTTGAGCGTATTCTCAACGCTCCCGCCGGCTCAGTGCATTTCACCAATCCAGAAACGCTGCGCGAATGGTTTAGCACACCGGGAGAGGTGTGAGAAAGGAAAAAGAGATGCCTGCAATTATTGAGACAAATCAACTTACCAAAAGCTACGGCAGGAGCCGGGGCATTATCGACGTAACTTTCGACGTGGAGGAGGGCGAAGTCTTCGGCTTCCTGGGTCCCAACGGCGCGGGCAAGACTACCACGATTCGCTTGCTCATGGGCTTGCTGCGCCCCGATAGAGGGACTGCGCTCATTGCAGGGCTGGATGTCTGGCAGCAATCTGTCGAGATCAAGAAGCTCATTGGTTACTTACCGGGCGAGCTGGTGCTTGATCCCGGCCTGACTGGCGGGCAGATTCTGGAGTACTTCGGCCACCTGCGCGGCGGAGTCGATCAAACCTACCTCAAGCAGCTTATCAAGCGGCTTGACCTGGACCCCAGCCGCAAATTCCGCCAGTATTCCAGCGGCAACAAGCGCAAAATCGGGCTGATCCAGGCGTTTATGCATCGCCCGCGCCTGCTGATTCTGGACGAGCCGACCAATGGTCTGGATCCACTCAATCAACAAGAGTTTGACCGTATGGTCAACGAAGTGCGCGAGGATGGGCGCACCGTTTTCCTCTCCTCGCATGTCTTGAGCGAAGTGGAGCAGACCTGCACCCGCGTGGGCATTATTCGCGAAGGGCGCCTGGTGCGTGTGGGAAGCGTGGCCGAGCTCAAGGACATCAAACGTCACGAGGTGACGATTACTTTTGCCAGAGCTATAGCAGCCGAGGCGTTCAAGACACTGGAAGGGGTGGAGCAGGTGGAGCAACTGGCTGATGGGCAAACATTGCGCCTGACCGTTTCGGGCGAACTGGATAGTGTCGTCAAAGCGGCGGCGCAATACCCGGTTATCACCCTGACCAGCCACGAGCCTAGCCTGGAAGATATCTTCCTGCGCTACTATGAAGGCGATAGCCAGGCCGTCAAGGAGGCAAGCCGTGTGGTTCACTAGCATTTACCTCAAAACCCTGCGCGATTTTCGCATTGCTATTCTGGGCTGGAGTCTGGGCATGGGCCTGGTCATGTTCGAGGTCGAGGCGACTGTTGGCTCGCTCATCTCTACTCCTACTGCCCGCCAGACGCTGGTTAGCCTGGCCGGCTCGTTCGCCTGGAATGCCGATCCGGTAGCCGTCGATACTGTTGGCGGCTACGCAACCTGGAAGGTGGGCATCTTTATTCTGCTGATCGCGGTCTGGCCGCTCCTGGCGTGCAGTCGTATCCTGCGTGGTGAGGAGGAGCGCGGCTCATTAGATGCCCTGCTCTCGCTGCCGCGTGGACGCGTGCGCGTGGCGCTGGAGAAGCTAGTCGCAGTCTGGACAGCACTGCTTCTGATGGGCCTGCTGATCGGGCTGATCACGTTCGCAGGTGGCAAGAGCTTCAACGCGGGCTATAGCCTGGGCGATGCTCTGCTCTTCGGACTGAATCTTGCGCTAATCTGCGGCGTCTTCGGGTCGCTCGCGCTGCTGATCTCTCAGTTCACCCAGGAGCGCGGCACGGCGGCAGGTGTGACAGGGGGCCTGCTGGTCGTCTTTATCGTGCTGGATATGATTCACCGGGTCATTCCCGGCAGCGAGTGGGTCAGCCGCATTTCGCCGATCTACTATTACAATCTGAGCAAACCTCTGGTTCCAAGCTACGGGACCAATCCTGGAGCGATACTGGCTTTGCTGGCTATCAGCGTCGTCTTGAGTGGGGCTGCTATCTGGCTCTTCGCCCGGCGCGATATCGGCGCAGCGGTTGTACTGCCCAGATTCCTGCGCCTGCCGGAGCGGATCACGCGGTCAGAGCGCGCGTTGCCGGTCAATGCCTGGTCGCTGCGCTCAATCTATGCGCGCAGCCTGGCGAAGCTGGCATTTCCTGCCTTCTGGTGGGCAGTAGTGATCGCCGGTTTTGCCGCCTGGATGGTTGTAGTCGTCAAGCAAACCGAGAACCAGCTCAAGAACCTCAGCGCCAGTTCGTCATTCCTGAAGGAGTTGATCACGAAGGTTGGTGGGGGAGATGCCAGTTTCAATGCCAATCTCCTGAGTGCTCTCTTCATTCTCCTGCCGTTGCTGTTGATGGCCTTCGCCATCACCCAGGCCAATAGCTGGGCAGCAGATGAAGAGGAAGGCCGCCAGGAACTGGTGCTTTCCACACCGCGGCCGCGCCTGACCGTCTTGCTGGCGCGCTTTGGGGCGCTTACCACTGCGACGATCATTATTGGCGTGCTGACCCTGGCCGCGACGGCGCTGGCCTCGGCGGCATCCGGTCTGGCGCTTGATGGCGGCAATCTGACCGCTGCGACGCTCTCGATCATTCCGCTGGGACTGCTGATGGCGGCGCTTGGCTACCTGCTTTCCGGCTGGCTGCGTACTGCCGTAGACACGGGCCTCCTGGGCTTCTTGCTGGTGATCTGGTTCCTGATCACCTTTGTTGGGCCGGGACTGAACTGGCCAGATGGAGTGCTCCACCTCTCCGTCTTCTATTACTACGGTACGCCCCTTGAGAATGGTCTGCCTCTCGGAGATATGCTAGGCGTGCTAGCTGTCGCTATTATGGCTCTGGTGCTCGCCTCCGTGCGCTTTGCATATAAAGATATTGGACGATGAAAAGTGGAAGAACTGGCGGGCTCCTCCCTGACCGGTACAGTCAGGGAGGAGCCCGCCAGTTCTTCCACTTTATTTATTTATTAAGATAAAGATACTGGGGAGGAATGGATAACGCTGATAGGCAGGAAGCAGTACTGCCATCTACAGGATAAAGGGAGAGCCGGTGAAGAGAGTCGAACTCTTGACAGCCGCTTTACGAAAGCGGTGCTCTACCACTGAGCTACACCGGCTTGCCAGCCTTGCTGACGTGGACAATTATACCTGTTGAGACCACAGGCTGTCAAGCATTTTGTTAGCGCTCTCGCTTTTCCCAACCTCGACAACGTACGGGAGATATGGTAAGATAGGGGCCAATATGCGAAGAGGGGCCGGGCTGGCTCCAGAGGCGAGCATGTCTCTTCCTTGCCTTTTCTGCACCTAGAGAGAACCTATGCGTACTCTATTGCTGGCTACAACTAATGAACATAAACTTAACGAGTTTCGGGCTATTTTTCAGGATCTGCCCTTGACGCTGCTCTCGCTGCGCGATGTCAACCTGGATATGGATGTAGAGGAAACTGGCACAACATTCGCGGAGAATGCGACAATCAAGGCGCAGGCGTATGCTCAGGCTGCTCATATGCTGGCGTTGGCCGATGATTCCGGTCTGGAGATAGATGCCCTGGGGGGCGCGCCTGGCATCTATTCTGCTCGCTTCGCCGGGCGCGAGACACCTTACGAAGAACGCTTCAAATTACTTCTGGCTCGCTTGCAGGGCGTGCCACCATCGCAGCGCACGGCGCGTTTCCGCTGCGCAATTGCCCTGGCCGAACCGTCAGGTTATACACGTGTGGTTGAGGGAACAATCGAGGGCATTATCAGCGAGCGCCCGCGCGGGGAAAACGGTTTTGGGTATGATCCCATTTTCCTGGTGCCTGAGCTTGGCATGACCACTGCCGAGATGGCACCTGAGGAGAAGAACCGCATCAGTCACCGGGGGAATGCGGCAAGGGCAGCTCGTCGTTTGCTTGAAAGCTGGCCCTCCTGTTAATGGCAGCCAGCATGGTTAATGTAAAAGAGAAAACGCAAGGAATATGTATGGGTAAACAGCCACCTATCCGCGTCGCCCTCGATCTGGAGACAACTGGCCTGCATGCCGAGCAGGATGCAATTCTGGAAGTTGCGGCCATTAAGTTTCGAGGCAGGGACGTTCTCGATAAGATGGAGACGTTGATTTTCCCCGGTCGTCCCATTCCATACCGGGTGCAGCGCCTGACCGGGATTACGCCAGAAAAGATCGCCGGCGCTCCCCGCTTTGAGGTCATCTCCAGGCAATTGCAGGAATTTATTGATAGCTATCCGATTGTTGGCCATAGTATTCCTTTCGATGTCAGCTTCTTGCGCCGCCGTGGTCTGGCTCAGCAAAATCCCCTGATTGATACTTTTGAACTTGCGTCCGTGCTGTTGCCTTCCCTGAGCAGCTATAACCTGGGCTACGTGGCGCAAAGCCTGGGGCTACCGGTCCTGCCGGGGCGTCACCGGGCAATGGTGGACACACAACTGGCGATGGATGTTTTTCTGGCCTTGCACGCGCGCCTGGCGGAGGTTGATCTGGCCATCTTGCAGGATCTTGCACGGCTGGATGCACCGAATTCCTGGCCGCTGCTGGCCTTTTTCCGCCAGGAATTACGCGAGCGCGCGGCCCGTGATGCCATCTATACCGGCGCGGCGCGGCGGGGGAGTCTGGGAGATCGTTTTGCCGCTCAGCTTGGGATGGACCCGCGCGTTCTCTCTTTTGCTCTGGGTCCCCAGGAAGAGTCTACCAGAGCGGTGGAGGTTGCCGTTGCTTCCGAAGAGCCTCTACCAGCGGTTGCCCCTTTGCAAGAGCATTCGTTGCAGGAAGCATCCGTAAATGAACTGGCAACGCTGGTCGAAGTTATTCAAGAGAAGCCGGCTGAGCCGTCGCCGGTACCCTCCGAAACTGCTGTCGAAAAGACGCAGCCTTCTCCCAGGCATATTGGCTATCACGCAGCCTATCAAGCTCTGCGACAGGCGCTGGAGGAGCGCAGTTCGCTGCTTATGGAAGTGACCGTAGGAGCTAACGATTACACTCCGGCTCTCCTGCCTGCTCTCGAATGGCTCTGCTCAGCAACGGCTGATGCTTCCCGCACCGGAGTGCCCGCACCGCGCTTGTTGATTGCCTGCGCTGGTTCCCAGTCAGCGCGACGCCTGGTCGATGGAGTTCTGCCGCGTTTACAGGCGTCGTTGCAAAGCCGGCTCTCTGTTGCCTACTTGGCCGAACGCGACGGATATCTTTGCACCCATCGCTGGTTTGGTTCGGCCCTGCGTCGCACCAGTGGCGAGCTTTCAGCGGAGCAGGCGCGCGGGATGGCCAAGCTCGCGTTGTGGGCCTACGCAACCCGCACGGGCGAGCGCAGCGAGCTTACCCTGCTTCCCCAGGAAATCACGGCCTGGGAGCGCATTTCGTCCGGCGTTGAGCACATATCCCTGGCCGATGGCAAGAACGAGACGCCCTATCAGCGCTGCCTCTACCGGCGCAAAGGATATTGTTTCGTGAGCCAGGCCAGGGAGCGGGCCAGGGTAGCTCAGATCGTCGTCACTACCCATGCCGGGTTGCTGGATGACCTGTCCTCTCCCAATTCTCTGCTGCGCTCGCTTGATCGTCGTTTGATCCTGGATGCTGATCTGTTGGAGGATGAGATGGCTCGCTGGAGTACGGTCGAGCTGGCTCACCCGCGTCTGCTGGAACTGCTAAACACGCTTGGCGTCGAGTTGCCGGGGGGGCGCTATCAGGGCCTGCTGGCACTGGCCGCGCCTGCCCTGCGCGAGAATGGACCGGGTGGGCTTTCCTCGACGCCCACCGTGCCAAGGACGGAGCTGGATGCACGGCTGCTCAACTGGTTCCAGTATGTGCGCCAGGCCAGTGTCGCTGTCGATGGTCTTTTTCGGGCGCTTGGCCAGCTTTTGCAGGAGGGAATAAATAGCGGAAATGGCCGCGAGAAAGGGAAGAGCGAGCAGGCGGGCCGCGCGCCGACCAATCGCAGCGGAGAGCGAAGCGATCAACCCTTACGCCTGACTGCCTCCACACGGAATATTGCCGCCTGGTTGGAAGTTGAACATCGCTGGCAACTGGCTTCCCAGCGGTTGCAAACCGTGATCGATCTGGTACATGAGGCGGAGAAAATCATGCTGACCACGCGGCGTAATCGCCATCACCTGGACCTGGAGGGCGGCGATGATCAGTCTCTGGCCTGGGAAATGGCCGCGCTGGCTCATCGCCTGACCATCCAGAAACGCCTGGCGCAGCAGGCTCTGGGCACGCCACTGCCCCCGGCTCTCGGCGCAGAGAAAGATCTGCCTATGGTCTACTGGCTGAAGATGGCACCTGCACCACCTCCTTTTCTCCAGCAGCGCCAGCAGACCACGAACGAAACGCTCTCTCCCGCCTTGCAACGTGCTGAAGCGTCGCCCATCCTCTACGCCCAGGTAATCTCGACGACTGATCTCTGCAAACGCTGCATTCTTTCTCCCCAGGGAGGCGCTATTCTCGTCGGTGTGGCCCTGGCTGTAGATAACCATTTCGCGTTCCAGCGCGCTCGCCTGGGTCTTGATACGGAAACCTGTCCAGCGCTTTCGGTCGTGACCGAGCACCACGAGCAGACGCTGCTCTATCTGCCCGAAGATGTCCCGGAACCCAATATGCCACAATACCAGCGTCATCTCGACGAAACGATTATCCAGCTTGCGACGGCGCTGGAAGGCCAGCTTGTGGTGCTTTTTACCTCTCACGCGGCATTACGTGGATCGTATGCTGCTGTGAAGCAATTACTGGAGACGCGCGGCATTCTCGTGCTGGGTCATGGCATTGATGGCTCGCCGCGCCAGCTCTGGCAGCTTTTCCGCGATCAGGACCGCGTGGTTCTCCTGGGCACCGGCGCGTTCTGGGATGGGGCCGATGAAGTGAGCCGTCCGCCCGCTTGTGTGCTGGTGGCGCGTCTGCCCATGCCGGTACTTAACGATCCACCGATGGCAGCGCGCACCGAGCATATCTCTGATCAGCTTCACCAGGTTACTGTGCCCATGGCTGCCCTGCGGATGCGCCGCGCCCTCAATCGCCTGGCCTGGAGCCACGACAACCGCAATGCCGTAATTATTTTCGACCGGCGTGTAGTTTCTAAGGAGTATGGAGGAACTATCCTGCATAGCTTGCCTCATTGTTCACAGCGCCAGGGAGCCGCTTCACATATGCCAGAGGTGACGCTTGACTGGCTGACTGCCAGTGGTTCCTGGGACTAAGATAAGAATGGATCTCTGGTGCGTGCTATAATGATTGGCATAGATATTTGCCAGGACGAAAATTTTTCTGATACAGAAATCCTTAGAGAGGCAGCGTCGTGGAACAACAGAGAGCCAGTGGGGGCTATTCGGTGGGGGTCGGCGAGGATAGAAGGGCAAATGAGAGCAACCTCGAATATCTTCGCGACGTCCTTCGCTATGTTGTCGAGATAGGCGCTTCTCTGCGCCTGCAAATGGACACAGAGACCCTTCTCAAGCGCATCGCAGTGACCTCTTGCAAAGCTCTGCGTTTTCGCCACATCGCCATTTATCTGGCCGATGGCAACGGCCTTTTTCGGGTTGTTGCCACCAGTGGTGCCAACGTTGCTGAAGAGAAGTACCTGCGGGAACACCCTCTGCCAAATGATGTGGTTGCCCGGATCATCGATGAGCGGTATCGCATCAGCGACTCGTATTTTTTGCCTGCCGAGGACCCTATATGGCAGGATGAAGAGTTCGCCAGCTATTTTGTTGTGGTCAATTCGTCCGGGGACCTATCAATTCCGGCCTCGCTCTCCGCTGTTGCTCCAGCCGGCAGCCAGGAATGGCGTCCGGAAGACCTCATGCTAGTTCCGCTGACGAGCGGAGATAACCAGTTGCTCGGTTTTCTGACTCCCGATGCTCCACTGAGCGGCTTGCGCCCCACCAGGGAGACTATGAGCCTGTTTGAATTGTTTGCGAATCAGGCGGCGGTAGTAATCGAGGGCGCGCACCTCTATGAAGAGCTGCGCGAGGCGGTGCGCCAGGCGAAAGAATCGGAGCGGGTCAAGAATAATTTCTTACTGACTGTCTCGCATGAGCTGCGCACCCCGTTAACGGCTGTGCAGGGATATCTGGAACTGCTGGGAGATTACTGGGAGACGCTAGATGAGACATCCAGAGCGCGTTTTATTCAAAACGCCCGGCGCGGCTGTGATGAGCTGGTGCTGCTGCTAGGCAATGTGCTGGATGTGACCCACCTGGACGTGGAGAAGGTCACGTTCAAGTCCGGTCCGGTCTATCTGGCCCGCTCGGTGCGATTGATTCTAGAGATTCTTGAGCCTATTATTCTGCGCGAGAAGCGCTCGGTGGAAGTGCATATTCCTGATAATATGCTGGTCTGGGTAGATGAGCTGCGCCTGCGCCAGGTCCTGCTCAACCTGTTAGGCAACGCGCTGAAATACACTCCCGCTGGCTCACCTATCGCGCTGGACGCCGAATGCCTGGGCGCGGAACAACTCCAGCAGCTCTCTGCCAGGGCCTATGCTGAACATACCGTCCCGTCAGCCAGTGCATTTGTCATTCTGACGATTCGCGATTGGGGGCCGGGCATCTCCCCGCAAGAGCAGCCGCTGCTTTTTACCAAATTTACCCGCCTGACTTCGGCCAGACACAGCGCGCAGCGGGGCGCCGGGCTGGGCCTGTATCTCTGCCGCCAGTTAATCGAGGCTATGGGCGGGCGGATCTGGATGGAGAGCAGCGGCGTCCCCGATGAAGGGGCGGCGTTCTTTGTCGCGTTTCCCAGGTATAGCACATAGAAAACTGCTTCCTCTGCGCTTTACTTTACTTCAGCAATAGCTACACCCCTATCGATATAGCGCTGTCCAATCGAGTACAGAATGACCGGAACAACCAGGGCCACAACGGTTGCAGCCATCATCTGGGGAAACACGGTGGTATAGCCATTGCTAAAGTAGAGCAGTCCCAGCGGCACCGTGCGTGTCTGATCGCTATTCAGGTAGATCAGTGGATTCCAGGCATCCTTCCAGCTCCAGAGGAAGGTAAAGATGGCCACTACGATCAGAACTGGCCTGGACTGAGGAAGGATCACATGCCACCAGACGCCCAGATACCCACAGCCATCCACGCGCGCAGCATCGTCCAGTTCGCGAGGGAGACCCATGAAGAACTGGCGATACAAGAAAATGCTATAGGCTGATCCTCCAAGCTGGGGAATCAGAATGGGCCAGAAGGTGCCGACCCAGCCAAATTTGACGAACGTAATGTACAGAGGAATGGTCAGGGCCTGGGCGGGCAACATCAGGGTCGAGAGCATGAGAATGAATAGCGGCGTGCGCCCCGGAAAACGAAAGCGCGCGAACCCATAGGCTACCAGCGACGAGACGGTCGTGCTGACCACCATAGCATATGTCGCCAGGAAGAGGCTATTGAGGACCTCGCGGCCAAAACCGTAGATGGTGAACGCCTCAGCATAGTTGCTCCAGACAATGGGCTGAGGTATCCACTGGATTGGCGAAGCAAAATATTGCTCGGTCGTCTTGAGCGAGGCCGAAAGCAGCCAGGCAAACGGCGCCAGAATAATGATCGCTCCCACGCCCAGGATCAGGTAAGTCAGGATCATGCTCGCGCGCACGTAGGCACGCCCCCGCCGATAGCGGCGCACGGCCCGTGTGCGTGCTGCTAAAGCAGATTCCATAGAAGAGGCGGAAGTGCCCGCAAGAGACATAGCGCGTATACTCCTTTCCTTACGCTGGCAATGTATAGCTCAGGCATTTCTCTATCCTTCGGGAGCACCCTGGTAGAAGGTAAACGGCTTGAAAATGATCAGGACAAACGCGGTCAGAGCCAGTGTGATCAGAAAGATCACAATCGCCAGGGCTGAGGCGAAGCCATAGTGGTGGTAGAGAATGCCTTCCTGGAACAGATAGGTCAGATAGGTTGCCAGGCTGTCATGGTAGCCCAGAACGCTGGTGATCGACCCGACCGAGCCACTGCCGCCCCCGGCGAAAATCAGGGCTGTCTCAAACACCTGGATATGCCCGATCAGAGTGAGCAGGGTATTAAACAGAATCACCGGCGTTAGCAGAGGCAGGGTAATCGAGCGGAAACGCTGCCACGGGCCGGCTCCATCCACGCGTGCAGCGTCATAATAGGTTGGCGAAATGCCCTTGAGGCCGGCAATAAAAATGAGCATCGTGCCGCCGGTAAACCAGGCGGTGGTAATGATCAGCGCGATCAGACCGACAATCGGGTGGTCATAGTTGTTGAGCCAGTTTACCGTTGGCAGGTGGATGAAAGCGAGAAATTCGTTGATCAGGCCGTAATTCTGGCCATTGAAGACCTGCACAAACATTGCGCCGGTGGCAACCCCGACCATCAAGCTGGGCAGGTAGAAGATCACGCGGAAGGTCTGACTGCCGGGAAATTTGCGGTGCAAAAGCAACGCCAGACCCAGTCCGCCCAGGACATAGATGAGTGTAGCCGACACGACATAGAGCACCATGTTCCCGGTGGCCTGGAAAAAGACAGAACTGCTGCTGAACAACTCTTGATAATTTTGCAAGCCTATCCATACCGGCGTGCCAAAAAGTTTCATATCGGTGAAACTGATATAGATCGTATCCAGCAGCGGGTACAGGTAGAACAGCAGGAACCCGATAATCCAGGGCGCGATAAACAGATAGCCCGCGACTTTTTCTTTGCGCAGAAAACGCTGGACTGGTCCGGCAGGCTTCTGGATTGAACGAGCAGCTTGCATGTCTGAGCGTCGCCAGGTAAGCATAACGCGGCTCCCTCCTTCTCGACCACGAGATGAACAGTTTCCCACGATAGTGGAAACATCCACGAAACACCATAGAGGGCCGATTTATCGTGTCCTGTCCCGATTGATCGGGGAGCGCCTGCCTTACACGGATCTCGCCGACCACCTGGAGTGCCCGCTGGTCTGTCGATGAAAAACAGGAGCATGACCGAGCAACAGGCCCATGGAGCTGTTAGTCGAAAACTGGGCACACAGCCAGGTGAGCGGCCCCCGCTGAAGCGGGGCAGGGCAGGATGAAATCGGCCCTCTATGGTATATTATAGGTATTTCATGCATATTTTGCTTGTTACGAAGCCGCAGACAGGTCGGCATTGCCCTTCGTCTCTATTTGCTGAGCCGCCTGGGCCGGGGTAATTTTCCCGTTGGCCAGGTCGGTCAGAATATCACCAATATCGGTGCCGTACTGCTGTTTAGGGGTCATGACGATGGGTGTAAAGCCTTTCTCCGCCGCAATCAGTGTTTGCGCAAAGGTGGTGGGCTGGATATACGAGGCCATGCTGTTGAAAGCCGTCTGGTCAGCCGGGGCATCGCTCACCTTGCCGAAGCCCTCCGCGCCAGCGCCAGTGGCCCATTTGATAAATTCCCACGCCTCGTTGGGATGCTGGCTGTTGGCAAAGATACCGAAGCTGTTGACATTGCCCGACACGATATATTTGCCATTGACACTGAAAAGCGGTGTCACGCCGACCTGAGTGGTCAGATTCTGCTGCTGAATTTGCAGGAAATCGCCCAGGACAATACGGGAGAACGCTACTTTGTTCGTCTGCAAGCTATCGAGATCGCCCGCGCCAAAGGGGCCATTTGCCTGCTGACCAAT
>DATGKW010000080.1:0-11631 GCA_035294465.1 Ktedonobacteraceae bacterium | reverse complement strand
GAACTGGACCGCCGAGGATCAGCGGATTGCTACCCAGCGCTGGAATGCCGCGCTCGCCGAATTGCGCCGCCTGGTCGCTGCTAATGAAGATCCCGCCGGACCCGCTGCCCAGAAGCTGGCCCGCGAGTGGAACGACCTGGTTCAGGGCTTTACCCACGGTGATAAAGGGATCGAGCAGGGCCTTGGCAAGATGTACAATGACATCGCCAACATGCCCGAAGACCAGCGCCCTTTCTCCATGCCCTTTGACGGAGCCGGTGGCGAACTGATTAGTCAGGCATTAAGAATCTATCGGGAGCGACAGGCACACTCTTAGTGTTTCTGGAGGTGAAGAGGAGGAATGTCTTCCACGGACCATGTGCCGAAAAACTTGATCGTGTGAGCCCGGTACCGTCCCAGGATCTCGCGGATCCGACCGATCTCTCTGCTTGGGCTTGTACAAACTGATGGGGCACAGGTGCGTATGTACAGGATATGATGGCCCTGTTTCGCTTCGAGTTGATAGACTTCCATGCCCGTTTCGTTGTTGATGTCCTGGAAGCTGGAGAAAAACCGCTGGAAGGCGCTCTTGCGCTGTTCCAGTTCCTGAATTTTCTCCAGTAATTCGCTCGCTTTCATCAGACGGACAGTGCTGGCGTCAAAACCGGCAGCCTGAAAAGCCTCTACTGCTTGCATTGCCTCTTGCAGATCATTGATGACGCACACAATATAGTTGGTGGGATACAGCGAGCCGATCATTGCTTGTGGATATTTTGGGTAATACGCCTGTGTCATAAGAAATACCTCATCTTTTCTGCGCTGGCCTTTTCTCTCTCTTTCTTCATTTTAATCGGCAGGAACCGATCCTTCAACAGGATAAAGGGGCGCGAGTTTTGCCGAATTGGCTGCATGCTGATTCAGCAAAATGATGGTTGTTTCCTGCTATTTGCAGCTTTCCCCGTTTCCCTAAGAAGATGCAGAAAGAGATGTGCAGCAATGTCAATTTACTGAAACCAGTGGATACAGGATCTCTTCCAGATCGTCAATGAAGAAATCCGATTCTTCGTGACCGGCAGCCTGGCGAGCACGTGCCCTCCGTTGCTGGAGTTCGCGGTACCTGGACGAAAGGTGCTGGCTTCCAGTAGCAACGAGAAGGCGCACCGTATGTCCAGCGTCAAGCAGGCTACAGATGCGCTCATAGTAATCGCGATCCCCGCTGACAATCAGGTACACATCGGGACGCTCGTTAGCACTGGCCTCGCTCAAGCACTCCAGTAGTGCGAAGTCTGCCAGGTTCTTTTTCGAAGGGCTAAACTGCAATTCACGGCGCGGGAAACGTACCTTAAAATGCGCAGTCTCCAATCCCAGGCGTACATCAGCCAGATTCGAGAGATTCTGCGGGCTGGCCGAGGCCCACTGGCAGACCACCTCACCAAAATGTGCGGCGTAGTTTTTGAGCGCCTTGCCTACCTCTTCGGCATCTATTCCAGGCGGAATGAAGCTCGCGATATTCTCGTAATCTACAAAAATACCGACTCGCCGGCCGGGCTTGAAGGATTCCAGCGGCACGGTGGCGGTTTTGCTGAGATCACACAGGCTGCGTTCGCTCCGTGCCTCGCTTGCCTCTTTTTCGGAGCGCAGATGGGCTTCCAGGTATGGGCGCGTCAGGAAGATCAGCCGATGATTGGCTGGCTCATGGGTATCCCAAAGATGGCTCAGGGGGGGATAGCAGCACCGAAAAGCCTCGGTCCCTTGCGCAATCAGGCCGTGACGCTGGTAAAACTCGAAGAGCCGTTCCAGATTGCGGCGCAAAAATTCGGCGCGTGGCAGTGGAGTGCCTTCCTGGTAGTGGGCGTAATCGTTGTGATATTGGATCTCCACGACGTGCTGCAAGGCCAGTTCCGCCGTTTCCAGCCGCCGGAGACGTTCGCTGATCTCAGCTAATTTAATCCAGGCCGGGTATTTACGCGGATGGCGTTCGGCATAGTCGTTGATCCAGAGGAGCCAGGCTTCTTCGCATCTGGCTCCCTCTACCAGCGCTGCTTCTAGAGTTGCTACCTGTGTTTCGGATAAGTCCATGCGCGGATCCGGCAGGTTCAGCGGGCGTTCTATCAACTCCTGGAAGGTACTCAGGCGCTGTGATTGCTGGCGTGGATGGAGCGGCCCATGCGTCTCGTGCGCCAGAGCCAGCCACGTCAGGCAACTCAACGGGTGCGGCCAGTGCTCCAGGTGAGCCAGCAGAAAGGCCAGCGCCTCTTGCGGCGCGGAAGACGTTTTCTGTTGCGGCTTCTCCAGGAGATCGAGGGCACAGGCCAGAGCAAAGCGCAGGTGGGCAACCGGCGAACGTAATTCATCCAGTCCTGGCTTGAGGATACGCAGGGTTTCCTCCGGGTGGCCGGTCTGCCAGTAAAAGAGGGCCAGGTTCCAGCGCTCTTCCCACGAAGTCTTGTCGTGTCGGAGATCGCTTTCCCAATCGTTGACTGCGCGATGGCCTCCCTGGGCCACCGCGCGAGCGTAGAGCATCCATTCGCGCGCGAGCTGCTGATAATCGGGATGCGTAGTTTCGCGCGCGCCCTGCTCAAACAGGTGCAAGCCGGCCTGCTGCTCGCTACTGCGCGAGCTGGCCAGCAGGCGGCGGGCTTCGGCGAAACGGTTCGCCTGTTTTTTGCCCAGGCGAATAGGCCGGCGCGGTGCCTGGTATTCCATCTCATGTCCGGCAAGCAGTTCCTGGCGGAGCGCTGCGAGCAACTGTTTACGCGTATCCAGCAGGAGGCGGGTAAGCGTCTCCAGGTGTGCGCCGCGCAGGCTGGCAAAGAATTCCATACATTGTTCTTCGGTGAAGAAAGAGAGCAACTGGCGAGTGCCCGGCGCAAGCTCGCCCGACGCCCGCTTTTGCGGACCAGGTGCCCGAAGCTGTGGCGCCTTCTGAATTTTTTTATCGGAATGGCTCGCCTTCTGGATCCCATGTCGGGTCGTCTTCCCAGCAATGCTGTCTGGCACCCATTGTTCTCCACGTCCTGACTTATGCAAAGACGTTTGCCGGGCCTGCTCCTCTTTTTTCTTGCGCGCTGCCGCTGCCATTGCCTCTTGCTCTTGCCTCCGCTTTTCAGCCAGGGCTAACTGTTCGCCGACGCGCTCAAGCAGAGTTGCGGGCGCGCCCGGTAATTGTTGCAGAGCTGTCTGCATCGATTTAAGGCTGCCTCTTTCCAGGTATGGGCAGAGTGCGTCCAGATCGCTCATGATTTCATCCACAAAAACGGCGTCGCCCGCGCAGCCCTGCAAGAAATGGAGCAATTGCTGGCAGCGTTGCGTCAGGTATTTGTGCCGGTAGCAGCGCTCGTAATAAACGGCCCAGAGCAGCGCTCGCCAAACCAGCCGCTTTTGCTCGGCGCTCAGCGGGTAGCGGTGCAAATAATTGCCATAGGCCCCCAGGACGAAGGCTATCCGTCCCCAGACGGCATCCTCCAGAGGTGGCTTGCTCGCCAGGGCGCTGGCAAACAGCGCCTGGTTCTCAGCGCGATGGTTCTCGTACACAAAGGGCAGGAGCGAGTCCATAACGGCTGTAATATCGGGGCCTTGTGCGGCCAGTTCGCGTTTTATATGCGCAAAAGGATCGGCAGAAGTTGCGAGATCGGCGGGTGGTTCCTCCTCTTTAAGAGGGGGGAGGACCATCGTTGTCTTGACCGGCAGACGTTGCCCACAGTACGCACAAAAGCGCGCATTAGAGGGCAAAACCTGCTGGCAGGATGGACATTCTAGCATGTAATGCACTCCTGAACCTGTTCTATTATGAGTCGAACCACATTTGAAAGAGTCGCACCTAGAAAATAAGGATAAAATGGTACTGAGTAGCAGCGTTACAAGTTGATCTTTGAATCTCTATCTAGTATAGCTGATTTTTGTGTACTTTGCAGCGTATTTTGCACATTTGGACCATGGTGTGGGAAAGATTGCCTTGAAAACAGGTAGCTTTTCGCCCGAAAAGAATCCCGCCTCTGCTCTTTCTTTCCCTTGCTCACCCACCTCGAACGCTTGACACTCGCTCAAATACATTGATATACTCGACCCTAAAAGAGCAGAACAAGTCTGGAGAGGCACGTATTGTTATGCAAAATGATCCTTCAATGAATGCCGGGCCGGATGAGACTCCCTCCCCGCAGCGTGGCGCGCAAGAAAAACCCGCACAGCAAAGTTCGGTCAACCCCTATATTGAGCCAGCCTATCAGGAATCTGCACCGCAGTCTGGCTCTATCCCGGCAACGCCGCCACCGGGATATGCGCAGTCTGGCTCCATGTCACTGCCTCCGGGCTATGTTCCGCCGCCTGCGCAGCCGGGTTACATTCCGATGACGCCGCCACCTGGCTATGTGCCACTTCCCCTGGGTTATGTGCCGCCGTCTGATATTACTACGCCGCTTATGCAGTGGCCTGTCCCGCTGCGGCCTCGCCGGCTGGGTGGATTGGCTATCGCCGGGATAGTTCTCGCGGCGGTCGTCGTACTGGCTGTGATGTTTGCAACGATCTCGCTCGCCCGCGTGCCCGGTTCAACTCCCACGCCGACCACGCACGCGCCTGCCAGCACTCCCGCGGGACAACTGGGCAAACCTACCTCGGCTTTCCAGGCTGCTCCGTGCCCATTCCAGCCGGGTGCAGGCATCGTTGAGGGGCAGCAACTCAGCTGTGGTTATGTGACCGTGCCAGAGGATCGCGGCACCAATGATGGCAAGACAGTAAAACTGGCCGTCGCGATCTTTAGATCGCCAAAATATCTGCACAGCGTCGATCCCGATCCTGTCCTGCGCCTCGAAGGCGGTCCCGGCGGCCCCTCACTCTCCGATTGGGCGCAGTATGTCACCGCCGCCAACTATAACAGCCTCTTTTTCAAGTATTTCGATCACGATCTGATCATGTTCGATCAGCGCGGGACCGGCTACTCTACGCCTTCGTTGAAGTGCCCAGAATTGATCGCGCTTCAGCAAGACTCAGCTGCGGGCAGCCAGCAGACCTACGAGCAGGCTGCGCAGGCGTGCTATACCCGCCTGGTTTCATCGGGCATTGACCTGAGCAGCTTTAATACCTTGCAGAACGCTGCCGATGTAGCCGATATTGTGCATGCTCTGGGCTACAAACAGATGACAATCTATGGCGTCTCCTACGGTACGCGCCTGGCGCTGACTGTGATGCGCCTCTATCCATCGGTTGTGCATGCTGTGGTGCTAGATTCGGTTTATCCACCCCAGGACAATCGCACCCAGCTTCCTTCAGACGCGCAGCGCGTCTTTACTGTGCTTTTTCAAGGTTGTGCCAGGGACCCGAATTGCAACGCCAGGTATCCCAACCTGCAAAGCGTTTTCTATAACCTGGTAGCACAATTGAACGCTCATCCTATTAGCTTCAGTACTGTTGATCTCACGACCAACAAACAGTATACGATCTCCTCGTTTGCGGGCGATGATCTGGTTGGCTGGCTCTTTAGCTCGCTCTATGCTACGTCCATTATTCCGGCGCTGCCGCAGACGATTTACCAGATCAAGAATCACGATTATACTCAACTCTCGGAAATCTACGGGGAAGTTGGCTTTGACGATACCATCAGCGATGGGCTATTCTACTCCACCGAATGCAGCGAGGATTATCCGTTCATAACGCAGCAGGATATCACTAATTCGGAGCAAGGCGTCGCGCCGCAGATTGCGAAGGTTTTTGGGCAGGAGGGCGAGGAGGAGGAGTATAGCGTGTGCCAGTTCTGGAAGGTCCAGCCGGTGCCGGCGGCACAGAAGCAGCCGGTTGTCAGCAGTTTACCAACGCTGGTGCTCGCCGGCGAGTATGATCCGATTACGCCGCCCGCCAATGCCCAGGACACGGCCAGCCATCTGAGCCATAGCTACCTCTTTACTTTCCCCGGCCAGGGACACGGCCAGGAATATAGCTCGGATTGCTCCGATCAAATTATCGCGGCCTTTGAAGATAATCCCTATCAAGCGCCTGATAGTTCGTGCATTTCACAGATGACAGAGCCGGCGTTCCTTTAGGATAGGAATAAGAAAAAACCTTACGAGCGCGGGCTCTGCACTGCCTCGATATCAATGGTAATGCGGCTGGTGTCGTCCGGGAGAGTAGTGACGCCCACGCCGGTCAGGGTAATGGCGACTCCGTTGGGGGCGACACCTGTTTGTTTTTGCAGGATAGCTTTGGCGTCCTGGCTGCTCTTGCCTGCGATCAGGTTGGCGAAATGCTGGCGCTGAGCAGGGGTAAACTGGTAGGCCCAGGTTCCTCCGGCCTTGACTGCCAGGAGAATGTTGCCGCTTTTATCAGGAGTAGCCTGTACTACCTGCGTGACGATATCGCCCACGGGAGCATAGGCCGGACCAGGATTTTTGCTGGCATCCTGGGTGAGTTCGTTGGTTGCCAGCGCCTGTACCGCTTGCATATCGTAGACCTCGGCTACGCAACTGACGGTAACGCTGACCGTAACTGTGCTGGCCCGCGCGCCTGCCTGGTGATTGCTCGTTTCCTGGGGAGTGCAGTGCGGTTTGCCTACCGGCTTTTCGTTTGTGCGCACCTGGCCTTGCAAATTCGCGGTTGCCTGTTGAGTCAGCGAGCTACTCAGCGATTGTACCACGCCATCGATATCGCTTTGCTGAACATACGTAAACGTCTGCGCATCTTGACCACCGGTGAAGGCTACCGTGTTACTGACATAGATACCCTCGCCACAGCAGGCTTGATCGTTAAAGTCGTTGGCCGGAATGTTTTGCGCGCTTCCCACGTTCACGGTATGAGCTGCGTCTGTCACGCTACCCAGGCCGGCAGCTGGATTGAGCGCGGGTAAGGTGATGGTGTCGTCGTTGACCACTGCGATGCCGTTGGGATCAAAAATCACCGTGCCTGCTGGAATAGTCTGGGTCGCGGTCGAGGTATTATAGTAAGTCAATGTCCCCTGTGCCTGTCTGCCAGGAGTGCTGCCCTGCCCGGTGGCTTTGACCGTCTGGCTCTGCGTCTGCGAATTGGCATAGAGCCCACGCGCATCTACCTGGTTCCTGGTGGGATCGGGTACGCCCAGCACGGCGGTTATCTGATAGGTATGTTGGACCTGCTGGCTGGCGGGGATGATTGTCACCGTCGCGGTCGGCGGGAAGATCAGGTCGAGAATGGGGCGATAGAACAACACACCCAGGCCGATTAACACAAGAATAATAACCACTGTGATGATCAGGCCCCGCCACGAACGGCGGCGCGGTGGTTGTTCGATTGGCTCGTAGTACATGGGAAGCTGCGAACTGGAAGGGACCAGTGCGTTTGAGTCGGCGGGCATCGGGACCGGCAGATACATCCCCGCTGCTGCCCCTCTATCCGCTGCTTGCTGGCCATTGCGGTCCTGCGTGCCGGTCGGCGCAGGGATGCTTGCTTGCTTCATCGCTGGATCAGTAGGCGTCTCGTCCTCCTCAGGAGGAGGCTGGACCGGCGGAAGGCCAGTAGTGGGGACCTGGGCCTGGCTGAGTGGCGTGTCAGGAGGAGGCTGGACCGGCGGAAGGCCAGTAGTGGGGACCTGGGCCTGGCTGAGCGGCGTGTCAGGAGGAGGCTGGACCGGCGGAAGGCCAGTAGTAGGGACCTGGGCCTGGCTGAGCGGCGTGTCAGGAGGAGGCTGGACCGGCGGAGGGGCAGGTGCAGCAGCAGGATCTTCCTGGCCTGCCTGATTCTCCGTCGTAGAAGCTGCACCTGTACTATAGCCGTTTGCCTGATTCTCGGCCTCTTTGGGTTCCAGAGGTGGAAATTCGGCGGAGGCAAGCTCTTCTAGAGAGGGGTAGACGGTAAAATTCTCTTTTCTGGCTAGATTTGCAATTTTCGATCTTTCTGGCGCGACCAGCACAATCGTCGCTTCAATCTCGCTGGCCATGTGGTGCAGGCCCTCGAAATCAACCGCGCTCTTAAACGCTTTATTCTGGGCGGGCAGGTCCAGGACAATCTGGTCGCGACCTAGCTTATCCTGAGTAGCAATTGCAGTAATAACGCTCTGGCGGTCATCGTTGGGGGAAACATGGATGATGCCGATTACGAGATTGCGAGGGTCGTTTGGACCAAGAAGCTCGCTGCCATCGTTTTGTCTCATCTTAAAATACCTCAAGAAACAAGAGCCTGGATAGCCAGGGATCAAGCGGTTAGAAAGATATAGAGTAAATAAACGGTCAGGATCAAGCGGAATTATCGCATATGCCAGATAAACAGGCAAGCGGCATGCAGATGGTCCTATTGTGATGGGCCAAAGCAAGCATTTTGAACGTTGGTTGTATATTCTCGACCAGTCGGAGAAGCGGCAGAGAGAGCCGGAGGCAAGCTCCATTGACTCCAACTACATGAGTGATTGAATCAGAAAAAAAATATGTGCTTTTGCATGAAATAACGATAAATCGCCATAGATAGTTATTTGAGCGTACACTACCACGCTTCAGCGTGAGCCGCTCATCACCTGATCGGTCTGCCGTTACGATGAAATGCCCGTCACATCCGCCGGCAGGTACAGCTTAACATAACATTCGTGTAAGGCAGGCGTTCCCCGATCAATCGGGAAAAGACACGATAAATCGGCCCTCTCTGGCGGTTCTCGTGTATGTAATGCACGGTTTTCTGTCTTGCCTCCGACTCCCTTTCCCGTCGCTTGGCTGCATCATGCAAGGAATGCTTAGCGTGGGCCAGCTCGGCGCACATCGTCACCGACGAGGGTGAATTGTTTGAAGTTCTCCTTGAAGCGGCCGGCCAGGTCCGTCGCAATACGATCATAAGCCTCTTTGTCCGGCCAGGTGTTGCGCGGAATCAGGATAGTGGCAGGTACATCGGGGCAGGCCGTGGGCATGCTCAGGCCAAAAATCGGATCGGTGACAGTTTCTACTTTCTCGATCTCCCCGCTAATCACCGCGCGTACCATCGAGCGGGTATAGTTGATATTGATGCGCGAGCCGGTGCCGTAGGGGCCGCCGCTCCAGCCAGTGTTAATGAGGTAGCAGCGCACGTTGTGCTTCTCGATGCGCTCGCGCAGCAGATTGGCGTATTCTCCAGGGCGCAGAGGCAGGAAGGCTGCGCCAAAGCAGGAGCTAAACGTGGCCTGTGGTGTGGTTACGCCGGCTTCGGTGCCGGCTAGCTTGCTGGTGTAACCGGAGAGGAAGTAATACATTGCCTGCTCGGTTGTCAGCTTCGAGATCGGGGGGAGCACGCCAAAAGAGTCGGCGGTCAGAAAGATTACTGCTTTGGGTTGCCCGCCCCTGCCTTCCAGCACGACATTGTCGATGAAGTCGATTGGATAGGCGGCGCGGGTATTCTCAGTTAGCGAATCATCGGTGTAGTCCGGCTCGCGGTCCTCTTTGAGTACGACGTTCTCATAGACCGCGCCAAAGCGGATCGCATTCCAGATCTGCGGCTCGTATTTCTGCGAAAGATTGATACACTTGGCATAGCAGCCGCCCTCGAAATTGAAGACGCCATGATCGCCCCAACCGTGCTCATCATCGCCGATCAGCCGCCGGCTGGTATCAGCGGAGAGGCTGGTCTTACCGGTGCCAGAGAGGCCAAAGAAGAGCGCCACATCGCCTGCCGGCCCCATGTTGGCGGAACAGTGCATGGGCAGCACACCCTCAGCGGGTAAAATGAAATTGAGGACCGTAAAAATGGATTTTTTCATTTCACCGGCGTAATGCGTGCCGGCGATCAGCACCAGGCGCTCCTGGAAATCAACAATAATCGCAGTTTCGGTGCGCGTCCCATGGATGCGTGGATCGGTGTGGAAATTGGGCACGCAGAGGATGGTAAAGCCTGGCCGTTCGCTGGTCAGGTCGCTTTCGTTGGCGCGGAGAAAGAGCTGGCGGGCGAAGAGGTTATGCCAGGCCAGTTCGGTAATAACTTGGATAGGCATGCGATAGTGTGGATCTGCTCCGGCTGCTGCGTCGAGCACGAATACATCGCGCCCTTGCAAGTAAGCGGACAGGCTCTGGCGCACTACGGCAAAATATTCTTGCGCCATCGGATGATTGTTCTCGCCCCACCAGATTTTCTCAGCATACTTTTCATGCGCAACAATATACTTATCTTTTGGCGAGCGTCCTGTATGCGACCCCGTTGTGGCAGCGAACGCTCCATTGGCAGCTAACATACCCTCTTTACGCTCCAGTGCGCGTTCTACAAGCGCAGCCGGTGGCAAGTTCCAGTTAATATTGCCCAGGTTGACCAGCCCGTATTCTTCCAGGGCCTTCCTGCTCATCATCATAGTCATAGGTTGCTTGTCTCCTTCTCCGGGCAGGCGCGTAATGATGAACCTCAGTGTCGATACGCAGCCCATAAACGATGCATCAGTGCGTCTTGTTCCCTACCAAACGTTAGTTTATCAGAATTTGTGAGGTTCTCGCAAGCCGCTTCTCTGCTGCGTTCCTGAATTTGCTCGCTTCTCTCTCGTCGTCTCTCTTCGTGGAAAACAATCATTCTTCCTCTTCAGGAGCGCGTTTCATCCGGCGCGGGCGTTTCTCGCCAGATGTTTGTGCAGAAAAATACTGCTCGAATCATAAAGCCAGAGTTATAGATTACTGAGAATTTTTCAATGCTAGCAAGGATGAGCTTCCACGCTCTTTTTCGTCTAAAATATTGTTCTGCTTCTATTCCTATCAAAGTATATTTTACTCTTCTTGTAGATATATCCAGAATGATACATTTTGACATAAATATGCAAGCTGAGGTGTATTATGGAGGTAGATAGCATATAGTCACATCAACATTTTTATCTGTTGTAGTTCTATGGAAAGGAAGAGCACATGCGTCATTTCTTTCGACCACATACGAGGCAGCGAGCCAGGCCAAAGCGGCCTGGCCTGATTACCGGTTTTCTCGTTGGCTGCCTACTTTTGCTCAGCGCGTGTAGTGGTTCCAGTAATTCCGTTGTCAAGAACCATAAGGAGAGCGATATAGAGGCGGTCAGCGCGCTTCAGAAGGAGCAAGGGCAATTGCAACTGGCAACATTTCGGCAATGGATTGGGTTGTTGGAGCAGTACCAGGCAGGGACGAGCACCTATCATCTGGAGTATACGCATGACCAGAAGGCCCTGGAGGCCGCGCAGAGCGCCGATGTTTATCAGGGTGTTTTACAGACAGTGGATCAGCATGTGAAGAGCATCAGGTTCGCGACTCTTAAAACTGAGGCCACCAGCCTGGAAAAGCAGTTGTCGCAACAAGCTAGCGCGTGGGGCAAAACTCACACGTATCATGATGACTACAATGGCACAACCTATCAGCTTGGCTATGAGTATGGCCCGGATGGCGTCGATGGCTTTGTCCAGGATGACCTTTCCGGCGCAAAGACCGCTACCGATTACTTGCACGCCGTCCAGGACGCCGATATGTTCCTGGTGAATTTTCAGGCTTACCAGGCAAATGCGAGCGACAAAACTCCCTGGGACAAGCCGCATGCGACCGATGTTCAGCTTATGCAGCATTACAATGTTTTCAATCAGAAAGTTGTCGTTGTCTCGCTAGGTGAGGAGGTTCTGCGTGTTTACGATCATGGCAAGCTGGTGAAGGCTTTCCATGTAACGACGGGTCGCCCGGAGAAACCCAGCCTGCCCGGTTTCTGGCACGTTGAGGAGAAACAATCGCCGACGGTCTTTAAGTCCGGTG